>JBPPMF010000147.1:0-8851 GCA_051305915.1 Thiobacillus sp. | reverse complement strand
GGCATATTGCTTGGGTTGACGATCGAGGTTCTGCAACTGGGCATTGCATCCGGCATCAGCCAGGGGGCGTCGGTATTTTCCCGCGCTGTGGGTGTGGTGTTGGGCGCGTGGATGCCGACGCTGTTCAGACACTGGAATCACCAGCGCATGCGCCCCTGGGTGCGTGCCGGACTTGTGGTGGCCGTGCTGCCTTACGCATTCGGGCTGGCCTGGCTTAACCAATGGTTCGACGCACCCTGGGTGAGTGCAGATGCGGCCATCACGCGCCTGGCGGAGGTACGGTTCATTCCATTTTATTACCATTACTACACGTCCGAGGCAGTGGCGCTGGTTAGTCTGCTGTTCCAGTTGGGGCTCTACAGTGTCGTTGGCGTGGGCATCTGGCTGTGGCGTCAAATGGCATGGCATAAACCGCAAGGGGCCGCGGTTCCCGCGCTCATGGCTGTAGTGGCCGCTGCAATCATTGAAACAGGCAAGTTGTTTGTTCCGAGCCAGCATCCAGACCCGAGCAATCTGCTGATAGCCGCGGCTGCGGCGGGCGGATGTTACGCGATCTTGAACTGGCTGTTCTCAACAAGGAGGTTGGCAGATTCTTCTCGGGTCAAAGCAGACGCAGCGGAATGGCATGCGAAGCCGAACCCCGACCAAGCGAAATCCCACACATCGCCGTCCAACCGGCTGGTCGCATTGGGTTTGCTGGTTGCGGCCTTGTTCAGCATGGTGGGCTATCCCCTGGGCTGGGCACCTTTGCTGTTGTTGTTTGCACTGGCAGCCATCTGCTGGCGTTGGTCAGGCAGTTGGCTGATTGTCGTTCCTGCTGCGCTTCCCCTGCTCGATCTGTCCTACCTGAGCGGCCGTTTGTTCTGGAGTGAATTCGATACCCTGCTTTTGCTAATCCTGGCAGTCGCCTACGCTCGCGAACGGGTTGTGCCTGTCATGACCTGGCCGGGGCGCATTCCGCTGGCGGCTTATGCCGCTTCGGCATGCATCGGTCTGGTGGTCGGCTTGTTGCCGCTGGCGCCGATGGACTTGAACGCTTTCACTCAATACACCAGTTCTTATCATGCCTTGCACGCGGTCAAGGGCCTGGCGTTTGCGCTGGCTTTTCTGCCCTTGATCAAAGCCGAATGGCACGCTCATTCCGGGCAATTCACGGCACGGCTGGCCCTGGGCATGACGCTGGGCCTGGCTTTCGAGTTGGTCTATGTCGTTTGGGAAAGGGCGACATTCTCCGGATTGTGGAATTTCGAAACGGACTACCGCATCACTGGATCGTTTCCAGGCATGCATATCGGCGGCGCGTCGATCGAGGCGTATCTAGTGCTGGCCGCGCCTTTTGTCTGGTTGTGGGCGTGGCCGCGCAAGCGCGCCTGGGCGATGCTGGCTGCCGGCGGCCTGTACGCGCTGGCGGCCTATGGCGTCATGGTGACGTTTTCCCGCGGCGGCCAGGCCGCCTTTGTCGTGGCAACCCTGTTGACCCTGGCGGGCCTCTCCCGCTTGATCTGGAAAACCCGCAAACAAAACATCCCGGGCATCCTGATCCTGCTGGTGGGCTTGGTGGCAGCGGGACTGGTTGCCTGGCCGGTCGTAACCGGCAAATTCAGCCAGTCGCGCCTGGCGACGATCCAGGCCGACATCGGCACACGTACCGCGCACTGGCAGGACGCACTCGATATCCTGTCGCAGGCCGGCAACCCGATTTGGGGCGCAGGGGCCGGCACATTTCCTGCCGCCTTCTATTGGTATTCATCCGCGCCGGCGCGTCCCGCCACCTATGCTTTTGCGCAAGAAGGCGACAACATGTTTCTGCGTCTGGGAGGCGGCGAGTCGCTGTACTTCGAGCAGGTGGTGCCTGCCGAGCCGGGGCGCATCTATCGTCTTCAACTCGATGTACGATCATCCTCGGATTCCGCTGCCTTGACGCTCCCGTTGTGCGAAAAGGCGCTGCTGTATTCCTTCACCTGTGCATGGAATACCCAAAAAATTTCGTCGGGCGGTGGCCAATGGCAACGTCACGAAATATCTATCCAGACAGACCGCTTCGGTCCGCCAGACAGTCTGCTCCAACGGCCGGTCAAGCTCTCGATGTTCAATCAGGACAAGACCGTCCTGATCGACGTGGACAATGTTAGCCTGCTTGATGACGCCGGGCGCAATCTTGTCCGCAATGGTGATTTTTCGGAAGGCATGCAGCGATGGTTTTTCTCTACCGACAGCCATCTCGCCTGGCACGTCAAAAATCTCTTCATTCATGTCCTGTTTGAGCAGGGCTGGATTGGGCTGGCCGCGTTTATCCTGCTGCTGGCGGCAGCTGGCTTGACACTGCTGAGACGGGCCGGCCATGATGCGATGGCGCTGACCCTGCTCATTTCGCTGACGTCCTTTCTCATCGTGGGCGTGGTGGATTCGCTCATCGACGAGCCGCGTCTGGATTTCCTGTTCTTTTGGCTGCTGGCGATTGCGCTTATTTCGGGTGGCAAGGTCTTGCCGCGCAGGCGGAGATCGGGTTCAGGCCAGTCGCGCCGGGCAGGGCATGAAGGTGCGGTGCAAGACTAAAAAATGGGAGTCCATCAATTTGCACTATGACGTTTTCAACGGCGATGCCGACGGCATCTGTGCCTTGCACCAGTTGCGCCTGGCCGATCCCGCCGATTCCGAACTGGTCACCGGACCCAAACGTGATATCAGTCTGCTGAAGCGGGTCAAGGCCCAAGCGGGCGACCGCATTACGGTGCTCGATATTGCGCTGTCAAAAAATCGTGACGCGCTCGACAGGGTGCTCGAAGCGGGGGCGCAGGTGCGCTATTTCGACCACCACCAGCCGGGCGACATCCCTGCCCATCCGCATTTCGAGTCGCATATCGACACCGATGCCAATGTTTGCACCAGCTTGCTGGTGAATCGGTATTTGCAGGGCAGTCAACAGGCGTGGGCGGTGACCGGCGCGTTCGGCGACAATCTGGCCGATGCCGCACGGCAGGCTGCGGTACCGCTCAATCTGTCTACCAATCAGCTGGCGCAATTGCAGTCGCTGGGCGAATGCCTCAATTACAACGGCTATGGCGAAACGCTCGACGACCTGTTTTTCGACCCGGCCGAGTTGTATCGCCAGTTGCGTCCGTTTACCGATCCATTCGGCTTCATCGCTGAATCACCGGCCTATCAAACGCTGAAAGCCGGCTATCAGGAAGACATGGCACGCGCCGTGGCTGTGAATGCCGCGGAGTCGCGCGCATCGGGCCGCATTTTCATGCTGCCCGCCGAAAAATGGGCGCGGCGGATTTCAGGCGTGTTCGGCAATCAGTTGGCAGTCGAGTCGCCTGCGCAGGCACATGCCGTGCTCACCGCCAAACCGGAGGGGGGCTATGTTGTCAGCGTGCGCGCTCCACAGCTGGCCCGGTCGGGCGCCGATGAATTGTGCAGCCAGTTCGACAGCGGCGGTGGGCGCAAGGGGGCTGCCGGCATCAACCATTTGCCGGAAGCCGAACTTGGCCGGTTTGTCGCTTTGTTTTTCCAGACTTTTATTTAACGCGGCTTTTACCCCGAGCAGACATGAATCAACTGATCGCACCCTACGGTGGCATCCTCGTCAACCTGATCGACCCGGTCAGGGGCGATGCGCTGAAACAGGCAGCTTTTGGCCTGCCTTCCCTCGACCTCGGCTGGCAGCAGCAGTGCGAGCTTGAAATGCTGATGTCCGGCGCCTACTCGCCGCTTGCCGGTTTCATGACGCGTGCGCAATGCGAACAGGTTGAAACCCGGCAGCAACTGGACGACGGCACGTTCTGGCCGCTGCCTGTCACGCTGAGCAGCCAGCAAAAGCTCGCGGGCGAACTGAAGCCTGGGGATCGCGTCGCTTTGCGGGATGGAGAAGGCTTCATGCTCGCGGTGTTGACGGTGAGCGACGTGTGGGACGAGGGGGGCACCCGGCATCTGGGCGGCGCGGTTGAAGGTGTGGCATTGCCGCCGCACCCCGATTTTTCTGGCTTGCGCGCTACCCCGGCCGAACTGCGGGCGCTGTTTGCCCGGCGTGGCTGGCGCCGCGTGGTGGCCTGGCAGGCGCGCCAGCCGATGCACCGCGCACAGTTCGAGTTCTGCCTGAAAAGTGCGATTGCAAACGAAGCCAATCTGTTGCTGCATCCGCAGGCGGGAGGCGACATTACCGATGCGCCGGCTTATTTTGGCTTGGTGCGGAGTTTCCTCGCCGTGCGGGAACGCTTTCCCGCCGCCTCCACCCAGTTATCGCTGCTGCCCGCCCCGCCGCGTGAGGCCAGTGCGCGTGCACTCTTGCTTCGGACCATCGTTGCACGCAACTACGGCTGCGCCCTGCTGATTGCTGGCGGCGAACACCAGCCAGACGGCGATTTCCGGCGCGGCGCAGATCTAACCGAGGTCGACGGTGATCTGCCCTTGGCTGAGCGTGCGGATACCATTGGGGTCAAGCTCATTGCCTATCCGCGCATGGTGTATGTGGAGGATCGTGCCGAGCACCTGCCAGAATCCGATGCCCCAGCCAATGCGCGACTGCTCACCCTGAGTGGCGTGGAGTTCCAGCGCCGTATGCAGGCCGGGTTGAAAATTCCGGACTGGTACAGCTTTCCCGAAGTGCTGTCCGAGTTGCACCGGCAAACCCCGCCGCGCGAACGGCAGGGTTTTACTGTGTTTTTTACGGGTCTTTCGGGTGCGGGCAAATCGACTTTGGCACGTTCACTTGCCGCACGCCTGATGGAAATGGGCGGCCGTTGCGTGACGCTGCTCGATGGCGATATCGTGCGCCGCAATCTCTCTTCCGAGCTTGGCTTCACCAAGGCGCACCGCGATATCAACGTGCGGCGGATCGGTTTTGTCGCGAGCGAAATCACCAAGAATCGCGGCATCGCCATTTGCGCGCCCATTGCGCCCTATCGCCAGACTCGCCGCGACGTGCGCGCCATGATCGAAGCGGTCGGCGGCTTCGTCGAAATTCACGTCGCCACGCCGATCGAGACCTGCGAATCACGCGATCGCAAGGGTCTGTATGCCAAGGCGCGCGCGGGCCTGATCCCCGAGTTCACCGGCGTATCCGACCCCTACGAGGTGCCGGAAACCGCGGAGCTTGCGATCGATACCACCGGTATGGGCATTGACGAAGCAGTACAGCAAATCCTCCTCAAGCTGGAGCAGGAGGGGTATTTACGCTGAGCCCTACCACACCGTACGAACGGGATATTGGCTGATAGCTTCGTCCGGTGTCAGAACCGTCAAACCTTCAGCCACCGCCTGGCATACCAGCATTCGATCAAACGGGTCGTGATGAATGCCCGGCAGCTTGATCAGTGTCAACACATGCGCTTCCAGCAAGGGCAAACTTGCCAGCATGTGGTCTTCGCGCTGGCGGCGCACGAACAGGTCAGGTTTTTGTGGCAACGGTAGCTTGTTAATGCCGTGTTTAACCACAATTTCCCAAGCGCTCACCACAGAGAGAAAAACCTCGTTATCGGGATTGCGGATGATTTCCCTTGCCGCTTTGGAGAGCGCGTCGCTGCCTGCAACCAGCCAGAGAAACGTGCATGTATCCAGGAGGTAGCGGTTCAACCCCCGCGCCCCTCGAATGCGGCGATGATTTCATCCGGCAGCGGCTCAAAAAATGCCTTCGGCACGGAAAACTGTCCTTTGAGCAGCCCGATAGGGCGTGGCTTCTTTTGCGGTTGGGGAATCGCGCGGAGCTCGGCCACGGGCTTGTTCCGTTTGCAGATGACCACCGTCTCCCCAGCTTCGGCTTGGGCGATGCATTCGGATAAGTGGGCTTTGGCCTGGTTCAGATTCAGCGTAATCATGGTCTCATACTAGACCATGTATAAAACCATAACAAGACGCTGTGCATGTGCAGCTTGGCGGGCTGGGGCGAGCATGGGGTAGGCCACCTTCAAGCGATGAATAGCATTGATGGGGCGGTAAACGGGCGACGCCTCTATTCTGTCTGCAATGGGTAAACGCCGGAACTTGGGCAAAAAAAACCCGCCACGACCAGTGGCGGGTTTTTTTCTCTGTCCAGGCTTTATGGGCTAATGGTCAGGGTGAAGTTTTTGGTGGAATAAGCCCCTCCGGTCGCCGTTACCGTTACGGTGAAAGTGAAGGTGCCAGCCCCCAACGGCGTGCCGTCGATAACGCCGGTACCGGCATCCAAAGCCAAGCCGGCTGGCAACTGGTCGACCGTCCAGGTGTAGGGCAGCGTACCACCCACCGCGTTGAGCTGAGCCGCATACAGCGTATCAAACTTGGCTGCCGGCAGTGACACTGTCTGGATCACCGGTGCGGCCGTTGAAGCGGGGTTCACCGTCATGGTTACGCTTCTGCTGGAGGACAGGCCTGCACCGGCAACCGTCAGCACGAAGGTGTAATTACCCGCTGCAGTCGGAATCCCACTCACTACACCGCTGGCGCTAAGGCTCAAGCCAGGCGGCAAGGTACCGTCCACCACGCTCCAGGTGTAAGGCGCCGTGCCACCTGATGCGGTGACCAGCGAGTTGTAGAGCGCACCCACGGTGCCTGCTGAGAGCGTGGTGACACCGATCGTCGGTGCGGTCGGAACCGGAGTCAGCGCCGTGTAGTCAATCGCCATCGATTTCTGCAGCGTGGTGCCCTGGGCATCCTTGAGTTGAACCACGAAGTTATAGGTGCCGCTGGTGCCGCCAAACGGCGTCCCGGAAATTACCCCGGTTGTGTTCAACGAGAGTCCCGTCGGGAGCGCACCCGGAGTCACCAGTGACCATGTGTACGGCGCCGAGCCACCGGTGGCTTCGAGCAGCGTGCCATAAGGAATGTTGGCCACAGCTGCGGGCGGGTTGTCGGTGCTGATCGCCAGGGGCGTCGGGGTCGGCGCTTGCGTCGGCGCCGATGTTACCGCCGAGATGGCGACATAGTTATATATGGCTTCTGTGATGCCATTTCCGACATCATTGTCGGCACGGTCGGTCAATACCTCGATCAGGATCGGGCCGGCCGTGCTGCCGCTGACCAGGGTGAACTGGGCTTGACCATTGATGCTCCTGATATGGATCGACGCGCCGGCAACAGCCTGGCCGGAGGCGTTGACACCGCGCAAAGTCGCGTCGTCATCGGCTAGCGATGCCGGGTCGGGAACGATGCGTAGCTGCAGATTGTTGACCCCGGCGGGGAAATTGACGATCGGCTGCCCCGCCTCATCCACCACATTGACCTGCAACTGGAGTTGTGTCGGGCCGTTGAAACCCTGTACGAACAGGTAGTTTGGGCCGGAACGATCAAACACAACCTGGGAAACCTTGCCACTGGATGTATTGCTACCCACCTGTATCGTCACTTCATCCGAGCGAACAACATTGCCAGCGTCGGTCACGGTACAGCGTACGGTGGCCGGGCCAACCACATCGGAGGCATGAAAATGGAAAGTTGCCACGCCCGAGTTGGTCGTCTGGGTCACGGCGCGGTACGCATTGGGCGTGGTGATTTCAACGCCATCTATGGTTTCCGTCGTTTGGTGAGTTGAGTCGCCGTCCAGGTAGAAGAGATCACCCGTATCGAGTCCGCCTACATGAGAACAGCCTACTTCACCGCCCGGAACTGGGCGGCCAGCGGCATCTTTCACGTCGACATACAGTGTGGTGGTGTAACGGCCGCCAATACTCGGCCCGACGTTCGCGATATTGATCGGCAGTTGTGGGGCGTCCGCCCGCACGTCGATCGTCCAATACGATGGTGTGCCGGCGCCGCTCCCCCCGCCACATCCCGTCAGTATTCCGCTTGTTCCAATCAGCCCGGCAAGCAGCAGGCCTTTGATTGTTTTCATGTTGTACATTCTGTTGTATTCCCCATGTTTTTTGAGCTGGCGTGATGTTGCCGGGTTGGTTCTTTGCTTGTCCGGAGTTCAGGCCGGAGCGGGTTGGTATAAGTGTAAACCGAGGCTGCGACTGCCTCTGAGTTCTGCGCCGAAGAAGGATAAAGGATAAGCACGGGCAGTTCAACGGCACTTCCGGGAGGATCTTTAACGCCGCGGCGAAGTCAATCGCCAATTTCGTTCCAATCGTATCGAAAGCCGCGCCAAAACGTTCCGCAACGCCTGTGGGCTGGAGATCGGCTGCAAACCCTCCTCAAACGGGAGCAGGAGGGGTATCCGCTGACCCGTCCGCTGGTGAGGGGAAATTCCTGGTTCAGCTTGCGGCGCCGTCTAGGCCGAATCGAGCGGTCTGAACGAAGGCCATGAACTCTTCGGGCGGCAGCGGCTTACTGAAGTAGTAGCCTTGCGCGTCGTTACACCCCTGTTGTGTCAGGAACGCCAGTTGTTCTTCGGTTTCGACGCCCTCGGCGATTGTTTGTAGGCCCAGGCTGTTCGCCAGGCTGATGATGGCGGAGACGATGGCCCGGTCTTCCGGGTCCTTGCCTATATCCCGCACAAAGGACTGGTCGATCTTGATCTTGTAAACCTTGAAGCGCTTGAGATAGCTCAGTGAGGAATAGCCGGTGCCGAAATCGTCGATCGACATGCGGACGCCGCGCGCGTGCAGGAGATCCATCACCGCGATGGCCGCAGGCGCGTCCTCCATCGCTACCCCTTCGGTCAGTTCCAGTTCCAGATGATGCGGTGCCAGTTGTTCTTCTTCGAGAATCTGCGTGATTAGCTCCGGCAGGTGCGGGTGGCGGAACTGGACGGCGGACAGGTTCACCGCCATCACCATCGGCGCGAGGCCGGCTTCCGTCCACGCTTTCATCTGCCGCACCGCACAGCGCAGTACCCATTCCCCGATTTGCAGGATCTGGCCAGTTTCTTCCGCGATCGGGATGAATTCGGCCGGCGAGATCAAACCCAGCTCCGGATGCTGCCAGCGCAGCAGCG
>JBPPMF010000131.1:0-5511 GCA_051305915.1 Thiobacillus sp. | reverse complement strand
GCCTGAACGCACTGCCCCCGGTATAATCCCCCCCTTTCTTGGCTGTCCCGGTTTCCTCATGTCGACCCTTGCCCACATTCTGATAGCGACTGCCGCCGGGAGCCTGCTGAGCCTATTGCTGGCGGCGGTAGTGGCTTTGTCAGCACGCCCCAGTTGGGTGCCGGTGCTGGTGAGCTATGCCATTGGCGCTTTGCTGGGTGCGGCGCTTCTGGAGGTGCTGCCGGAAGCAGTTGCCATGAAAGATGGCAACATCGAAATAGTGGCGAAAGCACTGTTGGGCGGCATTTTGCTGTTCTTTTTACTGGAAAAGCTGGTGCTGTGGCGGCATTGTCACCACGAGGTTTGCGAGGCGCATGGCCTTAATGAGCACGGCCATGACCATGGCCGGTCTGGTCTGATGATCACTGTCGGCGATACTTTCCATAACTTTGTCGACGGCATCATTATTGCAGGTGCTTTTTTGGTTGATTTCCGCTTGGGCGTGGTCACTGCGCTGGCGATCATCGCTCACGAAATTCCCCAAGAAATTGGCGACTTTCTGATCCTGCTACATTCGGGCTATACGCGAACGCAGGCGTTGCTGCTGAACTTTCTGACCGGAGTGGCAACCATGGTGGGCGCGTTGCTGGGGTATTTCGCGCTGTCGATGCTGGAAGGCTGGACGCCGGCATTGCTTGGCCTGGCGGCGGCGAGCATGCTGTATGTCGCCATGTCGGATCTGATCCCCGGGCTGCACAAGCGCGCGGAAATCAGGTCGACCCTGCTACAACTTGCGCTCATCGGGATGGGAATCGGCAGCGTTGCGCTGGTCGGCACTCTGATCGGCAATGGCCATTGAGCGACGCCGTCGGCGTGGAGCATCAGCCACGTAAACAAACAGCGCAATCGGCAACACGCCCAGAAAGATCAGGATAGCCAGCGATTTGCCGATGCTGCTGGCGGTGACCGCCATCATCAGAATCACATAAGCCCAGCCAATCGCTACGATATACATCTCAAGCTCCATCAGGATTGAACGTCATGGCAACCAAAGCAAAGCCCGCCCGCACGCCGACCGTGGGATTCGTTTCCCTCGGCTGCCCGAAGGCGACGGTCGATTCCGAGCGCATCCTGACCCAGTTGCGTGCCGAAGGGTATGGCATCGTCGGCAGTTATGACAATGCCGATGTGGTCGTGGTTAACACCTGCGGTTTTATTGATGCGGCGGTGCAGGAATCGCTTGAGGCGATCGGTGAGGCGCTGGCGGAAAACGGCAAAGTAATCGTGACCGGTTGTCTTGGGGCCAGAGGCGATGTTATCCGCGAGGCACACCCGAAGGTGCTGGCGGTGTCCGGACCGCATGCGCTGGACGAAGTGATGGCGGCGGTACACACGGCGCTGCCCAAGCCGCACGACCCGTTCGAAGACCTGGTCCCGCCAGGCGGCATCAAACTGACCCCGCGCCATTATGCCTACCTGAAGATTTCCGAGGGCTGCAATCACCGCTGTACCTTCTGCATCATTCCGTCGATGCGCGGCGATCTGGTAAGCCGCCCCATCGGCGAGGTGATGTGCGAGGCGGAAGCCTTGGTCGGCGCCGGCGTACAGGAATTGCTGGTGGTGTCGCAGGACACCAGCGCCTACGGTGTCGACGTGAAATATCGTCCCGGGTTCTGGAACGGTCGCCCGCTGAAAACCCGCATGACCGAACTGGCGGGGGCATTGGGAGGCCTAGGTGCCTGGGTACGGCTGCACTATGTCTATCCCTATCCCAGCGTCGACGACGTCATTCCGCTGATGGCCGACGGCATTATCCTGCCCTATCTCGATATCCCGTTTCAGCATGCCAGCCCGCGCATTCTGAAATTGATGAAACGACCCGGTGCCGTGGAAAAGACCCTCGAACGCATCCAATCCTGGCGCAGTGCGGTGCCCGATCTCACGCTGCGCTCGACCTTCATCGTCGGATTTCCTGGCGAGACAAATGCCGAGTTCGAGGAATTGCTGGCCTTCCTTAAGGAAGGCCAGCTTGATCGCGTCGGCTGCTTCAAGTATTCGCCGGTCGAAGGTGCGGTAGCCAATGAACTGCCTAACGCCGTACCGGAAGACCTAAAGGAAGAACGCCTCGAACGCTTCATGGAAGTGCAGGCGAAAATCTCTGCAGCCCGGCTTGCAACCAAGATTGGCCGCGAAATCGAAGTGATCGTCGACGAGGAAGATGAGGTGGGTACGCTCGCACGCAGCCATGCCGACGCCCCGGAAATCGATGGCGTGGTGTATCTGGAAGGCGTCTTCGATCTGGCGCCGGGTACGCGCCTTAAGGTGCGCGTCGACGAGGCTGACGAACACGATCTGTGGGCAAGCCCGGTCTGAAGATGCTGCAATCCGGTGCGGCGACACGCGATATGCTCAATTTAAGTGCGCGCCAGATTGCGTCTAAATACGGAATCCCTTGAAGGATGCCGGTTTGATGCAAGATGCGCATTGGCACATCCCATGCTTGTCTATTCATGAAGCTTTCACATTCCAGCGGCAGGATGCGAGGACATTTGGGAGAAGCCATGTACCGAACGACATCAAGCTTGATTTTTCTGGCAGCGGCCATCAGTTCTCCGGGGCTGCAGGCAGTGGGCCCAGATATGGCAATGTGCCGCGGTGACTAGCCGGTGCTATTGATGACCGAGCAGGTATGCCGGCAGGACAGCCGGCAGGTGAAGTCATTGCGTACCAAGGGGCAGAGCCAGGTGTTGGCGTCCCTGCAGCGGCAGCATGCCGAACTGCTCCACGAGCGTGCTGCCGCCTGCCGCTGCATCGAAAACGTGCCAGGGGCGATGCCGACGCAACAGCTTGCATTGACCGAACCGGACTGCTGAGGCGGCGCCCCCCCGCTCGGGCTATCCCGCCGCGCTCTTGAAGCCGACGCGTCGGTGCCAAAATTTATATCGATCCGCCTTGCGCCAGGCATAAGCCAATCCCCTGACCGGGTCGGCCAGGATGAAGGGCCGGCCGCGTTGCATCCATGCTTGAAGCTGTTCGCCCACTGCGCGCACGCCTTCGCGCCAGCCGAAAGCATCCCCCACTTGTCCTGCGGCAACCAGGGTTTCAAGCACCACAACATCGGGGTCGTCCTGGTCGGAGTACGCATCTGCGGGGATGCGGGTCGCGCCGACAAATTGAATGAGCGCTATTGCATCCGCATTGTCGGTGACGACGCGTAATGCGTGCGGCTGCATCTGCGGCAGCGTGCCGCCCCCCCACAGCCACAGCGAATTGACCGGCAATTGGCCGCGCATCTCGCGTGCCTGATTGACCGGATGATCGTGTAGCAGCATTTGCAGCTCGTTGAGCAACGAACGAAAACGCGAGGCGTCAAGGCCGCGCGGCAGCAAGGGGTCGATGTCGCGCCCCATCGCGCACGACAGCGGCGTGGTGGCAAGTTGCGGTGTCGTAGGCAGGCGCAGATACCAGCGCTGCGGGTGCAGCGGCTGTGGGCTGAATTCGGCCTCAAAATGCGCTGCAATGCTGGCGGCCAGTTCATCGGCCTCGGCCCGGCAGAGGTCGAGGCCATGACTGCCAGCCAACACGATGCGGTCGCGCATCACGCTGAAATGCACCGGGTCGGCGCGCAGCCAGTAATCCGTTCCGGGCTGGCCGCCGTCGGCTTGCAGGCTAATTGGCGCAAGCGGCCAGTCCTGCTGCCGCGCGATGCCCAGGGCCTGACATAAAGCGGCCTCCACCCCTCAGTCGTGCAAGCTTGGCGGGTCCCGCGCGCCAACAGGGTCTCCAGCGCGGGCAGGCGCAGATCCTGCGCGGCCGTTTCCAGCAGGCGTGCGGAGGGAAATAAATGGGGGATGAGCAGCAGCATGGGCCGAGTGTAGCAAAGCGGATTCGCTAGAATGTCGGCCATGCGCCAGGCATTCCATGAAATCACGGTTCCCACCCGCGGCAAGGGCTTGTATGCGTTCACCCCGCAGGTGTGTGACTGGGTGCAGGCCAGTGGCATCCTGCAGGGACTGCTCACATTGTATATTCGCCACACCTCGGCGAGCCTGCTGATCCAGGAAAACCATGATCCGACGGTGCAGACCGATCTGGAGCGGTTTCTGTCGCGGCTGGTGCCGGAAGGCGACCCGATCTACGAACACACGCTGGAAGGTGCGGATGACATGCCGGCGCACGTACGCGCGGCACTGACGCAAACCCATCTGGCGATCCCGGTCGCCGACGGCAAACCGCTGCTCGGCACTTGGCAGGGCATCTATGTTTTTGAGCACCGGCGTGGCGCGCAGACGCGCAGCGTGGTGCAGCACCTGCTGGGCGAGTGAGGGCCTGTGGCATACTCTGGCAATTCCATCCGTGAGTTATGTTTTGCTTCCCTTTGAGCTTCTGATCGGCCTGCGCTACACCCACGCCAAGCGCCGCAACCATTTCATTTCCTTCATCTCTATCGTTGCCATGGCGGGGATCGCGCTGGGGGTGATGGCGTTGATCGTGGTGCTTTCTGTGATGAATGGTTTCCAGGAAGAATTACGCACGCGCATTCTCGGCGTCGCGGCGCACCTGGAAATCAGCGGCCCGGCGGAGCGTCTGTCCGACTGGCGCGACGTGCTGGCGCAGGCGGAACAGAATAAGGACGTACTGTCCGGCGCGCCCTATGTCAACGCGCAGGGCATGCTGGCCAACGGTGACATGGTCCGCGGCGCAATCATTCGCGGCGTATTGCCTGAAATGGAAAGCCAGGTCGCCGATTTTTCGCAGTTTATGAAGGCTGGAAAACTAACCGATCTGCAAGCTGGTGAGTTCGGCATCATCCTCGGCGGCGAACTCGCCCGCGTACTCAATGTGTATCCTGGCGATAAGCTGGTTCTGCTCACGCCGCAGGGCAACATCACCCCGGCCGGGGTGATGCCGCGCGTCAAGCAGTTCACCGTCACCGGCATCTTCGAGGCCGGCATGTTCGAATACGATTCGGGGCTGGCGCTGATCCATCTGCAGGACGCGCAGAAGCTGCTGCGTCTGGACGAGGATGTGTCGGGCGTGCGCCTGAAACTGAAGGAGCTGTTTCGGGCGCCCTTCGTGACGCAGGAATTGTCGCAAAGCCTCAGCGGTCACTACTACCTCACCGACTGGACCAAAAGCCACGCCAATTTCTTCCGCGCCGTGGCGATCGAAAAACGCATGATGTTCCTGATCCTGCTGCTGATAGTCGCCGTCGCCGCGTTCAACATCGTTTCCACCCTGGTGATGGCGGTGACCGACAAGCAATCCGATATCGCCATCCTGCGCACCCTCGGCGCGCAACCCGGTTCGATCATGAAAATCTTCATGGTGCAGGGCAGCTTCATCGGCGTGTTCGGGACGATGCTCGGTGTGGGCAGCGGCGTGCTGTTGGCGCTAAATCTTGAGACCGTGGTGCCCATCATCGAACGTATGGCCGGCATGGACCTGTTCCCGGCCGATGTGTATTACATCAATGAACTGCCGTCCAAACTGGTGTGGAATGACGTCGGCCTGATCGCGGGGATTTCGCTG
>JBPPMF010000124.1:0-13615 GCA_051305915.1 Thiobacillus sp. | reverse complement strand
GCCGAAAAGCAGGCGGAAGGAGACGGCTCCGGCCCGGTCGACGCCGCTTTCAAGGCGCTCGAATCCGTGGTCAACAGCGGCGCCGACCTGCTGCTGTATTCGGTCAACAACATCACCAGCGGCACCGATTCGCAGGGCGAGGTGACGGTGCGGCTGGCATTGGACGGCCGCGTGGTCAACGGCCAGGGGGCTGACACCGACATCGTGGTGGCGTCGGCCAAGGCCTACCTGCACGGGCTAAACAAGCTGCACAGCAAGCGCGAGCGGGCGCACCCGCAGGTGTGAATGCTCCAGGGATCAGGATTCAGGGGGTGAGCGGACAAGGCCGCGCCCTATAATCCCTGACCCCTGAGCCCTGTTTTATTACACCTGCCGCGACGGCGCGCTCAGTTTGGCGTAATAGATCACGGCGAAAAAGAACACCACCGACAGCACCACCTCGGCGCCGGCGAGCCAGGCCGACAGGCCCTTGTCCGACCACGCGCGCACCACGCCTTCGGTGAAATAGGCCAGCACCAGCATCGGCGCCCATTGGTAGGTGTAGCGGCGGCCCTTGAGGATGCCCATCAGCGGCAACAGCAAAGGCAGCGCCTTGAATACCAGTGAGGAGCCGCCGGGGCGGATGGGCGCCAGCCACAGCTCCCACGCCACGCACAGGAAGATCAGCGCGATCAGGCTCGCGCTCGCGGTGTGTTGTAGCGCCTTCATCAGGAAAGTTTGACCGCGGTTTCAGCCAGCCGCTTGCCGAGGGCGATGCACAGTGCGCGTTCATCGTCGGTCAGCGGCTTGTCGTCCGCCGGGCCGGCCCAGTGGCTGGCGCCGTAGGGGGTGCCGCCGCTGGCGGTGTGGTTCACCTCGGCCAGGGTGTAGGGCAGGCCGACGATCAGCATGCCGTGGTGCAACAGCGGCAGCATCATGCTGGTGAGGGTGGTTTCCTGGCCGCCGTGCAGGCTGGCGGTGGAGGTGAACACGGCGGCGGGTTTGCCGACCAGCGATCCCTTGGCCCACAGCGCGCCGGTGGTGTCGAGAAAATATTTCAGCGGTGCGGCCATGTTGCCGAAGCGGGTGGGCGAGCCGAGCACAAGTCCGGCACACTGTTCGAGATCGGCCGGTTCGACGTAGGGCGCGCCTTCATCCGGCACCGGCGGCTCGGCCACCTGGGTGCGGGGCGCCACCGGCGGCACGGTTCGTACGCGGGCGGAGGCGCCGGCGACCTGGTGGATGCCGCGCGCAACCAGTTGCGCCATCTCGCGCACGCTACCGCCGGCGCTGTAATACAAAACAAGAATCTCGGTCATGCGTGCTCGTTTGCAAAAAGAGTGAAATCGATCAAATCGAAGCTTGGTGTATGTTCCAGGCACCGGCCAAAGGTGAGGCTGTATTGCTGCGGCGGCTGCCAGATTTCGGCGTCCATGCCAACCTCATACAGGTGGCGCGGCAGCAGCAGGCGATCAGGTTGCTTGAGTGCCGCCACGCCGGGAGCAAACAGCGCTGCCTGTGGATTGGTCTTGCTGTGGTTACGCAGGGGGCGCACCCACACTGGCTGAACCTGCGGCGACAGCCGTTCGATGCCAAGCCCGACCAGCTGTGCATCGTGCATGCGGATCCAGCGGATCACCCCCAGCGACCACATCGCAGTATCGTCGGCGCGCAGCACCAGCGGGTCGCCCACTTTCAGATTCAGCGGGGCGTCAGGCGTGCCGATCAGGGCGAGGCCGGATGCACTATCGTTGCTGACTGCCCACTGGGTGATGTTGATGGCGGCCGGCGCGGCGAACACGGGTTCGACGTCATGGATCGGCAGACTGTCCCCTTCATCCGGCTCGAACTGCGCGGTTTGCGGTGCCCTTTCCAGCAAGCGGTGAATGGCGCTTACACCGGCGACCATCAGCACCGCATTGTCGGCGGTGGGATGACGCCTGAACGTACGCTGCGCACCCGCGCTCCACTGTTTGAGCAGGCGTTTGCACAGCCTCAGGCTCAGTTCGCCCTCCATCTCCGGCGGCAGGCCGACGCGATCGGGCGTCTCACCGAGACGCAAGCGCAGTGCGGTTTTGTGCAGGTGGCGACACAGCGCATTGGTGTCGAGCCAGAGGCCGCTGTTCGTCTCGCCGGACACAAAATGACTCGGCGCCACATCCCCTTCGGCATGGATGGCAAAGCCGCAGTGGCCTGCAACCGGGGCGGAGGTGAGCATGGCCAGCGCGGCGAACTGATCCAGGTACAGTCGGGTGTGGACCAGTTCGGCATGACTCATGCGGGGCGGATCTGCCAGCGCGATCAGCAGGGCCTGACTGTAGGCCAGGCCGGGCGGAATGGTATCGTCCACCGCGTTGTCAGCCAGATTGGAGGCTTGGGCGAACGTGTGAATCTGGTGCATTTCCTGCCACAGACCGGGCGGGAGCGGGGTGTAGGTCAGATAGCAGGCGGTCTGGATATCGCGCAGGGTCGCCAGCAATCGCGCGGTGACTTCGGCCGTGCGTCTGGGGCTGGCTCGGCCGAAACGCCGGTCGGCCATGGCCAGCAGGATTTGCTTGTAGCCGATGCTGTGCTCGACCCGCAGTTCGCGCAGCAGCGCGCCGATTTGTCTTTGCTGGGCGTGAGGCGGTACGCCCGCGTCGGCGAACTGTGCTTCCAGACTGGCGGCGACGCGCGCAACCGCCGGGCGGTACAGTGCCAGCAACGCGAGGCGTTCGTCCGCGCCCAGCGTGTAACGGTTGAGTGCATACAGGGCCACGACCATCAGCTGGGCAGCGTCTGCCGGGCTGGCAAAAGGCAGGCGTTCCAGCCATGCACTGATCGTTTTTGGCCGGGTCTCGACGGGATGTTGCAGCCCGAGGTCGCTGTCGGGCACATTGAGTGTCAGCATCGGTTCAGTCGAATACGACGGTCTTGTTGGCATACACCAGTACGCGGTTGTCGAGGTGCCATTTCACCGCGCGCGACAGCACCACTTTCTCAAGATCCGCCCCTTTCTTGACCAGGTCGTCGAGGCTGTCGCGGTGCGAAATGCGCGCCACGTCCTGTTCGATGATCGGACCGTCATCCAGCGTTTCGGTGACGTAGTGCGCTGTCGCGCCGATCAGTTTCACCCCGCGCTCGAACGCCCGATGGTAGGGCTTGGCACCGTGGAATGCAGGCAGGAAGGAATGGTGGATGTTGATGATGCGACTGGGGAAGTGGCGGATGAAATCCGCCGACAGCACCTGCATGTAGCGCGCCAGCACGATGAAATCGATTTTCTGGTCGCGCAGGATCGCCATTTGCATCTGCTCGGCCTCGTGCTTGGCGTCCTTCTGCACCGTCAGGTGCTGGTAGGGCACGCGGTAGGCGTCGGCCAGCCAGCGCGTGTCCTCGTGGTTGCTGAGGATGATCGGCAACTCGCAATGCAGTTCGCCGCTTTGATAGCGATAGAGCAGGTCGGCCAGGCAATGATCGAACTTCGACACGAACACCGCCAGTCTCGGCTTGCGGCTCGATTCGGCGAGCCGCCAGGTCATCCCGAAACGGGTGGCGATGGGTCCGAAGGCCGTCGCGAAATCGGCCAGATCGAGGTTGAAATCCGTCAGTTCCCATTCCACACGCATCAGGAACAGCTTCAGTTCGGCGTCCTGGTGCTGGTCGGCATGCAGGATGTTGGCATTGTGCAACAGCAGAAAATCGGCAATGGCCGCGACCAGTCCTTTCTGGTCAGGGCAGGAAATCAGCAGAACAGCGGTATCACGCATGGCGGTAGCTTGCAATCCGGGGTGGGGTTTTTTGCGTCATCATAACCAAAATTCCCTGACGCAACTTAGGGGAACCTGGGCCGAGCATTCCGTCTGGGGGGTCCGCCGGGTTAAAATGACCTTGTTTATTAGTTACCGTTAATAAACTCAAATTATGGTGTGTGCCTATATTTAGCACATGCCCGTCAACTGAGGTTCTCTCGCATGTCGTATATCACCCAATCCGTCGCAGTCAATCTCACCCTCGGGGTGTTGTTTGTGTTTTCGGTCGTGACCTGGATGCTGATCCTGTCCAAAGTCTGGCGGAACACCCGTGGCAGCCGGGAGGATGCAAGCTTCAAGCAGGCCTTCTGGGCCGCCAAGGACCTGAACGAAGGGGCGGCGATCGCCCGCGCACATCGCGGCGACATGGCCGGATTGACCGTCGCGGGGTTTAAAGCACTCGTGCAAACCCAGGGTGCAAGCCTCAGTCTCGACAGCCTGGGCGACCGCAAGGACATCCTCGAGCGCACGCTGAAAAGCGAGCTGCAGCAAATCCAGCACCGAAAGGAATACGGCCTGATGGCGCTGGCCAGCATCGGCAGCACCGCCCCCTTCGTCGGTCTGTTCGGCACCGTGTGGGGCATCATGAATGCGCTCAGGGAGATCGGTATTACCGGTTCGGCGGGTCTCGAAGTCGTCGCCGGCCCGGTGGGCGAGGCCTTGATGGCCACCGGGTTCGGTATCGCCACTGCGATCCCGGCGGTGCTGGCCTACAACTACGGCGTACGTCGGGTCCGCACCTCGGTCGCGGCGCTTGACCAGTTCGCCACCGATTTTCTGCACCTGGTGATGAAGACGCCTTACCGCGGCGAAACCGGTCGCGGCGAGAGCAAAAAAGCCGAGGGTCAATAAGCCATGGCCTTGCTGCCCCAATCCGATTACACGCCGATGAGCGAAATCAACGTCACGCCGCTGGTCGACGTGATGCTGGTGCTGCTGGTGATTTTCATGGTGACCGCGCCCTTTCTGCTGCAGGCGGTGCCGGTCAACCTGCCCAAGACCGCTCCGGTGGCGAAACTGCTTCCGGTCAAGAAAGTCGAATTGATTATCGACGCCGAAGGTCAGGTCTATGTCGACCAGGACCAGGTTGCGGGCGATGATCTGGAGACGCGTCTGAAAACCCTGCTGGCGGATAACCCCGAGTTGAGCGTGCAACTGAAGGCCGATTACCGCGTCGACTACGGCAGCATTGCCGTGGTGATGGCGGCGGTCAGCCGCGCCGGCATCACCCGGCTGTCCTTCGTGACCTCTTCCGACCGGCTTGATGGCGCACGCTGAACGTTTTCCCTGGCTGCGGCGTGACGGTGCGCCACTGGCTATTTCGCTCGTCCTGCACATTCTGGCGCTGCTGCTGATTGCGCCCTGGCTGGTGATGCGCAGCATTCCCAGCGAGCAGATCGAAGTCGAGGTGATGCTCGAGCAGGATTCGCCGGAACAGTTGTCCAGCCAGCCCGAAAAGGCGGCACGTTTGCGCGCCCTGGTGAAAGTCGAGCGCCCGCTGGCCCAGTCCGTGCGCCCCCAACTGGCGCAAATCCAGCCGGAGGCGTTCCAGCCCATGCAAAGCACGGTGTCCGTGGTGCAGCTGCCGCCCAGCCAGACGCACGATGAGCAAGAGGGGCAGGGGCAGCGTGGGCTCAGTGCGCCGGCGCCGCGTGAAGTTGCGGGACTGTCGGCTCCGAGCAAACAAGCCTTGAGTCAATCCCCGCAGCCCAGTGTCGCCGTGCCAACCGGTTCGGGCGAGACGAGCCTGCAACGCGGCAGCGCCGAGGCCAGCCCGGTTGCGCCGCTGCCCAGCCTGGGCAGCACCCCGCAACCCAGTGCGCGTGCCGCCGCCGCGCCCTCGCAACCGGGCGAGGACCGCGAGGATGGACCCGTGACCCTCGCCGGTCCGGTGCCGCAGGCACAGGCCGCGCAGCCGGAATTCCGTCAGGCCGCACGCCAGGGGGGCGCGGCCAGCTTGCGTGGCGGCAGTCAGGCGCCGCAGGATGGACTGGCGCGGCAGTCGGGATCGCCCGATCAAATCGCACTCCTGGCCGCGAGCGCGGTGCCCCAGGCCCAGCCCGGCAGCAGCGCCAGTCGGGGCGGGCAGCCCACCGCCGCGCTGGCCGCGCCCGTGCCGCGTAGCAGCGGGCAGGGGCGTGTGGCAGCGACGGAAAACGCGTCGCCTGCTCAGGCCCAGTTGGCTCGGCCGGGCACCGTGCAAGGCGCGCCCAGTGCGGTGCGGACGCCTGCGCCCAGCGCGCAGGGCAGCGCAGGTACGGGCAGCGGCAGCCGAACAGTCAACCCGGCCGAACCAGGCAGCGGCCTGCTGACTGCCGCCACGCCCGGCGCAGCAGGCCCCGGCACTGCGGCGACCGCTACCGGGTCGGGCGCCAGCGAGGCGGGTGCAGGCCGAGCGCAGCAACTGGCCGGCGCCGGCAGCGTCGTGCGGGAAGCCGCTGCCCCGCTGATGGCCGCTTCTGGCGGCGGCGCCACGCGGGCCGAAGCCGGCAGCAGTGTCGGGCAACTCAGCAGCCGCGCCGAAACTCCGGCGCCGGCGCAGGCGGTACGCGAAGCACGCGCCGCGCCGATGCAGACGCAACAGCCGGTTGGGCAGGCACGGGTGATCGACGAGCGCTTTACCGCCCCCGCCCTGAAAGTCGATTCACCGCGTTCGGTGTGCGAATTGCCGCTCTTGTTTGCCGGGTTCGACCGCAAACCGATTCCCAAGGGACTGGACACGATCAGTGCCAGCGAGCCGATCAAGGGCGAGATTCCACCGCGTCATCATCCCGCCAACCAGTCGCCGCGTTACCCCTTGTGGGCGCTGGGCCAGCGCGCCGAAGGGCGCGCGTTGGTACGTGCGGAAATCCGCCCCGATGGCCTGGTCGGCCAGGTGTGGATCAAGCAGAGCAGCGGCTTCCAGACGCTCGATCTCGCCGCGCTGGAAACCGTGCGGTCATGGCGTTTTTACCCCGCTCAGCGGCACGGCATGGCCGTGGCGATGTGGATGGACGTTCCCATTGAATACAAAGTGCCTTAAGGAGTGAACAGATGAACCGATTGATCGTAGCGCTGATGTGCGCAGGCTTCATCCATGCCGCGAATGCTGCGGCCCCCCTGCCGGACTGGTTGCGTTATTACCAGATGGCGGCCGAGCGCGGCGACCCCGAAGCGCAGATGAAAATGGGCTGGGCGTTCGACAAGGGCGACGGCGTCGAGCGCGATGCGACGAAAGCCGTTGACTGGTATCGCCGCGCCGCGCTGCAGAACGAGCCGACCGCGCAATACAACCTGGCGCTGTTGCTGATCGAAGGTCGTGACGTGCCGAAGGACGCCGCCACCGGAATCGACTTTCTCACCCGCGCCGCGTCGCAAAACCTGATCCTGGCGCAAACCTTTCTGGCCTCGCTATACGAGCAGGGCCGCGAAGTCGAGAAGAACGACGCCGAAGCGGTGAAATGGCTGACGCGCGCAGCCAACAACGGTGACGCTGCCGCGATGAACAATCTGGCGCTGAAATACGCCCGCGGCGAAGGTGTGGCGCGCGATCCGGTTGAGGCGCACAAGCTCTTGACCGCTGCCGCGCAGCAGGGCAACGCGCTGGCGCAGGCCAACCTCGGCACGCTCTATCGCGAAGGCATTGAGGGCGCCACGGTGGATTACAGCCAGGCGTTGACCTGGCTCACCCTGGCAGCCGAGCAGGGCAATGTCTCGGCGCAGAGCCGGGTCGGCTGGATGCATCTCAAGGGCCAGGGCACCGAAGCCAACCCGGCCGAGGCGGTGAAATGGTTCGTGCTGGCGGCACAGCAAGGCGATCTCGATGCGCAGACCCAGCTCGGCTGGATGGCCGAGCAGGGGCAGGGCATGCCCAAAAACGAGGCCGCTGCGGCCAAGGCCTATGAACAGGCCGCCGCGAAAAAACAGCCCGTTGCCGCCAACAATCTGGGCACCCTTTATCGTGACGGGCGCGGGGTGACCACCGACATGGACGCCGCCGCCCGCTGGTTCCGTGTCGCCGCCGATGCCGGCGATGCCATGGGCCAATACAACCTCGCCAATCTGCTGGAAAGCAATCCGGCCACGCTGGAGGAGGCGCTGGCCTGGTACCGCCGTGCCGCCGAGCAGAAACTGCCTGCGGCGCAAAGCCGCCTCGGCTGGCTGCTGCTGGAGGGCAATCAGGAAGCCGACGCCGTGCAGTGGCTGACCCGCGCGGCCGAACAGAACGACGCCCAGGCCCAAAACAATCTTGGCGTGCTGTATGAAACCGGCCGCGCGGTGGAGAAAAACCCCGCCACCGCCGCGCAGTGGTATCGCCGCGCGGCCGAAGCGGGTGACGCCGCCGCGCAGAACAACCTGGGGGTGTTGCTGCGCGACGGTCTTGGCGTGCAACAGAACTTCGCGCAGGCGACCGAGTGGTTCAAGCGCGCAGTCGACCAGGGCTATGCCAAGGCCATGCTCAACCTGGGCGGAATGTACGAACAGCAGGCCAAGGCCGGGGGGGGCGCGCGTATGGCGGCGCCCGCAGCGCGGCCGCCAGCCGCCCCGGCACTGACGTCGATTCCCCTGCCCGCGCCGGCCGCGCCGGTCGGCCAGCCGCTGCAGTAAACCGTCCCCGGCTGGACGCCGTCCAGCCTGTCTCACGGCTACCCGGCTTTCCCGGCTCGGCCTGTCCGCCCCCTCGGTCCCGATGCGCGTAAAGATTCAGCAGGATTTGCGCAACGCAGGCCATATTGGTGCTTGCTAATACACTGAATTTCCACGCAGGCATCGGCCTGGGCGGGCGTTTCTCCGCGCCAGCCCGCATCCAGCCATGCTTCTGTTCAATATTTGGGCTCTCGGTTTGGGAAAAACTTTGATTTTCCATGGGTTTTTTGGGCGAGCAAAAAAGGGCGGCTGAATAAACCAAATCCAGGTTGACATGTTCGGGCGGGAAACTAGAATTTGTATCTGTCTCCTCGCTGCACCACAATATGTTGTGAATAAAGCTGTGTGCGAGGGCAGGGTAAGCTGTGTATAAGTTGTGAATAGCAGGCGCAGCCGCCCGGTTTTTCGTCATACCCACAAAGGAGCCAATCGATGTTGAACGTCGCCACCGAATCCGCTGCATCGCCCCACCTTCCTCCGCTTGAAACGGCCGAATCCGTCGTGACCGATACGCGTTACGCCGACTACAAGATCATCCGCCGCAACGGCGCGGTGGTCGGCTTCGCGCCCAACAAGATCGCCATTGCCGTGACCAAGGCCTTCATCGCGGTGCAGGGCGGGCAGGCCGCCGCCTCGGCGCGCATCCGCGAGCTGGTCGAGTCGATCACCAATCAGGTGACGGCGGCGCTGATGCGGCGCACCCCCAACGGCGGCACCTTCCACATCGAGGACATTCAGGACCAGGTCGAACTGGCGCTGATGCGCTCGGGCGAGCATGAAGTCGCGCGCTCCTATGTGCTGTACCGCGAGAAGCGCACCCAGGAGCGCGCCGCGCAAAAGGCCGCCGGCGTCCCCGAAGCCACCCTGCACGTAATCGAGGACGGCGTGAAAAAGCCGCTCGACACCGCGCGCCTTGCCGGCCTGCTGGCCGATGCCTGCACCGGTCTCGGCGACAACGTCAAGGCCGAGCCGATCATGCACACCGTGCTGCGCGACCTCTACGACGGCGTGCCGATGGCCGAAGTCGAGAAGGCGCTGGTGCTGGCCGCGCGTTCGATGATCGAACAGGATCCGGGCTATTCCTTCGTCTCCGCACGTCTGCTGCTCAATTCCATCCGCCACGAAGTGCTGGGCGAAGCCGTGCTGCAGGCCGACATGGCCGCGCGCTACCTCGACTATTTCCCCGCCTACATCAAGAAGGGCATCGACGCCGAGCTGCTCGACGAAAAGCTCGCCCAGTTCGACCTGGCGCGTCTGGCCCAGGTGCTCGACGCCGGCCGCGACTACCAGTTCGGCTACCTCGGCCTGCAGACCCTGTACGACCGCTATTTCCTGCACATCGAAGAGTCGCGCATCGAACTGCCGCAGGCCTTCTTCATGCGCGTGGCGATGGGCCTCGCCATCAATGAAGTCGACCGCGAAGCGCGTGCCATCGAGTTCTATCAGGTGATGTCCAGCTTCGACTTCATGAGCTCGACGCCGACCCTGTTCAACGCCGGCACCCGCCACAGCCAGCTGTCTTCCTGCTACCTGACCACCGTCACCGACGACCTCGACGGCATCTATCAGGCCATCAAGGAAAACGCCATGCTGCAGAAGTACGCCGGCGGCCTCGGCAACGACTGGACCCCGGTGCGCGCCATGGGCGCCCGCATCAAGGGCACCAACGGCAAGAGCCAGGGCGTCGTGCCGTTCCTCAAAGTCGTCAACGACACCGCCGTCGCGGTCAACCAGGGCGGCAAGCGCAAGGGCGCGGTATGCGCCTACCTGGAAACCTGGCACCTCGACATGGAAGAATTCCTCGAGCTGCGCAAGAACACCGGCGACGACCGCCGCCGCACCCACGACATGAACACCGCGAACTGGATTCCGGATCTGTTCATGCAGCGCGTGATGGAAGGCGGCGACTGGACCCTGTTCTCGCCCAACGACGTGCCCGACCTGCACGACCTCTACGGCCGCGCCTTCGCCGAGGCCTACACCGAATACGAGCGCAAGGCCGACCGTGGCGAGATCAAGGTATTCAAGCGCATTCCCGCCAACCAGATGTGGCGCAAGATGCTGTCGATGCTGTTTGAAACCGGCCATCCCTGGATCACCTTCAAGGACCCGTGCAACATCCGCAGCCCGCAGCAGCACGTCGGCGTCGTCCACAGCTCCAACCTGTGCACCGAGATCACGCTCAACACCAGCGACACCGAAATTGCCGTGTGCAACTTGGGCTCGGTCAACCTCGTGAACCATCTCAAGGATGGCAAACTGGATATCGACAAGCTCAAGGCCACCATCCACACCGCCATGCGCATGCTCGACAACGTGGTCGATGTGAACTACTACGCCGTCGGCAAGGCGCGTAATTCCAACCTCAAACACCGTCCGGTGGGCCTCGGCATCATGGGCTTCCAGGATGCGCTGCAGGAACTGCGCGTGGCCTACGCCTCGAACGAAGCGGTCGAATTCGCCGACCGTTCGATGGAAGCCGTCGCGTACAACGCATTCTGGGCGTCCACCGAACTCGCCGAAGAGCGTGGCCGCTATTCCAGCTACGAAGGCAGCCTGTGGAGCCGCGGCATCCTGCCGCAGGATTCGCTGAAGCTCCTGGCCGAAGAACGCGGCGGCTACCTGGAAGTGGACATGAGCAGCACGCTCGACTGGAACGCGCTGCGTGAGCGCATCGGCCAGTACGGCATGCGCAACTCCAACTGCCTCGCCATCGCGCCGACCGCCACCATCGCCAACATCGTCGGCGTCTCGGCCAGCATCGAGCCGACGTTCCAGAACATCTACGTCAAATCCAACCTGTCGGGCGAATTCACCGTCGCCAACAAGTACCTGGTCAACGACCTGAAAAAGCTCGGCCTGTGGGACGAAGTCATGGTCGCCGACATCAAGTACTTCGACGGCAGCCTGGCCAAGATCGACCGCATCCCGGCCGACATCCGCACCCTCTACGCCACCGCGTTCGAAATGGAAACCAGCTGGCTGGTCGAATGCGCCAGCCGCCGCCAGAAGTGGATCGACCAGGCGCAGAGCCTGAACATTTACATGGCGGGTGCAAGCGGCAAGAAGCTCGACGAGACCTACAAACTGGCATGGATTCGCGGGCTGAAGACCACCTATTACCTGCGCACCATGGGTGCGACGTCTGCCGAGAAATCCACCGGCAAGGGCGGCGAGTTGAACGCCGTGTCGTCGAGCGGCGGGGTGGGGGCCATGGGCGGCAGCAGCGCGATGGGCAGGGCCGCGGCGAATCTGCCGGAGCCGGAGATCGAGGGGCGCGCGTGCACCATGCGGCCGGGCGATCCGGGGTTTGAGGAATGCGAGGCGTGCCAATAACGATGTAACTCCCTCTCCCTTGAGGGGAGAGGGTTGGGGTGAGGGTGATGCTCGCGGTAATGGAGAAATTTGCATTCAGCGAGCGTCCGTTGGCCGGGGGTAGCCCGGCGGCTAGTCACTTTCTCTTGGACGGCCAAGAGAAAGTAACCAAAGAGAAAGCCGCCCCGCTGCGCCACCCCTTCGGGGCGGGCCTCGACTGAACCGGATCGCCGGGGCGGCTGCGCAACTCGCCCCTTCGGGACTCAAACAGTGCTCACCGAATTCCCCCGGCGATCCGCCCCAGTCAAGGTGGCGCAGAAGGGAAAAAAGCCCCTCCGCTAACGCCAGCAGTAAAACGTAAAGGTGGGCCTCAACCCCCACCACCAGATTAAAAGTAGTGTGGGCCCAGCCCACTTTGGGACAACCAAAGGAGACAAAAACGATGCTGAATTTTGAAGAAGACTTCACCCCCGCCGCGCGGCCCATGGATGTACCGGCCTTCCTGCGCAAGGAATCCGCTGCTCCGATAGGTGCTGACGTGGTCGATGCCCCCGCCGCGCCGCAGACGCGCCGCGTGCAGGCTGCCGACAAGCGCGTCATCAACGGCGCAACGGATGTGAACCAGCTCGTCCCCTTCAAATACAAATGGGCGTGGGAGAAATACCTCGCCGGCTGCGCCAACCACTGGATGCCGCAGGAAGTGAACATGAGCCGCGACATCGCGCAGTGGAAAGACCCCACCGCGCTCACCGAAGACGAGCGCCGCCTGGTCAAGCGCAACCTCGGCTTCTTCGTCACCGCCGATTCGCTCGCCGCCAACAACATCGTGCTCGGCACCTATCGCCACATCACCGCGCCCGAGTGCCGCCAGTACCTGCTGCGCCAGGCGTTCGAAGAGGCCATCCACACCCACGCCTACCAGTACATCGTCGAATCGCTCGGCCTCGACGAAGGCGAAATCTTCAACGCCTATCACGAGGTCGCCAGCATCCGCGACAAGGATGAATTCCTCATCCCCTTCATCAACACGCTCACCGATCCGCAGTTCAAGACCGGCACCCAGCAGGCCGACCAGGATTTGCTGAAGTCGCTGATCGTCTTCGCCTGCATCATGGAAGGCATCTTCTTCTACGTCGGCTTCGTGCAGATCCTCGCCCTCGGCCGCCAGAACAAGATGACCGGCGCCGCAGAGCAGTACCAGTACATCCTGCGCGACGAGTCCATGCACTGCAACTTCGGCATCGACCTCATCAACACCATCAAGCTGGAAAACCCGCACCTGTGGACCAATGAATTCAAGGCCGAAATCAACCGCCTGATCCAGAAGGGCGTCGAGCTCGAATACCGCTACGCAGAAGACACCATGCCGCGCGGCGTGCTGGGGCTGAACTCGGCCCAGTTCAAGGAATACCTGCGCTTCATCGCCAACCGCCGCTGCCAGCAGATCGGCCTGGACGAAATGTTCCCCGGCGTCACCAACCCCTTCCCCTGGATGGCCGAGATGATCGATCTGAAGAAGGAGAAGAACTTCTTCGAGACGCGCGTCACCGAGTATCAGACGGGCGGGGCGTTGAGCTGGGATTGACCGGCTGAAATGGAAAAAAGGCGCAGGGGACTGCGCCTTTTTTGTTGGCGCTTTTGACCACTATCTGGGCTAGCTATAGTGAAAATAACAAGTGTTCAAATTCAGAGATATCGTGCCTTTGATAAAAGAGTTGAAGTCCCTATCAGTGGCCTGACCGTTGTTACAGGCGCAAACAATCTTGGGAAGTCTACGGTACTAAGTGCGCTTGATCTCTTCTTCGCTGCAATTGCGCCGAGAGCATCTCGTAGAGTGTCGCGAGGTCAGCAGTATTCCTATGAAAACGATTATCCAAAGCGATATAACGGTAAGTCTGGAAGAA
>JBPPMF010000103.1:0-5833 GCA_051305915.1 Thiobacillus sp. | reverse complement strand
GCCTCAGGCTCATGGTGAATTTCAAGCGCTGGCTCAAACATGCATTGATGCCGCCGTGGGCGTGGCGGCGTGCATTCCCGCAATCCACGCTCGACGCCATCGAGGCCGCCATCCGCGCCAGTGAAACGACCCACGGCGGCGAGATTCGATTTGCCATCGAGAACAGTCTGCCCGGCACCCTGGTCTGGCGCGGCATGAGCGGCCGCGAACGTGCGATCGAGATGTTTTCCAGCCTGCGCGTGTGGGACACCGAGCACAATAGCGGTGTGCTGATTTATCTGCTGCTGGCCGATCACGACATCGAAATCGTCGCCGACCGCGGCATTGCCGCACGGGTGGATCACGCTGAATGGGAGTCGGTGGCGCAGGGGATGGAAGCGGCGTTCCGGCAGGGCGGATATGCGCACGGTGCGCGCCAAGGCATCGACCGGGTCGGTGCGCTGCTGGCGCAACATTTCCCCTCCACAGGGCATAATCCAGACGAACTGGCGAATCGTCCCGTGATCGTGTGAGGAGACAAGATGCAGGCTTATGTGCTGTGGTGGGTTCTGGCGGCGGTGCTGGTGGGTGTGGAACTCGCCAGCGGCACCTTCTATCTGCTGGTGTATGGCCTGGCAGCCGCAGCGGCGGGTGTGGCTGCCTGGCTTGGCGCCGGTTTGTTCATGCAGTTGCTGGCAGCAGGCGTGATCGCCGCGCTGGGCACACTGGCACTGCGTCACTGGAAACGGAGCACATCGCGTCCGGAATTTTCTTTACAGAACATGGATATCGGCCAGACCGTACGTGTCGAGTCCTGGCAGGGCGATCGCGGGCGGGTCACATATCGCGGCGCGCTGTGGGATGCCGAGGCCGAATCGGCTGACGTTGACAACACGCGTCCGCTGATCATTCGCGCCGTAAGAGGCAATACACTGGTATTGGGCAATTAATCCCCTATCCGGGGCGTCAAGGGAGAAAAAATGGATATCGTCGCACTGGTCATATTGGGCGTCATTCTGATTGTCGTAGCCAAGGGCATCCGCGTGGTGCCGCAGCAGAACGCCTGGGTGGTCGAACGTCTGGGCAAGTTCCACGCGGTGCTCGCCCCCGGCCTCAACCTGGTCATCCCGTTTGTCGACGCCGTCGCCTACAAGCACTCGCTGAAGGAAATTCCGCTCGATGTGCCGAGCCAGGTCTGCATCACGCGCGACAACACGCAGCTGGCAGTCGACGGCATTCTCTATTTCCAGGTTACCGATCCCAAGATGGCGTCATATGGATCGAGCAACTACATCGATGCGATTTCGCAACTGGCGCAAACCACCCTGCGCTCAATGATCGGCCGCATGGAAATGGACCGCACTTTCGAGGAGCGCGACGACATCAACCGCGGCGTGGTGCTGGCGTTGAACGAGGCCTCGCTCAACTGGGGCGTCAAGGTGCTGCGCTACGAGATCAAAGACCTGACGCCACCGAAGGAAATCCTGCATGCCATGCAGCGGCAGATCAACGCCGAGCGCGAGAAGCGCGCGCTGATCGCTACGTCCGAAGGCCTAATGCAGGAACAGATCAACATCGCAACCGGCGCGCGTAATGCTGCAATTCAGGAATCCGAAGGTGAGATGCAAGCTGCGATCAACGTCGCTCAGGGTGAGGCGGAGGCGATCAAGGCGATTGCCGCCGCCAACGCCGAAGCCATCGCGCGGGTTGCGCGTGCCGTCGAACTGCCTGGCGGCATGCAGGCGGTGAATCTGAAAGTGGCGGAAAAATATGTCGAGGCCTTCGCCGGCATTGCCAAGACCGGCAATACCCTGATTGTGCCGTCCAACATGGCCGATCTCAGCTCGCTGATCGCGGGCGCGATGACGGTCGTCAAGCAGCAGAACGCAGGCGGTTAATGCACGACGTCGTTGCGATGGCGTAGCCAGATTACGGTCATTACGCTGCTGATGAACAGCCCGTATATCCAGATAATGGTGTGGATATGCCAGTCGGCGCGCAGCATCAGGGCGTAGGCGCCGGTCAGCACCAGAATGCTGATGTTTTCGTTGAAATTTTGCTGGGCGATGGAATGGCCGGCACCCATCAACAAGTGCCCGCGATGCTGCAGCAGGGCATTCATCGGCACCACGAAATAGCCTGCCAGCGCGCCCGCAAGCAGTAACAGCAGCAGGGCGGGGAACAGGCTTTCCACCCAGATCAGTGCAATCGGTACAAACCCCAGGATGATGCCGGCGGGGAGGACGCTGACTGCGTTTTGCAGGCGGACGAATTTCCCGGCCAGTACCGAGCCGATGGCGATGCCGAACGCGGTGGCCGCGGTGAGCTGGGTTGCCTGGTCGAGTCCGTATTTCAGGTTGAGTGCGGCCCACGCGATGATCAGCAGGCGCAGGGTGGCGCCGACACCCCAGAACAGGGTGGTGACGGCGAGCGACACCTGGCCGAGCGGATCGCGCCACAGGAGTTTGAAGCTGTGCCAGAAGTCATGCAGGATGAACAACGGCGATTTGCTCGGCAGCTTGTGGTCGATCGGCAGGCGCGGGATGAACAGATTGACGATGGCAGCGCCCAGATACAGGCTGGTGATGGCGACGATGGCGAATTTCGGGGCGATGAGCCGGCTATCCAGGCCGAGGCTGACCAGGATGCCCTCGGCCATCTGCGGGTTGATCAGCGCGCCGCCGATAATGGCGCCGAGTACGATGGCCGCAACCGTGGTGCCCTCCATCCAGCTGTTGGCGACGACGAGTTTTTCGGGCGGTAGCAGTTCGGTGAGGATGCCGTATTTGGCTGGCGAATACATCGCGGCGCCAATGCCGACGATGGCGTAGGCCAGCAGCGGGTGCAGGCCGGCCAGCATGACCAGGCAGCCTGCGAACTTGACCGTGTTGGCGATCAGCATGACGCGGCCTTTAGGCAGGGCGTCGGCGAACGGGCCCACCAGCGGGGCCAGTACGATGTAGGCAATGACGAAGACCGTCTGCAACAGCGGTGAAAACCATTCCGGTGACGAGAAAAACAGCAGCAGGCCGATGGCTGCGAACAACAGGGCGTTATCAGCCAGTGCGGACAGGAACTGCGCTATCAGGATGGTGTAAAACGCGCGGTTCACAGGGGGGGCAGATCAGGGGCGGCGGCGGCGCGCATGGGACTGACGCCATGTCGCTGACGAAAGCTCAGCGAATACAAGGAGTTGATTCTGGGAAGGTTTCAACACGGACGGGTTTGTGGTTGAATAAAAATCTTTTCTGACCCAAGGACGGGGATTTATGGCCGACCGCAGACTCCAAGTATTCTACACTGTCGCCAAGCAGCTCAGCTTCACCAAAGCAGCGGATATTCTCTATATGACCCAACCTGCGGTGACCTTTCAGGTCAAGCAGTTGGAGGAGCATTTCAACACCCGCTTGTTCGAGCGCAGCCACGGCAAGATTTCGATGACGCCAGTGGGCGATCTGGTGCTGGGCTATGCCGAGCGTATTCTGGATTTGACCGCCGAGATGGAAGCGCGCGTGGGCGAGATGACCGGGCAGGTCACGGGGCCTTTGATGATCGGCGCGTCGACAACCATCGCCGAATACCTGCTGCCACGCATCCTGGGTGAATTCAAGGAGCGTTTCCCACAGGTGCAGGCCCGCCTGACGGTCGCCAACTCGGAGACCGTGGCGGCGAAAGTGGCGGATCATTCGCTCGACGTCGGCCTGATCGAGGCCCCTTCGCACAATTCCAACCTGACCACGCTGGCGTGCTGTGAGGACGAACTGGTGATGATTTGTTCACCCAATCATGCGCTGGCCGCGCGCTCGAGCCTGAACGCCCGCGATATCGCCAACCAGCCTTACGTCTCTCGCGAGCACGGCTCGGGTACACGCGAGGTGGTGGACGATTTTTTCAAGAACCATGGCGTCAATCCGGACGACTTGCACATCGAAATGGAACTGGGTAGCCGCGAGGCAATCAAGGGCGCGGTCGAGGCCAATCTCGGCGTGGCCATCATGTCGGCTTCCACTGTGACCAAGGAAATCCAGTTGGGCACGCTGGTTGCCATACCGCTGAACCCCCGGCTGACGCGTGAACTGTCCATGGTTTACGCGCCGGAAAAATTCCGCAGCAAGCTGCTGGATGCGTTCATCAGCTTCGTTGAGAACAAGTTTCAGCAGTGTAATGTCGACATCATCCCGCTGAAACGTCCGGTCAAGGGGCGCGCCCGCTGATGCGTGACAGCAAGCGTCTGCTGTCGGTATTCCGTTCGCTGTCGGAAATACGTCAGCAGGCATTGCTGGAATACGCCGAGTTTCTGGCGGGCAAGGAGGGGGCCGACATCGCGGCAGTTCCCCCCAGCGAGCCGCTGCCGATTCCGCGGCCGGAGAAGGAAAACGTGGTCAAGGCGATTCAGCGCTTGATGCAGACCTATCCCATGCTGGAACGCAACAAGATTTTCCATGAGGCCTCGGCGCAGATGACCCGCCACCTGGTGCACGGCGTGCCGGCGGTCGAGGCGATCGACGAACTGGAGCAGATTTTTGCGAACCAGTATCAGGCGCATCTCGACGCGCTCAAACAGGACCTGTTGTCGTCCTGACTCAGTCGGGCAACGCCCGCCCGCACTGCCAGCAACTCAAAAAATTTCCGGGATTGAGCTCGCCGCAATGGGGGCAGGCTTTTTCGTCGCGTAGCGGCGCGTTGGACAGTGCCGACAAGGTCGCGCGCGCCCGCGCTTCCTGCGCATCGTCGTCGACCCACACTTCGGGCTGCGCCTGCATGAAGGGCACCTCGCCCAGCGCACCGGCGGCGTTGGCATTGAAAATGTGCGTGACGATGCCGAGGCTGGACAGCACATCGACGGCCAATTGGGCGTCGAGCAGGGTGGGGGCGATAAGAACCCGTTTCATCGACGGGTAGCGGCGGATCAGTTGGTGCGGCGGACGCGCACGATGAGATCGATGCCTTCGGTCACCATGCCGTCCGGCAACGGTGGCAGGCCGGAAATCTGCACATGCTCGGCGTCGATGTCGGACAGCTTGCCGCTGTCGATCTCATAGAGGTGGTGATGCGGGTTGGTGTTGGGGTCGAAGAACACCTTGCTGGGGTCGACAATGACTTCGCGCACCAGGCCTTTTTCGAGGAACAGCCTGAGCGTGTTGTAGACCGTGGCCTTGGAGGTTTCGGAGTGGCGCGTGTTGACGATCGCCATCACCTGATCGGCCGAGAGGTGTTCCTGCCGAGAAAACAGCGCGTGCGCAATCTCGATCCGCTGGTGAGTCGGATTGATGTCGTGGCTGCGCAGGAGGCCGGCCATGTTGTCGCGCGTGTAATCCATGCATCAATCATAATCAGCAATCTGGACTTTGTCTAATTTCCGGAATGGGTATGGTTTCAGTATGAAAGGCGCGGTGTGGACGCGGTGAAACACCAAAAAACGGTACAATCGAATCCTACTTTTGATCCTATTTTGAAGCAGGAATCCAGTGGTTACCCTGACCCGACTCGATAGCGACCAGCCTGATTTCCAGGCGCGTCTTTCCCGCCTGTTGCAATTCGATGATGCCGCCGATGCTGCCATCGAGCAGACGGTGGCCGCCATCCTGCACGACGTGAAAAAGCGCGGTGACGCCGCGGTGCTCGAATACACCGAGCGTTTTGATCGCCTGTCGGCGACTTCCCTGGCCAGCCTGGAACTGAATGCCGCGCAACTGCAGACTGCGCTCGACCATCTACCAGCTGATACCCGCCAGGCGCTGGAAGCCGCGGCGGATCGCGTGCGCCGCTATCACGAGAAGCAAACTCAGGCATCGTGGACCTACACCGAGGACGACGGCACCGTACTGGGGCAGAAAATCACCCCGCTCGACCG
>JBPPMF010000052.1:0-4550 GCA_051305915.1 Thiobacillus sp. | reverse complement strand
CCTGTTGTTGAAGACGTAATGCAGCACGCAGGCATTGGCGCCGCTGGCGACGATGGAGGTATAGGCCGGCGCCTCGGCGCCGCCGCGGCGGAAGGCGGACAGCAGTTCCGCCTCGATCTCGTATTCGTGGCCGCCCGGCCGGGTGGCGCGCATGGCGGCGCGATGCGCGCCGGTGGAAATCTCGGCGGCGCGGCGCATCAGGGCGAGTTCATGACCATCCTTGACCAGCCGCATCTCGTCCAGCCAGATGCGCGCGTCCACCAATTTGTTCGGTGCATGCGCACCGCTGCGGGCCTTGCTGCGCACCGCGTTGAGCCAGCCCATCACCTGCGTGTCCCAGGCCATATCGCGGCCGATGAGGTAGGCCAGGGCCGGCTGGTTCTCCAGGATCCGCGGCAATTCCGCATCCAGGGCGTCATAGGTGAAGGCTTCGTCGAAGGCAAAGACCTCACGCGCCGCGGTTGGTCCGTAACGGAAGCCGTCCCAGATCTCGCGTGCTTCGTCGCGCTCGCGGCAGAACAAGATGTGGCGCGGCGCGGCGCCGCCCACCAGTACTACCACCGCCTCCGGTTCGTTGAAGCCGGTCAGCCAGTAGAAGTAGCTGTCATGTCGGTAGGGATAGTGGGTGTCGCGGTTACGCGGCACCTCCGGGGCAGTGGCGATGACCATCACCCCCTCGCCCATCTGCTCCAGGACCCGCTGGCGGCGGGCAAGGTAAATTGCGGAATCAGGCTGCATGGTGTTGTCTCAGTTCCTCGTCCAGGGCGTTCAGGCGGGCCGGCGTGCCGACGTCTTCCCAACGCCCGGCGTAGTGCTCGCCGCTGACGCGTCCAGCGTCGATCGCCAGCCGCAACAACGGCGCCAGCGGTGCCTTCTCGCCCGGCAAAGTGCGAGCGAACAGCGCGCGGTGGTAGACGCCGATGCCGGAGAAGGTAAGGCGTGAGGGCTGTCCGCAAGGGATACCGTCCTTGGCACCAGAGGTGCCAAGGACATAAGGGGTGAGGGGGGTGGCTGTCACTCGGCCGGCATCCAGCACGAAATCGCCCTGCGGATGATGCGGGGGGTTGTCGACCAGCACCAGATGCGCCTGATCATGGCCGTCGGCGAGCCGCGCTGTCGGCTCGGCCAGACGGCTGAAATCATATTCGCAGTAAATGTCGCCGTTCACCACGGTGAAGACCTCGTTTTCAATCAGCGGCAGCGCGGTAGCAATTCCGCCCGCGGTTTCCAGCGCGCTGACTTCGCGCGAATAGTCGATCGACACCCCGAATGCGGCGCCGTTCCCCAGCGCCGCCTCGATCTGCTCGCCGAGATGGGCGTGGTTGATGACGATATGCGTGTAGCCCGCCGCGCGCAGGCGTTCGACATGCCAGACGATCAGCGGCTTGCCGCCAGCCGCCAACAAGGGCTTGGGCGTATGGTCGGTAAGCGGGCGCATGCGCTCGCCGCGGCCGGCGGCGAGGATCATGGCGGTTTTGATCGGCATTTCGTTCATAACTCGTTACATATGCAATTCGTGTAGGGCGCAATAATCAACGGGCATTGCGCCGGATGCATTCCATTCGGCGCAATAAAGATTGCGCCCTACGCGAGCTATTTAGACCGGGGATCAGCCTTCAGTAAGGCGCAGACTGAATTTGAATCACGGCACCGGGATCCTTTTGCATATGAGGTGCTTGATATCTTGGATCGTTCTTATCAAGGCACGAATAAATGATTTGTGCCTCCGCACATCCGCCACGCAACATGCACTCGCTACTCCTGATATCCCCGAGCATCATTTCCTTGCCCAGAGACACACAATTTGCGTTGGCCGTCGTCAAGGCTTGTGCTTTAGCACCAGAAATCCCGCTGAATGGAACTTTTACAGTAGCCATGTAGGTGTCTTTTCCAATCGATTGCGGCCCACTATTTGCACAACCAGCCAAAATAAGGACTGTCGCTATTAGGCTCAACACTTTTTTCATAAGATTCTGCCGGAGGATATGTGGTTATGAAAGTCAAATAGTAATCGCAAACCACCAGTCATCACCGCCTTGGTTTTGACTTTCTTCCCCTTACGGCCCCGCCGGAAATTGAGCCTGCCGGGCGGATCAGCGGCGAAGGTGTTTGAGCCCCGCTCACAAAATTCAATCAACCCAGCAAAAGCGGGGCGAGTTCTTCGCCGCCCGTCCGGCAGGCTCAATTTCCGGGAATTCGGGGATGTCGGGGGCGCCTTCTTTTGGTTACTTTTCTTGGCGAGACAAGAAAAGTGACTAGCCGCCGGGCTACCCCCGGCCAACGATCCTCCGCCAATCAAAAACATCACGACTCAAATAGTGCTTCGCGTCTGACCAGGCTGGATTGCTTCGTCGCTGCGCGCCTCAATGACAGAGCTTTGGTTCGCCGTCCATCAAAACGTATACCCCACCTGCGGCCGCTTATCCTGCAACGCATCGATCAAAAACAGCAACTGTTTCAGTTCGTCATACCGCTCGCACACCTTGCGCAGATAGTGCATCACTAGCGGCATGTCCTTCAGATAGCCATCCTTGCCGTCGCGGTGATACAGCCGCGCGAAGATGCCGAGCACTTTGATGTGGCGTTGCGCGCCCATCCATTCGAAGTCACGCCAGAACGCGCCGAAATCATCGGGCACAGGCAGTCGAGCCGCCCGCGCCTTTTCCCAGTAGCGGATGACCCAGTCGAGCTGCTGCTCTTCATCCCACTGGATGTAGGCATCGCGATAGATCGAGGCGAGGTCGTAGGTGATGGGGCCATACACCGCGTCCTGAAAATCAAGAATGCCAGGATTGGGGTCGGACACCATTAAATTGCGCGAATGCCAGTCGCGGTGCACGTACACCTGCGGCTGCGCGAGGTTGTTGACCAGCAGGCGCTCGAACACAGTGTCGAGAATGGCCTTCTGCTCGTCCTTCATCGCAACGCCCAGGTGTTTCGACACATACCACTCGGGGAACAGCATCAGTTCGCGGCTGAGCAGCGCGCGGTCGTATTCGGGCAGCACACCGGGGCGGCTCGCCTGCTGGATGCGAATCAGCGAATCGTTCGACGCCAGGTATAGCTCGCGCGCCGTGTCTGGATCGGGCGCAGCGCCGGTCAGCGCCGACAGATAGGTGGTATTGCCCAGGTCGCTCAGCAGCAAAAAGCCTTGTTCCAGATCCTGCGCCAGCACTTGCGGCGCGTGCACACCGGCATCGGCAAACAGCCGCGCCACCGCCACGAACGGGCGGCAATCCTCATGCGCCGGGGGCGCGTCCATCACGATATAATGCCGGCCTTTGGCTGTGACGCGAAAGTAACGGCGAAAGCTGGCGTCCGCCGACGCCGGGGCGATATCCAGCGAGTCGCCCCCCAACTGTCGGGCGGCCCAATCCTGTAATGCTTGCAAACGTTCCACTGCCATACCGCTCCGAATAACGCTGTTCCCAATAACCCTGGCCCGGATTTTACATCGCTTGTTCACCTTGCCTGGCTTTACGCTCGTCGTGCTTTTGTTGACCACTGGCTATGCGGCAGCGGACGGGCTCGTACTGAAAAAGGATATCGAATTGAGCGGTTCGGAAGTGGCCGGCAAGGACGGGCCGCTGTTTCTAGCCGCCGACCGCATCGAATCGACCGCTCCCAACATCATCGAAGCCAGCGGCCAGGTAGAGGCCCGCCAGGCCGGGCAGAACTTCTTCGCCAGCTGGCTGCGCTACGACACGGTGCTGAACACTGTCGAGGCGCGCGGCGAGGTACGGCTCGAACAGCCCACGCTGCGGGTCCAGGGCGATACCCTCAAATTCAACCTCAACGATTACAGTGGCGAGTTGACGCAACCGGTGTACCAGTTCACGGCCCAACCAGGCCGCGGCGGCGCCGAACACATCGATTTCATCGACAAAACCCGCTTCAAGCTGCAGGACGCCACCTACACCACCTGCCCGGTCGACAACGACGACTGGTTCCTCAAAATACGCGACCTCGATATCGACAAAACCCGCAACGTGGGGACCGCACGCAACGCCTCGCTGCAATTCCTGGGCGTGCCCATCCTGTATACGCCGTGGATGGATTTTTCGCTCGACGATAGACGCAAAACCGGTGTGCTAGCGCCCACCATCGGCACCACCGAACGCAGTGGCCTCGACATCCTGTTGCCGTACTATTTTAATCTCGCGCCCAACTATGACGCCACGCTGTACCCGCGCCTGCTGTCCAAGCGCGGCGTGCAACTGGGCGGCGAGTTCCGCTATCTGCTGGGTGAAGCCCGCGGCGTGAACCGCCTCGAATACCTGCCCGACGACCGCGAGGCCGACCGCTCGCGCTGGAGCATGGCGCTCGACAACACCTATCAGCTGAACGCGAACACCCAGGCTGGCATGCTGTTCAACCGCGTGTCCGACGACGACTATTTTCGCGATCTATCCAACCTGATTTCCATCACCTCGCTTTCCCATCTCAATCGCGAAGCCTGGGTGACCACGCAGCGCGCCCACTGGAATGCCGAACTGCGTGCGCAAAACTTTCAGACGCTGCAGGACTCCACTGCGACCGATCTCATTATC
>JBPPMF010000034.1:0-2572 GCA_051305915.1 Thiobacillus sp. | reverse complement strand
GTCGTGCCGCCCGCCAGACGCAGCTTCATGTCCGCCATGAAGGCGCGGCAGGGTTTGCCGCGGGTGGCGCTGCGCAGGTGAAAAGCAATGTTGAGCGCAATTCGGTTGTGTCGTTCGCTTGCCCCGGACATGGCGTAGATTTCGCCGCCCACAAACTCGTGTTTCAAAGTCGCGGCTTCTTCCCCGTGCAGATAAGCGGTTTCATCGACAGGCGAATGGACGTGGGCTTGTGACATGGCGGGTGGGCAGGTGGAGGGACGCGTTGATTATCCTATTGATTCGGCATGAAATGAAGCGAGTGGCGCGGCTGGGTGGTCGAGCTACACCGCCTCCGCCCGCAATCCTGCGCGAGTGGCGGCCTGGATCTGTCGCGAGTCGGCGGAGACGAACATATCGGCGTTCAAGGCCAGCGCACTGCCGATATGAATGGCGTCCATGCCACGCAGAACATTGGTTTCGAGACTCAACACCGCCTGCGCCAGCACTGCCGGGGTCAGGTCGCAAATGGCGGCGTCTTCGATATCGGCCAGCAGTAAGGATTTCAATTGTCGGTATTGGGCATCGCTGATCCGGGTTTCCCGGTGCAAGCGGCAAAAGGCCGAAACAATTTCGGGCAGCGCAATGCCGGACAGGCCGATTTCCGTCGCCTGATCGCACCACGCCAGCACGGCATCGGTTCCGGTTTCGCTGATATAGCGCTTGACGAAAGCCGAGGAATCGAAAAAAACACGCATCAGCCCGGCCGCCTCATAGCTTCTACGCTTCGCGCTCTTCAAGAATCATGCGGCTGACCGACACGCCGTCAAGCACCAGGGGTTGTGCGCGGCGCCGCTTCCACGAAGGCAGATCAGTCAACACCGGAACGATGTCGGCGATGGGTTTGCCGTTGCGCAGCACGCGCACGGATTCGCCAGATTCGACGATGTCGAAATACTGTTTGGCGTTGTTGCGGACTTCGGTCAAGGTGGCTTGTTTCATGGCAGCAGCAGAATGTACATAACAACGTCAGTTTAGGTGTACATCCAAGCGTACGTCAAGATTGGGCGGACGCGAGCGAATTGTTTGCTTAACCCCGGTCTGTTTTGAGGCCAAAACGCTGTTGTAGGAGCCCCGCCTTTATGCCCTCTGGGTATCGGGGCGATTTTCGCACTCGCGAACACCACGGCATCCGGCCGGGGGCGACCCTCCTACAACAACGGGGGCGCCGCATCCCGTGCTAACGTGGCCGCCGCGCCCCCCTGTAGGAGCCCCGCCTCGGGGCGATTTTCGCAATTTTGTCACAAGCCCTGCACCCGCAAGAGGTGGGCAGTGGATGCCGCGGCGACAGTGCGGACTCCTCTGTTTTTTTGTCCGGGTCAGGCAACCCCGCTGCCTTCATACACGTCGCCCATGCCGAAGCTCAGTTTGGCTGTGTCCAGCGTGATCACGTCTTCTGGCGAATACAGATCCGCGATCCAACCCGATTCGATGCGCCGGTACACCTCCACCCAGCGCCGTTCCTGGTCCACGAGCACGTATTCGCGCAAGTTTTCGATATGGCGATAGGCAAGCATTTTCTCGCGCCGGTCGATTGCCTCGGTGGTGGGCGAGAGCACTTCGACAATCAGGACGGGGGAATCGAGATGGTCTTTCGGCGCGTCGCTTGCCAGGTCGCCGGGCGCGCAGGTGACGACGACATCGGGGTAGTAGTAGCTTGATTGCGCAGCGACGTGCACACGCATGTCGGCGATAAACGTCTGGCAGCCGCTGCCGCGCAGCGCGTTGCGAAGCAACATGGCTACGTTGAGTGAGATGATGTTGTGCGCCTTGCTGCCGCCCGCCATGGCAAACACCTCACCGGACACGTATTCGTGCCGGACCTGGCTGGTGCGTTCGCCTTCAAGGTAGTCCGCTTCGCTGAGTCCGCTCATCACCACGCGTTTCATGGTCATATCCTGAATGGGTCAACCCCGGCTGGGGCGGTACAAATCGATTCTAGCGCAGCGCCACCGTCTTGCCGCATTACCATCTGCGCGCAAGAGCAGCCAGCCAGCGATACGGCGCGGGATCCAATGCGGGCGGCTTGCCTTCCATCAGATCAACCAGCAGTTCTGCCGAGGCCGGCGCCATCGTCACCCCATAGCGGTAATGCCCGGTGTTGACGAACACATTATCGAAATCCGGGTGCCTGTCGATCACCGGGATATTGTCGGGCGCACCGGGGCGCAGCCCGGCCCAGTGCTGAACCGGTTGCATGGCAGCCAGTGCGGGCAGCAACTCGGCGGCCTCGGCGTGCAGGCGCTGGCGCGTCGCGGCGTCGGTGGCTTTGTCAAAGCCCGCATCTTCCAGCGTGCTGCCCACCAGCACATGACCGTCGCGGCGCGGAATCAGATACAGCCCATTGCGATACAGAATGGTATCCAGCGCGCCCGGTTCCAGCTTGAACAGCAGCATCTGGCCGCGAATCGGGCGAATGTGCGGCGTGGCCGCCAGCCCCGCCAGCCCGAGTCCGGACCAGGCCCCAGTTGCCAGCACCACCGTATCCGCCGGCAACGTTTCCGTGCCCGTCTGCACGGCCATCACCCGCCCGCCC
>JBPPMF010000181.1:0-2112 GCA_051305915.1 Thiobacillus sp. | reverse complement strand
TTTATGTGCCTTGCTATCCCCATGCAGATCGAATCGATCGAAGGCTTTACCGCCCGCTGTCAGGCCAAGGGCGTATGGCGCGACGTCAGCCTGTTCATGATGCAGGACGAGCCGCCCGCCGTCGGTGACTTCGTCATGGTGCACGTCGGCTACGCCATCCAGAAAATCGCCGAGGCCGAAGCCCGCACCTCCTGGGAACTGCTCGACCAGATCCTGGAGGCGTCCGGTGCATGAACTGGCGGTCGCGCAGGCGCTGGTCGAACAGGTGGATGCCGTGATCGATCAGCATCAGGCGAGCAGTGCCACGTCTATCCGCGTGCGCATCGGCCCGCTCGCCGGCGTCGTGCCCGAACTGTTGGCCACCGCCTTTCCTCTTGCCGCCGCCGGCAGCCGTATGGAACACGCCGCGCTCGAATTTACCCATGCGCCGATCCAGGTGCGCTGCCAGACCTGTGGCGCCGAAACCGAAGCCGCGATGAACCGTCTGATCTGCGGCGCCTGCGGCGACTGGCACACCCAGATCCTTTCCGGCGACGAACTCCTGCTCGAAAGCGTCGAGCTCGAAACCTCCCCCGCCCTAGCCCCTAACTCCTAGATCCTGGCTCCTAACATGTGTGACACCTGCGGCTGCAACCTCACCCCCGGCAACAAGCACCTCGCGTTCAAGCCCGTCGCCAAGGGCGCGACGGCAGTCTCCGTGCTGAAAGGCCTGCTGGCGAAAAATGACGACCAGGCCGCGCACAACCGCGCGCATTTCGACAAGCGCGGCATTCTCGCGATCAACCTGATGTCCTCGCCCGGCTCCGGCAAGACGGCACTGCTGGAAGCCACACTGGTCGCGCTGAAAGACGAATTCACCTGCGCCGTGATCGAGGGTGACCTCGAAACCGAGAACGACGCCGAGCGCATCCGTGCCAAGGGCGTGCAGGCGCACCAGATCGTCACCGGCACCGCCTGCCACCTCGACGCCCATCTGGTACACGACGCGCTGCATCACATGAGCCTCGACGGCATCGACATCCTGTTCATCGAAAACGTCGGCAACCTGGTGTGCCCGGCCAGCTTCGACCTCGGCCAGCACTTCAACGTCACCCTGCTCTCGGTCACCGAAGGCGACGACAAGCCGGCCAAATATCCAGTGATGTTCCGCGCCGCCGACGCCATGCTGCTGACCAAGACCGACCTGCTGGCCGTGCTCGACGACTTCGATTGCGACAAGGCCGAAATGCATCTGCGCAATCTGGCCAACCCGGCGCCGGTGATGCGGCTGTCGGCGCGCAAGGACCTGGGCATGGACGCCTGGCTGACCTGGCTGCGCGAGCAGTTGGCCGCCCAGCGCGACCGTGTGGCGCAGGGCCAGTCGCGCCGTCCCGCGATCCAGTCTGACGGCATGAAATATCACAGCGTCACCGCCTGATGGACGAAGCCCGCGCCTGGCTGGAGAAAATCCACGCCCTTGAATTCGACCGCACGATCAAGATCATGAACGTGTGCGGCGGGCACGAGCGCTCGATCACCCACGCCGGCCTGCGCGGCGCATTGCCGAGCTGGGTCGAACTGGTGCCCGGCCCCGGCTGCCCGGTGTGCATCTGTCCGGAGGAAGACGTCTACCAGGCGATGCAACTGGCGTTACAGGACAAAGTCATCCTGGTTGCCTACGGCGACATGCTGCGGGTGCCGGTCAACGTGAAAAAGGGCGAGGTGCGCTCGCTGGCCGAAGCGCAGGCCGCCGGCGCCGACGTGCGACCGATCGCCAGCCCGCTCGATGCGAAGAAGATCGCACTGGAAAATCCGGAGCGCCCGGTGGTGTTCTTCGCCGCCGGTTTCGAGACTACCACCGCCCCGACCGCAGCGATGCTGGCCGAGGGCTTGCCCGACAATCTGTCGGTGCTGCTGTCCGGCCGGCTGACCTGGCCTGCGGTGGCGATGCTGCTGGCGTCCGGTACACCCGGTTTCGACGCGCTGGTTGCGCCCGGGCACGTCTCCACCGTGATGGGGCCGGAGGAATGGGGCTTCGTGGTGGATAAACACGAGATTCCCGCCGCGGTCGCCGGCTTCGCGCCGGAATCGCTGCTGGCGTCGTTCTATTCGGTACTGCGCCAGCTGAAAAGC
>JBPPMF010000368.1:0-17597 GCA_051305915.1 Thiobacillus sp. | reverse complement strand
CGCACTCATCAACACCTCGCCTGAGCCGCTCAGCAACATTGCCGCCTCGTTCAGCGAAGAAGGACTGCTGATCGGCGGCCTGTGGCTGGCATTTTTTCACCCGCTGGCGTTCCTGGCTGCTCTTGCCGTGTTCATGGTTGTCACCCTGTGGATGCTGCGTCGTCTGTGGCGCTGGCTGCGGCAGGCCAAGTCGCCGCCGACGCCGGCCTGAGCGTCATTTATAATGGCCTGATGGAACAATATCGCGGCACCACTATTCTCTCCGTCCGGCGCGGCGCTGAAGTCGCCCTCGGCGGCGACGGCCAGGTCACCCTCGGCAACATCGTCATCAAGTCCACCGCGCGCAAAATCCGGCGGCTGCACCAGGACAAGGTGCTGGCTGGATTCGCCGGCGGCACCGCCGACGCCTTCACCCTGTTCGAGCGCTTCGAAGCCAAGCTCGACAAGCATTCGGGGCATCTGCTACGCAGCGCGGTCGAACTCGCCAAGGATTGGCGCACCGACCGCATGCTGCGGCGGCTCGAAGCTATGCTGGTGGTAGCCGACCGTGAGCACTCACTCATCATCACCGGCAACGGCGATGTGCTGGAGCCCGAACTCGGCATCGCCGCCATCGGTTCCGGCGGCGCGTTCGCCCAGTCCGCCGCAGTGGCGCTGCTGCAGAACACAGAACTACCGCCGCTTGAAATCGTCAAAAAAAGCCTCACCATTGCGGGGGATATCTGCATTTATTCGAACCAGAACCATGTGATTGAGGAACTAGGATCTGGGGGCTAGGGACTAGGGAAGGTGCGGCCTGCGGCCGCGCCTACTTGAAAACAGCCGCGAAGCGACCTCCCCTAGCCCCTAATTCCTAACTCCTAGCCCCTACTCGCAATGACCCCCAAAGAAATCGTCCACGAACTCGACAAGCACATCGTCGGCCAGGCTGCCGCCAAACGCGCGGTCGCAGTCGCCCTGCGCAACCGCTGGCGCCGCCAGCAGGTCAGCGAGCCCTTGCGCCAGGAAATCACGCCAAAGAACATTTTGATGATCGGCCCGACCGGTGTCGGCAAGACCGAAATCGCACGGCGGTTGGCGCGACTTGCCAACGCGCCTTTCATCAAGATCGAGGCGACCAAGTTCACCGAAGTCGGCTACGTCGGGCGCGACGTCGACACCATCATCCGCGACCTGATGGAAACGGCGATCAAGGATTTGCGCGCACAGGCGACGCAGAAGGTGAGGTTTCGCGCCGAGGAAGCCGCCGAGGATCGCACCCTCGACGCCCTGCTGCCGCCGCCGCGCCCAGTCGGTTTCGGCGCGGCCGCGCCGCCGCGCGAGGACGGCGCGGCGCGCCAGCGCTTCAGAAAAATGCTGCGTGAAGGCGAACTCGACGACAAGGAAATCGAAATCGAACTGGCCGCACTCAGCCCCAGCATGGAGATCTTCACCCCGCCGGGGATGGAAGACCTGTCGCAGCAATTGCAGGGCATGTTCCAGAATATCGGCCAAAGTCGTCGGCAAAGCCGCAAGCTGAAGGTGCGTGAAGCCTTCAAGCTGCTGGCCGAGGAAGAAGCCGGGCGTCTGATCAACGACGAGGACACCAAACAGCAGGCGCTTGAAGCCGTCGAGCAGAACGGGATTGTGTTCCTCGACGAGATCGACAAGGTCGCCACCCGGAGCGAGGCCCACGGCAGCGACGTGTCGCGCCAGGGTGTGCAGCGCGACCTGCTGCCGCTGATCGAGGGCACCACCGTCTCGACCAAGTACGGCATGGTGAAAACCGATCACATCCTGTTCATCGCCAGCGGCGCCTTCCACCTGTCGAAACCGTCCGACCTCATCCCCGAGCTGCAGGGCCGGTTGCCGATCCGCGTCGAACTGCAGGCCCTGAGTGTGGGAGACTTCGAGCGCATCCTGACCGCAACCGACGCTTGCCTGACACGCCAGTACGAAGCCCTGCTGGCGACCGAGGGCGTTGCGCTCAAATTCACCGACGACGGCATCCGCCGCATCGCCGAGATCGCTTTCGAGGTGAACGAGCGCACTGAGAACATCGGTGCACGCCGCCTGCACACCGTGATGGAAAAGCTGCTGGAGGACATTTCATTCGATGCCGGCAGCGTGACCGGCGAATACATGATCGACGGCGACGCTGTCACCAACCGCCTGGCGGCGCTGGCCGCGCGCGAAGACCTGGCACGCTACGTCCTGTAATTTTTTATCCCTGCCCCCCCCCAACCCAATGAAACCCGAAACCAGTCAGCCCGTCGCCACCCGCGGCAAAATCCTCTCCACCCACCTGTTCGGCAGCCGCTGGCTGCAGGTACCGCTGTATCTCGGACTGATCGCCGCGCAAGTGGTCTACGTCATTCACTTCATGGTCGAGCTTCAACACCTCGTCGCTGGCACTTTCAAACTCGGTGAAGAAGCCATCATGCTCATCGTGCTGGGGCTGATCGACGTCGTCATGATCTCTAACCTGCTCATTATGGTCATCGTCGGCGGCTACGAAACCTTCGTCTCGCGCCTGCGGCTCGAAGGCCATCCCGACGAACCCGAGTGGCTGTCGCACGTCAACGCCAATGTGCTGAAGGTGAAACTGGCCACGGCCATCATCGGCATCTCGTCAATCCACCTACTGAAAACCTTTATCAACGCCCCCAACCTGGATGAAAAAGTGTTGCTATGGCAGACCGTCATCCACATGGCCTTCATCGTGTCGGCGGTCGCGATTGCGTACATCGACAAGCTGATGCCGCATCCGGCCAAGCACTGATTACAGGCTGCATTGGGCGAAAAGCGCCCACGCTTGCAATGCACTAATACCGTCATCGACATTACTTATTGGCTGGTCACTGCCCACAGGCGGAGAATCCACCGGTTGAATTACGTTTATCTGGAGACACCCCATGGCCACCCGCGACACCCTCACCCCTAAAGAAGCCCAATGCAGCGGCGGCGCCGATTACGCGGCGCTCGCACTGGAAGCCCTGCAGGAACCTGCCGATGCAGCCTACGCCAAGGAGTTGATGGACCGCGTGGCGGACGACTGCCAGTTCACCAAGGACCTGGCGGCCTGCGCCATCGTCTACCAGGCGCTGGGCGAACAGTCCCGCGCCGAGGAACTGCTGCAGACCGCCGAGGACTACTGCATGTCGGGCGAAGAGCAAGTCGCGCTGGCAGAAGCCAAGTTCAAGGTGCTGGGCGACAAAGCGGCGGCGGTGGGCGCGTATGAAAAAGCGCTGAAGGAAACCAGCAACCTCGACCCGCTGATCGATCTGGCGAAGAACGTGATGAGCGTGATCGCAGACGGCGCGTTCGCGAAAAAAGTGCTGGAAAAGGCCGAGGCGAAAATCTCGCGCGCGGTGGAATACAGCAAGCTGGCGGCCGTTTCCGCCGAGCATCTGCTGGACAAGGACTACGCGGCGACGATTTTCAACAAGGCGGCGGAAAAGCTGTCGAGCGTGCCCGATTTGCTGGCGCTGGCCGGCGAGGTGACCAAGACACTGGGCGACCCGGCGCGTGCCAAGGCCCTGTATGAGCGTGCCCTGCATGGCGCGACTGACTTCTCGGCCGCAAAAACGCTGATCGAATCGGCCAAACAGGCGGGCGACACGGCTTTCATGCAATCCGCGCTGAAAAAGGCGGGCGACCTGGCCACGGCCACCGGCGAATATATTGAACTTGCCGAAGGCTTGGCGGGCGTCGGCGACAAGCCGGGCGCCGCGGCACTGCTGGACAAGGCCGAGGATGCAGTGGCCGGGCTGGACGAAATGCAGAAGCTGGTGGCCACGGTGGAAGCCCATCTGGCCGACGATGCCGAGCGCCTGGCCCGGGTGAAGGTCAAGCTGGAGAAACGCCAGGCCAACCACGCGCGTTACATGGAGTTCCAGCAACTGGAAAAGGACGCCGTCAGCGTCAAGCAATTCCTCGCGCTGGCCGAACGCGTGCGGCTGGAACTGGAAGACCCGTTCTATTCCGCCAAGCTGATCGAGGCCGCGGAAAACCTGCTGGACGGCACCGGCTACCAGTTCTCGCGCTACAAGCCGATCATGCTGGCGGTGGACAAAAACCTGGACGACACCGACTGGCTGTCGCACCTGCTCGACCGTGCCGCGGAAAACGCCACCGACTTCATCGCGTTCAAGGATCTGGTCGTCACCGCCGCGCAGTTGAAGCACCGTGAACTGGGTGTGAGCAAGGCGCGCGCCTATCTGGCCGCGCGTGAAGCCGCGCTGGCGACCGATGCCACTAGCACCGTGTATGACACCGCGAAACTCGCCGAGGCCAGCTTCGCCGCCACGCAGGATGCAACGGAAGCCGGCCGCCTGCTGGAAGCCGCCCGCGCCCAGGCCAAAGATCATTTCGCACTCACCCACCTCGCGCGCCTGTATGCTGCCATGGGCAACAGCACGCGGGCCGATGAACTGTTCGCGGAAGCCGCAGCATCCTGCGCCAATGGCGATGCCTGCATCCAGTTCATCGATCGCCTGAGGGGTTTTGCCCTGCCCGCCGAGGCGCTGAAGAAATGGTACGCCCAATGCGGCTCGCATCTGAGCGCGCCCAACGACAAGCTGCGCTGGGCCGAAGGCATTGCCGATGCGCTGAACGACAAAGCCTGGGCGACCGAAGTCTATGGCCAACTCGCTGGGCAGTTCAGCGGCGCCGACGCCGCACGCTTCGAACTCAGCCGCCGCTCGCGCGCCGATCTGAATTACTTCGGCGCCACCCGCCGCCACTAAGCAGCCTGGCCGCTTGGCCATGCCGCGTTGCGTGCTGGCAATACCCCTGAAAACAGCCCGGTTGATCGGGCTGTTTTTATTTGTACACTTTGAGATGAAGCTGTTCTCTGGAGTGTCCCATGGTCGAAAACCTCTCTGCCCTCATCGACACCGTGCAGAAAAATTGCACCATCGCCGATGCCCGCCACGCGCGCGACATGACGATGTGCACCTTTCTGCTGGAAATGCGCGAGTACTACCGTTGGGAAATGGAAATCCCCTATGGCGCTCGCCTGCCCAAGGATGAACTGGGCGACTGGCTGAATGCGCGCGAAAGCCTGTGGGACACCGTGGAGGAAGAGGATTTCGCGCCATTGCCCTTGAGCGGAACCGGCATCGATCCATTCGAGGCCGACGATATCAACCGCGCACTCATCCCGCTGGGACTGGTCTACAGCAGCGGGCTGGGTCATTTCCGCAAGCCGCACTTCGTGCTGGCCGAACTCAAGCGGGCCGAGGTGCGCGAGGGGGTGCAGGTGCTAGTGGCCGGCTGCGAATACGCACGCGATCTGATCGCGCCGCCGGCGGCAATGCGCGGCGGCGCCATCTTCCTGCGCATGGACGCGGTACGCCGCCTGCTGTGGAACAAGTATGAAGAATGGCAATGGAAGGAAAAGGACACCGCGCTGGGGCGCGCCTTTGCCTACTACGACTTCGAGCGCGACATTGAGCGCGGACTCGACCGCATGGCCGAGGCCGAGAGCGAGGCGATGATCCTGCACGAGGTCGGTGAAGCACGCGCCGAATCGCTGCTGGGAGAGGAGTGGAACGGGATGCTCGGCCAGCTCGCTTCCAGGCACGCCGAACTGCTGGTGCGCGCAGTGCGCGATCATCTGGCGGACTGCCTGGTGACGCTACCCACCCTGCTCGAACGCGAGGCCCTCGGCTCGCTGCACTTTTACCTGGCAAATCTATCCGGGCTGCGGCGCGCGCTGTTCCCTGCGCTGCCCCAGGCCTACGACAGCTGGCTCGAGGACCGCAATAACGGCCGACTCGCTGACGTCGTGTCGGGGGCCCAGGCTCACTGGCTGGACGCCGCACGACAGTTGACCGCCACCTATCATCGCGACCCGCTGCAAGGCGATGCGCAACTCAATGCGCTGGCAACGAGCGACCTCCACACGTTGAAGCGCTAAATGAGAAAACGGGCGTTAGCATCCGTTTTCTCATTGTCAGCCAGCCATCCTACGCCGGCATGCTGACGGCCTGCCCCAGTTGCGCCGCAATGTTGTCAAGCAACTGCTGTTCCTGATACGGCTTGCCCAGATATACGTTGACGCCGATTTCCAGCGCGAGATTGCGGTGCTTGTCCGCCGTGCGCGAGGTAATCATGATGATCGGCACCGCTTTCAAACGTGGGTCGTTGCGCATCACGCGGGCCAGTTCGAAACCGTCCATGCGCGGCATTTCGACGTCAAGCAGCACCACATCGGGAATCAGGTCGTGCATTCTCTCCAGCGCATCAACCCCATCCTTCGCGCTGTCCACCCGGAAGCCTTCACGCGTCAGCAAGCGGGTCGTGATTTTGCGCACGGTGAGTGAATCGTCTACCACCAGGATCAAGGGCTGCTGCGGGATGGTGCTCATTTCGGCGGGTGCTGCGCGCTCCACCGCGGTGCGCGGCAAACTGGCCCAACGCAATGCCAGCGGCACGGGATTCAGGATCAGGATCACGCGACCATCGCCGCGCACGGTGGCGCCGGACACACCCGTGATGCGCGCCATCTGCGGGCCGATGTTCTTGACCACAATTTCGCGCGTGCCCTCGATCGCGTCCACCAGCACCGCGGCCAGGCTGGCGCCGCTGGCGAGCAGCAGCACCGGATTATTGCGCTGCACTTCATGCACCGCTTCGGTGTCACCCAGCAAATGCGGCAGATAAGAGAACGGGTAGCACGCACCACGCCAGTTCACCTCGCCCGCCGCCATCGCATCTTCAAGCGCTTGTGGTTTAAGTTCCAGCACTTGCTGCACCAACGGCGTCGGCAATGCGTAATCATGCTTGGCGGCCTGAACCATCACGGCCTGGGTCATCGCCAGGGTCAGCGGCAGATAGATATTGAAGCTGGTGCCGGCGCCTGGCGTGGAGGTGATGTCGATGCGGCCGCCCAAGGCGGAGATTTCGCTCTTCACGACGTCCATCCCGACACCGCGCCCGGCCACCTGACTGACGGTTTCAGCGGTAGAAAAGCCGGCGGCAAAGATCATCTGGGCCAGCAGGGTTTCGGTGGGTTCGACGCCCGGCAGCAGCAGGCCGCTGGCCTCGGCTTTTTCGCGGATACGCGCATAGTTGAGACCGGCGCCATCATCCTTCACGACCAACATCATTTCGTTACCGGACTGGCGTGCCGAAAGAATAATCTCGCCGAATTCGGCCTTGCCGGCAGCACGGCGCTCATCGGGCGTTTCGATGCCATGCGCCAGCGCGTTACGCAACAGATGCTCCAGCGGCGCGGTGACCTTTTCCAGTACCGAGCGGTCGATTTCCAGATCGCCGCCCTGAATGTCGAGCTGGGCGCGCTTGTCCACATCGCGGGCAGTCTGGCGAACGGTGCGATACAAGCGTTCGGCTACCGAGTACAGCGGCACCATGCGCACCCGCAGCAGATCCTGTTGCAGTTCGCGGTTGAGACGCGTCTGCTGGATCAGCGCGGCATCGGCTTCGCCCAGACGCGCCAGCAAAATGTGCTGCACCGTGGAAATATCGTTCACGCTCTCGGCCAGGAACCGGGTCACTTCCTGGAAACGGGTGAAACGGTCGAACTCCAGCGGGTCGAACGCTTCAACATTCTCCTGGGTCTGGAAGGTTGCCTGCATCTGCGATTCGGCCTGGATCTCGACTTCGCGAATATGACCGCGCAGGCGCACCAGGGCTTCCGATAATTCGCCGACGTGGCGCTTGAACCCGAACACTTCGCTTTCAATGCGCGAGCGCGCAATCGCCACTTCACCGGCCTGGTTGACCATCCGGTCAATCCAGTCGGCACGCACCCGCAGGGTCAGGGCATTGTTGTCGCGCGTGGCCGGCTGAGCCGGGGCAAGCGGATCGGACACCGCGGACGCAGGCTCAGCACGCGCCAGCACCGGTTCAACCGGGGCCGCCAGCGGCGCGGGCGTGTCTTCGCCAGCTGCCACGAGATCACCCTGCTTCAATCGCTCCACCGAGTCGGCCAGACGGTCGGCCTGCTCCTCCAATGTCTCGAACACGTCACTGCTCGCGGCCAATTGGCCTTCGATCACAGCGATCACGCGCGATTCCATCATGTGCGTCAATTCGCCCAGGCGCATCGCGCCGACCATGCGCGCGCTGCCCTTGATGGTGTGCAGCGTACGACGCAACGCATCGCACGCGGCGACATCACGCGGCGCAGCCCGCCAGGCACGCAATTGTGCACTGGCGTCCGGCACCAGCGATTCAGCCTCCTCAAGGAAAATCGGCAGCAACTGCTGATCGATTTCATCGCTGACTTCACGCCGCTCAAATAGCGGCATCGGAGAAGCGGGTCTGAAATCAGACACCAGTGCGCTAACGTCCAGCAGGCCAGTGGCAGGGTTGAAAGAAGGTATGGCTGCAGCAATTTCGACCGGCAATTCTTCTGCATCCAGTTCAGCCGGCAGGATCCTGTCTTCGTCCGACAGGGGCGCCACTTCGGCTGCCGGTATGACCTGCTCGTCCTCCAGTTCCCCCAGAGTTGCGATCAGATCATTGGCCGCTTCGGGCAGGTGGCCGCTTTCGATGGACGCGATCATCTCGTGCAAACGTGCGACCGTATCCTGAACCAGCAGCAAGTGCGCAGCCGGCAAAGGGCCGTGTACAAAGCGGTTCCAATACTGTTCGAGCGCATGTGACAGCTCGGCCAGCGCGATGATGCCGGCTGTGCCCGCGATGCCGCCCAGCGTATGCACGGCGCGGCGCGCCTGTTCGCTGACAGCGCTATTGGCGACCTCGGCATGACGCGCAGCTTCCTCCTGCAGCACGGCCAGCCGCTGGTGTGCTTCGGCCATGAAAATTTCATACAGGCCGGCAGAAAGCCGAATCGGCCCAAGGAAAATCTCGTCAATGACTGCCGGCTCTGCGTATTCGATTATGGCGCCCACATGCAAAGCGGATTCTCTGACTGGAGCCGCCGCTTCCGGCGTAGCATCGAGCACCAGCTCGGCCTCGACCGCTTCCACTTCCACTTCCACTTCCACTTCCGCTTCCACTTCCACTTCCACTTCCACTTCCACTTCCGCCACCGCGTCTTCGACGCGCTCTACAACCCCATCGGGCTCAGACGCAGCGGCGGTTTCAGCTTCGGCAAGGCATTGTGGCGACCCTTCAATTTCTGCTTCTGTCGCGGCTTCCGCTTCGTCAGCCGTCCCAGCGCTCAGTGGCTCAACTTCCGCCGTCGCATCAGGCTCGCCCATCGCATCGGCGTCCACCGCTACGTCTGGCACATGCTCCTCAACCACCGGGGCACTCGGCAGCGTCGCAACATCAAGTGGCTGGCCCTGCGCCACACGATCAACCGCTGCCAGCAATGCGGCAACCGGCAGCATCGTGGGTTGATTGGCCTGTAGCGCGTTCACCCACTGCTGGAACAGATCGCGCGAGCGACCAATCAGGCGCAGCAGTTCACTGCTGACGGGTTTATTCTCGGACAGCCAGCCATTCATCAACTGTTCATGACGCCACGCGGCTTCCCCAAACGTTTCCAGGCCGACCATGCGGCCGCTGCCCTTCAGCGTATGGAAACCACGGCGGATCACCGTCATGGATTCCTGGTCGTCTGGAGTGCTCTGGCACGCGTCACAGGCCTCGCCCAAGGTCGCCAGCACTTCGTTGGCTTCTTCCAGGAAGATCTCCAGCAGTTCTGCTTCAACGCCCTCGGGAATTTCCACCAGTAGCATGTCCTCGGCAGGCGTATTGCCGCCGACCACGGATTCTATGGTTTCCGCCGCGGCGTTTGGTGTTGATTCAGCGAGCACCATTTCAGCCGGCGCTAGCGGCTGTGCCATTTCGATCAAGGTGCTGAATACTGGCGCCGTGTCCTCGGCAGACTGGACTTCAATTGGCTCGGCGGCTGCGATCGTCTCCGGCACCGAGTCACTGGATTCCGGGACAGCCACTTCGCTGGCAGTCGACTTGGCCTGTTCCTGGGTCTGCGGAATCTCAACCGTGGCCCGCGCAGGTAACGTCAGGCCGGTCAGGCGCTCAATGTCGGCATCGAGCGTTGGCGGGGCTTCATCCGCATCACGGCTGGCGTCGAGGGCTGCGCGGGTCTGCTGCTTCAGCGTCGCGTCGTCGATCAACTCGGCGTCGCGATTGAGCTCGGTCAGGGCATTAAGGAATTTTTTTTTTGCAGCGTCGTCGGGTTGATCGCGCCAGTCCTGATAGCCTGTCTGCACATCGGCCTTGCGCTTGGGCAACCCGGATTCGACCGTATCGTAAAACGCACTTTCATCGGCGCTGTCCGCATCGAGCAAACCGAACTCGATCAGGACGGGGCGCAACACGCTGGCAGCATCGGCACGCCCGGCGCAATACGACTCGACATACAACCCCAGACTGGAGAAAGCATTGGCCAAACGTTGCTGGGTCGCCTCGTCGGGATGGCCTTCGCTGGCGAAGGGTTCGATCACAGCCGTGGCCGCAGCCAGCAGGCTGGTGGCGTCAGGCAATTCCAGCATGGTCAGCGCGCCTTGTGCCTGCTGTGCCAGCGCAGGCAAATCGGCCAGCGCTTCGCGCTCATTGGCTTCACGGAAAAAGGCGTCCAGCGCTTCTTCCATCTGGCGCAGATTTTGCCCGACTTCCTGCGCCATGTGCAGCAGCATATCGCGCTCGGCATCGCGTTGGCTGGCGGCCGCCACAACACTGCCCGGCATCTCGCGGCCTTCGATCAATGCGCGCAGGCGGGCCTGCTGGGCTTCTGCGCGGGCGGCAAAGTCCGCATGCAGGACATCTTCCTGCTCGACGGCATTCTGCATGAACATCAGGGTGGAAGCGGCTTCCAGATTCACCTGATCACGCGCTTCGCCATCGCGCCCGGTCGCGGCGATAGCCGCCGCACCCAACTCCTCCAGCAACGGCATCAAGCCACTGCTTTCAAGCATCTGTGCCTGCGGCTGCATGCGGGCCAATTGAAGCTGAAACGGCTCCATCTGCCCGGCATCGCCTTCTACATAGGCGTGCCAGTGATCACGGGCAGCCTTCAGACCGTTCTGCAAGGCTTCCAGCACGGGGCGCATGCGCGCCAGCGCTTCGGGATCCAGCATGCCGCGGCCGGGCATATAACGATCGAGACCGAAGCTTGCGCGAACTTCTGCAGCACGGCCATCCATGGTCTGGCTTTTCGCCACAAAGAACAGCGCATCGCGCAGCAGGCGCTCCGCAACCTGCGGCGAGCCTTCCATCAAGCGGCGCATTTGCAGATCAACCCGGGCAAGCAACTGTTTGACGTGGAAATCGGCTTCAACGCCGCGCGCGATCAGACTATCGACAAAACCGACGCTGGCCCACCAGAAAGTTTGCGCAGCCTGCGACGGCGCGATGCGCTCGATTGCAGCCAGTGCATCACGCATCCGATGCAGGCCCTGCTCTGCCTCGGCATTGCGCAGGAATGCCAGCAGGCCGCGTTGGAACAGGCCGCGTGCGGTTTTGACTTCAGCGGCCAATGCCTCCTGTGTCAGGCCATGATTGGTAGCGTTGCCCTGTATCCGCGTGCGCAGATCGGGAAAGAACAATTCGCCCTCGAACACCCGCTCGACACCTTGCAACTCACGCAGACGCTTGTAGAGCGGAAACAGCGCAAGTTCGCCGCTCCCCCTTCCGTCGGCCAGATCCTTGACCCAGCGCTGCAGCCCTTGGAGGGCATTGCGCAGCGCGCGCAATATTTCATCATTCGCCGGCAGGCGGTTTTCGTTGATATCGGTCAGCGTAGCTTCAAGGGTGGTCGCCACGGTAGCCGCGCCTTCCAGCCCAACCATGCGCAACGCACCTGCAACCTGATGAGTATCGTCGCGCGCCAGCCGCAGGGCATTGGTCAGATCGGCATCGACACTGTAGGCCTGGATACGGCCCAGGGCGGCCTGCAGGGCGGCGTCGATATCCCCGCGCACCCAGTTCAACGGGCCGGTATCGTAATCGAGTAAGGCGCTCATGATGTGTGTTCCTGAAGTTGATCAGTGGCCGTGACCCATTGCCCGCTATACGTGGCCGGTCAGGCGAGCTTGAAGCCCGCGACCGAGTTCTTGAGATCTTGCGCCAGGTGTTTCATGCCACCAATCGACTCGGCCGTCTGCTGCGTGCCGCTGCTGGTCTGCGCCGAAATCGCCTTGATGTCCTGCATGGTTTCGGCAACCTTGGCGGTCGATTCCGCCTGACTGTGGGTGGCCGAAGAAATGCCGGCAATCAGTTCAGCCAGCGTTTTCGACACAGTGCCGATTTCGGCCAGCGTCTGACCCGCCGTATCGGACAGTTTGGCGCCTTCGACCACACCCTGGGTCGAAATCTCCATCGCCGCCACAGTGTCGTGTGTATCCGATTGAATGGTTTTCACGATCGCCGCAATCTGCTTGGTCGCATCAGCCGAGCGTTCCGCCAACCGCTGCACTTCTTCCGCCACCACCGAGAAACCACGTCCGGCTTCGCCTGCAGATGCCGCCTGAATGGCTGCGTTGAGCGCAAGCACGTTGGTCTGTTCGGTAATGTCTGAAATCAGTTCAACGATTTCGCCGATTTCCTGTGACGATTCGCCCAAACGCTTGATTCGTTTCGAGGTTTCCTGAATCTGTTCACGCAGGCCGTTCATGCTGGCAATGGCATTCGCCACCGCCTGCTGGCCCCGCTCGGCGGCGGCGAGGGATTGTTCGGCCACACGGGCCGACTCGGCTGCGTTACCCGACACCTGCTGCACCGAATGTGCCAGATTCACCACCGCGGCCGAGGTTTCCTCGATTTCTTCGGTCTGGCGGCGCGCGGCCTGCTGCAGCGAATCGGACACTTCACCCGCCTGGTTGGCCGCCTGATCCATCTGCACCGTGGCGCTATTGATCCCGCGCACCAGCGTGCGCAACTCTTCCACCGTATAGTTGATCGAGTCGGCCACCGCCCCGGTAATATCCTCGGTCACGCTGGCATTGATGGTGAGGTTGCCTTCAGCCAACTCGCCCAATTCATCCATCAGCCGCAAAATCGCTTCCTGGTTGCGGCTGTTTTCCTCTTCGCTCTTGCGAGCCCGTGATTTGGTCTCGCTGTTATTGACCCGCCCCAGCATCATCAGCGAAGCAATTGCCAGCAGTCCAAACAGGGCTGCCAGCAGATACCCGACACCGCCGATCGCACGGTAATCCTGCGACAACTGCTCGGTATCCTTCAGCAACGCTTCGCTGCCTATAAACAGGTCGTTGGCTGCCATCTTCGACTGCAACAGCGGCTGCGTGTTTGAAAGCACCGTGCCTACAGCCTCGACCATATCGCCCATGTTGGCCCCCAGGTCCTCCAGCGTCAGCATGCTGTCCTCGTGACTGCTGGCCGTGCCTTCCATCAGCGCCTGCACCGTATCGCGGAACGAAGTGGTGTCCTTTTCCAACTGCAACACCACTTGCGGGTCAATCAGATCAGCCGAGAGCAGCAGGTTGGCGTTTTTCGGCAGGCGTTGGCTCAGCATGGCCAGATGATTGGCGCGCGATACCTCGCGCACCCTTGCACCCGCATTGGTCAACTGGTTGGCAAGCTGTTCGGCAACCTTCTGCAGATCGATACTCAGGGCGTTAATGCGCTTGATGTTCTCATTCAGCGCAATCAGGTTTTTTTGTTGCGACAGAATCTGCACGACCTGCGGATTGTATTTCTGCCACTGCGCACTGATCTTCTCCAGCGTGTCACGTGCCGCACCAACCGTAGCGGGCACGTCATCGTCACCATTGGACAAACTGTTCAGGGCCGTTTCAAACGCAGCCTTGCCTTCGGCCAACTTCTGGAAGGCCGTCACGTTGCCGGCAACGGACTGCTGGGCAGTCAGCGGCAGTCGCTGCGACAGCACCTTCAGTTCGCCCGCCCGGCTTTCATAACTGGTGCGGTTATCGAGCTGAATAAAACTGTAGACGGTAAAGCCGGTGGCCAGCAGCAGCGAAACGATCAAGGCGCCGCCCACATAAACATACTGCGTCTCGACTGGCAGGTGGCCGATCAGCGGGGTCTTGCCCGTCTCCTTGTCCGCCAGCTTGCGCACCGTCTTCATGATCATGGCGGTGTGTTCCTCGCGGTTCTTGCCCGAGACCTTTCCCGTCATGCGGCCAGCCAGCCCTTTGAGACCACTCATTGTTGTCGCTATATTCATTGCTTAATCCCTCCACTCATTGGCGCCTGCGCGCCTTGTGTTCAAGGTCCAGTCAGCTTCCGGGCTGTGCTTCAACCTTGAGAAACTCGGCATTACCCAGCAGTTGTGCAAAATCCAGGTCACACCAGCCGACCCCCGCTTCATCCGCATACTGCCGGGCAATCCACGGCTGGGCCGCACTTTCATTGCGCAACTGATAATGGTTAATATTTTTCAGCCCCAAGGTGCCGTGCACCAGGAGGGCCGCGTTTACGCCGAAATCGTGATGCGGAATCAGCAAGCGGCAGGCAGCATGATCAGGCGTCACGCCCAGCCCCATGAAATCGGAAAAATCAGTCACCGCGAACAAGTTGCCGCGAATGTTGGCGACACCACGAAACCAGCGCCGCGCACCGGGCAGCTTGACGATGGGGGGCACCGGGAGCACTTCTTCGGTATCGCTCAGACTCACCAGCCAGTTGACGTCGCCCACCCGGAACCCAAGACGGGAACCGCTGTTATCGCGACCGGCCGCTGCCTGTAATTTCTGCGAAAGCGTGGTCTGAAATTCGCGCAAATTGAATTTCTTGGCCATAGGAGCCTGCTCAGTCCAGCGCCTTGATTTGGGACAACAGGTCTTCCGGCTTGATCGGCTTCACCAGATAAGCCTTCGCGCCTTGTCGCATGCCCCATACCTTGTCGGTTTCCTGGCCCTTGGTGGTGCACATGATGACCGGGATATGTTTGGTCGACTCTTCCTTGCTGATCATGCGGGTGGCCTGAAAGCCGTTCATGCCGGGCATCACGACATCCATCACGATCAAGTCGGGCAGCGTCTGTTTGGCCTGTGCAACAGCTTCTTCGCCACTTTCCGCCATGCTGACCAGATAGCCGTTCTTGACCAGCAACTCGGACAGGAAAAAACGTTCGGTGGGAGAATCGTCCACAACCAGGATTCGGCTGATTGCCATCTCAACACTCCTTAAAATTAAGCGCCCGGACACGCATGCTCGCGCACCGCGGTCAACAACGTGTCTTTTGTAAATGGCTTGGTCAAATATTGATCCGACCCAACCATGCGGCCACGCGCACGATCAAACAGGCCGTCCTTGGACGACAGCATGATGACAGGCGTGGTGCGATACTTGGTGTTGCGCTTGATCAGCGAGCAGGTCTGATAACCATCGAGACGCGGCATCATGATGTCAACGAACACCACATCTGGGTCGTGATCGGTAATTTTGGACAGCGCATCAAAACCGTCCTGCGCCAGGATGACTTCGCAACCAGCCTGGCTCAGGAATATTTCAGCGCTTCGGCGTATGGTGTTGCTATCGTCAATAATCATCACCTTGACGCCTTTCAATGCTTCGTTATCCACACGTTTCTCCACCTGAACGTGGGCGGGAGGCACCTGCCACCCGCCTGCGTTTAAACATTACGGCACCGACGCAGGCTTCTTTAGTGCTTGTCGCTCCGGTAGGCGCACGCATTCATCCGGCAAACAAAAAGGGCATTGCAACAACGCAATACCCTTCCGTCCCGCCCCATAGAATGCGCGCCCAGCGTTTATTGCCAGGCTTCCCCGCTTGATTTTTTCTCGGCGCCGGCAACGGCACTCATGGTCTCGATGATGGCATTCGGCAACGAAGAAATGCGCATGAACTGCCCCATTCCCACATCGGGGAAAGCCAGCGCAATACGAAAACGGCCATGCGGTGCGCTGACCTCGTTGTTAATCACGTAAATTTCGTAAGGCAAGCCTGCAACACTTTCCTGCTGCTCGATTTTCTTGATCCATTGGCCATCGCTGTTGTCGTTATCATTCAAAGCCACCCCAAACACGGCCAGCTTGCGGGCAGGCATGACAATTTCATATACCTTGCTGGTTTTACCTGCACCCTTGGCCAAATTGTCACGCACCGTCTTCACTGCCTCGGCGAAGCTGCCATACTCGGCCAGCTTGTTCTTGGGCGAATCCAGGCGCTCCATGCCGATCATGTAGCGGTAATTGACCAGGGTTTTCGCAAGTTCGTCGCCGCCTAACCCTTTGCCAGCGCCCAGTGCAGCCTCCAGTCGGGCTTGCAGCGCCTGGACGTCAGATTCCTTCTTCTCGAAGGACCTGCGGAAATAGGCGCGGTACCAGTAGTCCGGATTGGTGTACGTAACGCTACCATCCGCTTTGACACCAACACGTATTCCGGCACCCAGCACCGCATGCCCTCCCACCGATCCGACTTCATTGAGCATGGCGTCGTCGGTGGCAACCACCACCCCGTAGCCTGCCAGGCCTTGGGGGAAATACTTTCCAACCACCTTGAAGCCGCCATTCTTGAGTTTGGCTTCGACCGCTGTTGCAGCCGCTTGTACGTTGCCGCCCGCAACCGGGTTCCCTTGAATGTAAGGAGAAATCGCCCATACACTCGCCGAAGATATGAGCAAAGCCCATGCTGTCATCCACCGCAAAATCATGTCTCTCTCCTTGTTGAAATTTGTGTTTTAACTCCGTCGGGTGTGTCAGGACAAAGGCCAAGCCAACGGAATGGGCCCATTCTATTGCCAAACACAGGATCGATGACGCTGTAACGCTCGCGCCTGCATTTTTTGAGCGCTAAAGTACTGGTTGTTGGTGCTAAAACATCACCATTTCGAAATCGTCCTTGCGTGCACCGCAATCCGCGCAGGTCCAGTTGATCGGCACATCTTCCCAACGCGTGCCGGGCGGAATCCCATCATCGGGCACGCCCACTTCCTCGCGATAGATATAGCCGCAGATCAAACACATCCAGCTTTTGTATTCAGGGGTATCAGACATGGGATTCATGGGTAATCGGATAAAATCGGGGCTTGATTTTAAAGCAGCGACGCCATGCCATCCATTTTCACCCCCAAACCCACGCCGCCGCTTGTGCTCAGCTTTGCCGCATCCGACCCCACCGGCGGTGCGGGCATCCAGGCCGACCTGCTAACGCTGGCCAGCATGGGCTGCCACCCGCTGTCGGTGATCACCGCGATTACGGTACAGGACACCGCGCGGGTCGACGAAGTGTTGGCCATCGATTCCGAGTGGGTCATGGATCAAGCGCGCATGCTGCTGGAGGACGTGCCGGTGGCGGCATTCAAGCTCGGCATGCTGGGCAGCCCCGAGACGATGGCCGTCATCGCCGAAATCCTTGCCGATTACCCGGACATTCCGGTCATCCTCGACCCGGTGCTGGCCTCCGGGCGCGGCGACGAACTGGCCACCGAGGACATGATCTCCGCCATGCGCGACCTGCTGATTCCGCAGACCAGCATCCTCACGCCCAACAGCCATGAAGCGCGCCGGCTGGCGCTGTTCGAGTCGGACGAGGACGATATGGATCTCGCCGCCTGCGCCAGGCATCTGACCGATCTCGGCTGCGAATATGTCCTCATCACCGGCACCCACGAGGCCACGCCGCGCGTACTGAACAGCCTGTACGACGCCAACGGCCATGTGCAGACCGACGCCTGGGACCGCCTGCCGGGCAGTTATCACGGCTCCGGC
>JBPPMF010000354.1:0-18894 GCA_051305915.1 Thiobacillus sp. | reverse complement strand
AGGGTGATGCGCGAGCGGTCCTGGCCGACCAGTTCCTTGATCCACAGGCGCAGGGCCGAGGCGGAGAGGTCGCTGGTGTCGATGCGATGCGCCAGCGGGGCAATATCGGCGAGCATCTCGCGTTCGAGCTGGATCGCTTCCTGCAATGAAATCGTATCGCTGGAGAGCGGGTGTCGCCGCCGCGTTTCGGAAAAGCGCTTGACCAGTGACAGCGTCTTCGCCTCAAGAAAAATCACCCGCAGGTCGGCACCCTGCTCGCGCAGCGTCGCGACAATTTGGGGCAGGTGCGTAAAGCTCGCGCTGCTGCGCGCATCGATGGCAATGGCGATGCGCTCGTGACCTTCCTGTTTCAGATATTCGACCAGGGGTTGCAGCATGGCGAGTGGCAGGTTGTCGACGCAGTAATAGCCGACATCTTCCAGCACTGCGATGGCGATGCTTTTACCCGACCCCGACAGCCCTGAGACCAGAACAATCTGCATTCAACTGCTCCCGTCGATGGCCGCTTGCTGGCGCCGGATGAATTGCTCGACCGGGTTGATGCCGCGGCGTTTGAGAAGGTGATTGCGTACGGCCACTTCAACCAGCACGGCCAGGTTGCGGCCGGCGGCGACCGGGATGCGCACCTTTGGGATGGCCACATCGAGGATGGTTTCGGTCGACGCCACCATGTCAAGCCGATTGAGGCCGACCTCGCCGATTTCCTCTGGATGCACCAGTTCAACGATGAGTTTGAGGTTCTTTTGCGGCTTGACTGCCATTTCGCCAAACAGGAAGCGGATATTGAGAATACCCAAACCCCGCACTTCCAGGAAGTCGCGGATCAGGGGGGGGCATACGCCCTCCAGCGTGTCCGGCGCGACGTGTTTCAAATCGACGACGTCGTCGGCGATCAAGCGGTGGCCGCGTGTAATGAGCTCCAGTGCCAGTTCACTCTTGCCTACACCCGCGTCACCCTTGATGAGCACGCCGGTACCGAGCACTTCGAGAAACACCCCATGGACCGATGTGGTTTCGGCCAGTTGCTGTGTCAGGTAATGACTCAGGTAGGACATCAGGACGGGACTTGCAAGCGTCGATGCGAACAGGGGGGTTTCGGTGCGTTCGGCCCCGTCGAGCAGGACCGCGGGTACGGCTTCGCCGTTGGAGACGATGATGGCTGCGAGTTCGGTCGAAAACAGGTGGTCGATCGCATCCCGCAGGGCAGATTCGGGCAGGCTGCGCAGATAATCCATTTCGGCAGGCCCCAGCACCTGCACCCGGTTTGGGTGGACGAAATTCAAATGGCCGATCAGGGCCAGGGTCGGCTTCTGGATGGTTTCGGAAGACAGGGCGCGCTGACCGCCATTGCACCCAGCCACCCAGTGCAGGTCGAGTTGTTCCGCCATGTCGCGGAACAGGGTCTCGACTGAAACGTGAGTTAGCTCGTCCATGCGCCGGACAGCGCGTCTAGCTGGACCATGAGTCGAGTAGGGCGATCAGTTCGGACGGGGTGGCGGCGTTGAGCATCTTCACGCGCATGGCGTCGTCGCCGAATAGCTGTGCCAGTTCGCCCAGAATTTGAAGATGCCGTTCATTAGCATCTTGTGGGACCAGCAAAATAAAACAGAGCGATACCGGCTGATTGTCAGGCGCGTCGAATTCAAGCGGGGTTTTCAGGCGGTAAAACGCGCCACAGGCATCCTTCAGGCCCTTGATCCGGCCGTGCGGAATGGCGATGCCATAGCCGAGCGCAGTCGATCCCAGACGTTCGCGTTCGAACAGGCTGGTGAAGATGTCGGTGACTTTGAGTCCGTGTGTCTGCGCGAAGCGCTCGGCAGCATGCTCGAACAGCTTTTTCTTGCTGGTGAAGCTCAAATCCAGCAAGGTGGTGTCGGGAGTGATGAGGGGGGCGATTAGGTTCATGCCGGTTGCGAGGCCGGGGAAGGGAGCCGGCGTCTGCAAATTATACGCCCGGAGACCCTGAAACGGCCTCCGGGCAACAGGGCTTCCTTGAGTGAATCGATATCAGACGGGAATTTCTGTCGGCTGATGCTTCACGCCACCACTGACTTGGTGCACGTCCGACGTTTTTTCCTTGTGCTTGACGATCTGGCGATCCAGTTTGTCGGCCAGAAGGTCGATGGCGGCGTACATATTGCTGTCTTCGCTGTGGGCATGAAAATCGTGGCCCCTGACGTGCAGGGTGGCTTCCACTTTGTGCACCAGTTTTTCCACTTGCATGATTACGCTCAAGTTGATGACGTGGCCAAAGTGGCGTTTGACGCGCTCGAGTTTTTCGGAAACGTAGTCGCGAATCGCTGGGGTCACTTCCAGGTGATGGCCGGAAATTGTCAAATTCATAGAGCCTCCTAGGTCTGCGTGAAAAACTGAAAATCGGCTTTCTGTCCCACTTTCAGGGGCGACGAATTGCGCCTGATTTCATTGTGTGACGAAAGCGCGGCACATTCAAGCACGGCACCGTTTTTCTGCCGGAATAAACCAGAAAACGCTTTGTGATCAAAGCGCGCGGCGCATATTGGCGGGTGGGATTTGCAGCAATTCGCGATATTTGGCGACAGTGCGCCGGGCTACCACAATGCCTTGCTGACCCAGCACGTCGGCCAGTTGGCCATCGGACAATGGTTTTTTACCGCTTTCGGCCGCTACCAATTGTTTAATGAGTGCGCGGATGGCGGTTGATGAGCAGGCGCCGCCGCTGTCGGTGGCGACGTGGCTGCCGAAGAAATATTTCAGCTCGTACAGCCCACGTGGCGTCATCATGAATTTCTGGGTGGTGACGCGTGAAATGGTCGATTCATGCAGCTCCACCGCGTCAGCGATTTCTCGCAGCACCAGCGGGCGCATCGCCACATCGCCGTGTTCGAAAAATTGTTTCTGGCGGTCGACGATGGCCTGCGAGACGCGCAGGATGGTGTCAAATCGCTGCTGTACGTTCTTGATCAGCCAGCGTGCTTCCTGCAACTGGCTGGCAAGCTGGCCGCCGCCGCTTTCGCGATGGCGCGCCAGGATGTCGGCATAGACGCGATTGACGCGCAGTTTGGGCATGGCGTCGGCGTTAAGGCTGGCAATCCACATGCCCTTGATCTTGCGGACATACACATCGGGGATGACGTAGTGCGTTTCGTCGGGGCCAAAAGCCGAGCCCGGGCGGGGATTCAGATTCAGGATCAGCGCGCGCACGGTGCGCAGCATGGTGTCGTCGATGCCGAGCATTTTCTTCAGTTTGCCGACATCACGCGCGGCCAGCAGATCGAGATGATGCGCGGTCAGCCGCATGGCCGCATCACGTGCTAGGGTGTCGGGTGGCAGTGCACGCAGTTGCAGGGTCAGGCATTCGGCCAGGTTGCGTGCGCCCACCCCGGTGGGGTCCATGTTTTGCAGATGCTTGAGTGCGGTTTCGACTTCTTCATGCTCAAGCTCTTCGAGTTCATCCTGCAGGCTGGCGGTGATGTCCTCCAGCGGCTGGGTGAGGAAACCGGATTCGTCCAGGTCATCGATCAACGCGGCAACCAGAGTGCGGTCGCGCAGGGTGAGCGGGCTGACGATCAACTGGTTCAGCAGATGCTCGCGCAGGGTCGCACCCGATACCGCGCCTTGCATATAGTCGTTGTCGTCATCGTCATCGCCGCTGCCTGCCGAGCTGTAGTCGTTCCAGTCGGAATCGTCCAGCGCGGTGATAGGGTCGGATTCCGTGCTGCTAGTGACAGAGGGTTCGGTACTTTGCGCTTCGGCTTCGGCGGTATGCGCCGGTGCGTCCGTCGAGCCAGGGCCGGCTTCGTCCTCTTCCTCGCGCTCAAGCAGCGGGTTGTCCTGCAGCATCTGCTCCAGTTCCTGATTCAACTCCAGCGTCGACAACTGCAGCAGTCGGATCGACTGCTGCAGTTGGGGTGTCAGGGTGAGGTGCTGACCGAGCTTGAGTTGGAGGCTGTGCTTCATGGACCTAGACTACGGCAAAAATCGTGCCGACTTGAAGCAAGTGTAGCGCGCCTGTGGGGCCCCGGCTACAGGCGGAAGTTTTCGCCCAGATAAACCTTGCGTGCGCTGTCGTTCTGGATGATGAGATCGGGGGTGCCGCCGACCAGCACGCGGCCTTCGTTGATGATGTAGGCGCGGTTGCAGATGCCCAGCGTTTCGCGCACGTTGTGGTCGGTGATGAGCACGCCGATGTCGCGCTCGATCAGGAAATGCACCAGTTTCTGGATGTCGAGCACCGCAATGGGATCGACCCCGGCGAACGGCTCATCGAGCAGCACGAAGCGTGGGTTGATCGCCAGCGCCCGCGCAATTTCCACCCGGCGGCGTTCGCCACCGGAGAGGCTTACTGCGGCCGCATCGCGCAGGTGTGCGATATGCAGATCCTCGAGCAGGTTGTTCAGATGTTCCTCAAGTTCGTCCCGACTGTAGGGTTTGAGCTCCAGAATGGCGCGGATGTTTTCCTCCACTGTCATTTTGCGGAAGATCGAGGGTTCCTGCGGCAAATAGGATAGCCCCAGTCGCGCGCGCTGGTGGATCGCCATGTGGGTAAGGTCGTGCGTGTCCATCCGTACGTTGCCGCCGTCTGCCGCAACCAGCCCCACCACCATGTAAAAGCAGGTGGTCTTGCCGGCGCCGTTGGGGCCGAGCAGGCCGACCACCTCGCCGCTGTTGACTTTAAACGAGACGTCATGCACCACGGTGCGTTTGCCATACGTCTTGCGCAGGCCTTGGGCGGAAATCTGGCTCATGGCTGTGCGGCAGGCTGGTCGGCACGCGGTTTCGGGCGAATGACGGCGCGCACCCGGCCGGCCGGGGTTTGTGCATCGCGCTGGCCGACCACCTTATAGAACTCGGTATTGGCGTTGTACGAAATCCGCGCGCCACGCAGTTCGTCGCCGTTGCGGCGCAGCCGGGCTTGCCCGATTAGTTCAAGCTGGCTGTTGACGCTGTCGTACTCGATGCGGTCGGAAACCCCCTCGATATACTCCTCGCGGCCATCGATTTTCTGGCGGAATGACACGGGCCGGCCGGTGGCGACGACTTTGTCGAGTCCGGCGGCGGTCTGGCTTACTTGTATGCGGTCGGCACGCAACATCATCGTGCCCTGGCTGAGGATGACATTCCCTTCGTAGATACTGATTTTCTTCATATCGTCGAGGGTGACGGAGTCCGCTTCGAGGTTGACCGGCTTGTCACGGTCGGCTTTTTCGGCGAGGGCGGGCGATGCCAGCAAGGCGGCACACAGTACCGCATAAAAACCTGATTTCAATATTTGCATATGATTTGAGTCAGCGCTTAGCTTTTTCCAGAAAGATAACGGGCTTGTACCCGCCCTGTTAGTTTGATGACGCGTTGCCGGACGTCGTATTCCATGGCGCCTGCGCGCACGGTCAGGATATCGTCGCGGATGTCGACCGCCCCCGGCGCGCGGAGCAGGTCGCGGTCGGGATATACCAGCAACTGTGCCGTACGCAGCGTCATGGCGGACTGCCCGGGGCGGGCGGCACGTTGCACGACGACGTCACCCCGCAGATCCACTTCATTGCCGTCAGGCGAGACGGTGGCCTGTTGAGCGACTGCGCTCACATCGCCGGCTTCGACGTCCAACTGGGTGAAGCGCGGCGACTCCAGTTCGGTGCGCGAGTTGCCGGAATAATGCTTGAGTCTTGTGGCCGTCAGACGGTAGTGCGGTTTGCCCGTCGGATCGGTGCGCAGCGCATCGAAGTTTTCCATGATGCCTTCGGGGTCGGTTTGGGCTGCCTGGTCGCCACTGGGCGTCACCTGCACCGAACGCTCGATCCAGAAGCTGAGTGCTGCCAACAGCAGCAAAACCGCCAGCGGCAGCCACAATGAGCCTCGCGAGATCATGCCGCCCTCGAACAGGCCGGGTTCAACTGGGGCTGCCTGCAACGGGTCATTTCAGATAGGGGGCCAGCGCCGCGTCCAGCGTGCCGTGCGCGCGCATCAGGAATTCGCAGGCTTCGCGCACGGCGCCGTGCCCGGCTTCGCGCGTGGTGGTGTAATGGCTGTGCGCCTTGACCAGATCGGGGGCGGCGGGCACGGTGATGGCCAGGCCAGCGCGCCGCATTACCGGCAGGTCGACCACGTCGTCACCCATGTAGGCGGTCGCATCGCATTCGATATTCAGTTCGCGGCACAGCATCTCGTACACGACCAGTTTGTCGTGCGCGCCCTGGTGGACGATCTCGATGCCGAGGTTTTTCGCGCGGTTTTCCACTACGCGCGAACTGCGGCCGGTGATGATGGCAAGCTCGACGCCGCTGCTTTTAAGCATTTTCAGGCCGTGGCCATCGAGCGAGTTGAAGCCCTTGTATTCCTGCCCATCGTCGGCCAGAAACAGGGTGCCGTCTGTCATCACACCGTCGACGTCGAAGGCGATCAGCTTGATTTTTCGTGCACGGGCGATCAGGTCTGGCGTCATCATGTCGGCGGCCATTACACCACCCCCGCTTTCAGCAGATCGTGCATGTTGAGCGCGCCAACCAGCCTATTGTCGACGTCGACTACCAGGAGGCCGTTGATTTTCAGGGTGTCCATTTTTTCCACCGCCGCCACGGCGAGTTCGTCCGCATGGATTGTCTTGGGATTGTGTGTCATCAGGTCGGTCACCCGTGCCTGCTGCAGGTCGAGCGCATGCTCCAGCGCCCGCCGCAGGTCGCCGTCGGTGAAGACGCCCGCCACTTTTCCGGCGGCGTCGACCACCGCGGTCATGCCGAGTCCCTTCTTCGTCATTTCGAGCAGAGCGATCTTGAGCGAGGCGTCGTGATCGATTTTCGGCAGTTCGTCACCGCTGTGCATGACGTCGCGCACGTGCACCAGCAACCGCCGGCCGAGGCTGCCGCCGGGATGGGAACGGGCAAAATCGTCAGCCGAAAACCCGCGCGCATCGAGCAGCGCCACCGCCAGCGCATCGCCCAGCGCCAGTGCGGCGGTGGTGCTGGCGGTGGGCGCCAGGTTGAGCGGGCAGGCTTCTTTGTCGACGGCCGCATTGAGATGGGCGTCGGCTTCGCGCGCCAGGGTCGAGTTGGGGTTGCCGGTCATCGCAACGAGTTTGGCGCCGCGCCGCTTGATGAGCGGCACGATGCACACGATTTCGTTGCTCTCGCCCGAATTCGACAGCGCCAGCACGACATCGTTATGCGCGATCATGCCGAGGTCGCCATGGCTGGCTTCGCCTGGGTGCATGAAAAACGCCGGGGTGCCGGTGGATGCCAGGGTGGCGGCGATCTTGCCACCGATGTGGCCGGACTTGCCCATGCCCGAGACCACCACGCGGCCACTGCAGGCCAGAATCAGTTGCACGGCGTCGGAAAAGCCGGCGTCGAGGCGGGTGGATAGGGTGCGCAGGGCGTCGGCCTCGATGTCGAGCACCTGGCGCGCGAGTGCAAGCAAATGTTCGGGGGAGGGGGGTTGGGGTCGCATGGTCGCCAAGTATACTAAAGCCTGTCTTGTCGACCGCGTTTTCCTTGATCTTCCGCCAGGAGGGCGCTGTCCTTAATTATGGGCCGCGGCCCATAGAAAATCTGTATGCACAGCAGTCTCCAACTTGTTCTGATATTGCTTGCGGTCGCCGTGCTGGTGGCGGCGGCCGCGCGTGCCTTGCGGCTGCCGACCATGCTCGGCTACCTGGTGACCGGCATTGCCATCGGCCCGTTCGCGCTGGGCTGGATTCCGGACAGCGAAGAGGCGCGTTACCTGGCCGAATTCGGGGTGGTGTTTCTGATGTTTTCCATCGGCCTGGAATTCAGCCTGCCGCGCCTGATGTCCATGCGCATGACCGTGTTCGGATTTGGCGGCGCCCAGGTCGTGCTCACCATCGTGCTGACAGGACTGATTGCCTGGCTGCTTGATTTGCCGCTGCTGGCGGCCATCGCGCTGGGCGGCATCATGTCGATGTCGTCCACTGCCATTGTGTCGAAGCTGTTGGCCGAACGCCTGGAAATCCAGACCCCGCATGGTCGCCAGATTTTCGGCGCGCTGCTGTTCCAGGATCTGGCGGTTGTGCCGCTGCTGATTCTGATTCCGGCGTTTGCCAAGGATGCCGACGACATGGGGTTGGTGCTGGGACTGGCCATGTTCAAGGCGGTGGTGGTGCTGGGCTTTCTGCTGTTCGTCGGCCAGCGCATCATGCGCCCCTGGTTCCAGTGGGTGGCCGGGCACAAGTCGCCCGAACTGTTTACGCTCAATCTGCTGCTGTTCACGCTGGGGCTGGCCTTCTTCACCGAAAGCGCCGGCCTGTCACTGGCGTTGGGCGCCTTCCTCGCCGGCATGCTGATCTCCGAAACCGAATACCGCTATCAGGTGGAAGATGACATCAAGCCGTTCCGCGATGTGTTGCTGGGTCTGTTCTTCGTCACCATCGGGATGCGGCTCGACTTGATGCAGGTGATGCTGAACTGGAGCGACGTGCTGCTGCTGGTGGCTGCGATCGTCTTTGGCAAGCTCGTGTTGGTGGCCGGACTGGCCAAGGCTTTCGGCAGCAGCCGTCCTACCGCGGTGCGCACCGCGCTGGGCCTGGCGCAGGCGGGCGAATTCGGTTTCGTGCTGCTGGCGCAGGCGGCCGACCTGAAACTGTTGGGCGCCGAGATCACCCAGCCGGTGCTGGCGGCGATGGTGCTGTCGATGCTGATCGCGCCGCTCATGATCAATCGCATGGACGCGATCACCCGCCTGCTTGCCGGCAGCGAATGGGCCGGGCGCGCCAAGGAAGTGCACGACATCGCGGTCAAGACCTTTGGCAAGGCCCAGCACGTGATCGTCTGCGGCTATGGCCGCAGCGGTCAGAATCTGGCGCGCTTGCTGGAGGCCGAAGGCATCAGCTTTATTGCGCTTGACGCCGACCCCGAACGCATCCGCGCGGTGACCGCTTCTGGTGTTTCCGTGGTGTATGGCGATGCCAGCCGGCGTGAAGTGCTGATCGCCGCCGGCTTGAGCCGCGCGCAGGCGGTGGTGGTGACCTATGCCGACCTGCATTCCAGCATGGCCATCCTGCGCCACGTGCGCGAACTGCGGCCGGAACTGCCGGTGGTGGTGCGCACCATCGACGATACCCACGTCGACGCGCTGAAAGCGGCGGGCGCGGCCGAAGTGGTGTCCGAGGTGATGGAAGGTTCGCTGATGCTGGCGTCGCATGCGCTGATGCTGCTGGGTGTGCCGCTTACCCAGGTGCTGAAAAGGATCCGTGAGGTGCGTGAAACGCGTTATGCCATGATGCGTGGCTTCTTCCGCGGCGCCTCGGACGCCGACGACGAACTCGACCAGCACGCCCAACCGCGCCTGCATACCGTGCTGATCACTCAGGGCGCCGCGGCAGCCGGCCGCAGCCTGGAAGATCTGGCGCTACAGGCGTTGCTGGTGGAAGTGGTGGCGATTCGCCGTCATGGGATCAAGGGGGTCGATCCTCAGCCCGATACCGAAATCCAGGTCGGCGATGTGCTGGTGCTGCGCGGCGCCGCCGATGGGCTGGCGGCGGCGGAGTTCAGGGTGTTGCAGGGGTAGGGCAGGGGCTTCAACATGGTAGGGCGAAAAAAAGCCCGCTGAAGCGGGCCAGTATCACCATACGGGCGCTGGATTAAATTCCCATGCAGACGGTGTAGGTTGTGGAATCAACAATCGCATCTGTGGCTACAGCATCGCCTGCAGGATCAGCGGGGGTGCCGGTCATCATTGAACCTGTAGCTGTATTACCGTCATCCAGCTGGATGTCGAGTTGCTTGGCATATTTGCCGAGGATGCCCGTTGAGCAAATGAAGTAAGTGCCATTAATCCCTGTAAATGGCGCTGCACTCTGGATGCCGACGCGGCCACCTACTGCATTGACCGGCGCATAATCTGCTGCCTCTGTGTTGGTGGAACCGGGTGCCAAGCCAGCCAGCCGAATATGCTGCCAGAACAGATAGGATTCAGTCTCGTCATTCTTGTCGTCATCCCAAGCGCCCTCGATAGTGCCACTACCCGAAGTGCCTACGGCTTGTTCAGCGTCATTGCCTAAATGTGCTTTTGCCGCGGGATCATCGCCCGGCAGCGCCCTGAACTTGTCCTGATAGCCATAAATGAACAGCGGCACGTTTCTGAAATCAGTGGCGAGATTCTTCACCCGAGCGCTGTTGATCAGTTCCTGCCCCTTGAGAATGCCGCCGAGCAGCAGACCGATAATAACCAGCACAATGGCAATCTCGATCAGGGTGAAGCCCGACTGGCGTTGCGGGAAGTTGGGATGATGCATGGCGAAGCGCTCCGTTATAGTGTTGCCTGTTCGCCAATAAAGCAAAATGCGTGCCATACGGATTGTCTTGTTAACCAGTTGAAATCAATAAATAAAGCAAACAATTGCGCGCCTAAACAAACGCTGGATTGACGAAAATACGACGCCCCTGCCGGGTTTTCGGCAGACTTGTTGATGGGCGGACGTATTCGCCAGTGCTATTTCCCGGGCGGAATGCCGATAGCTGTGGCATCCTGCGTTTCTTTTGTATTCACATTCGCTCCAAACATGACTGAACGCACTGAGACGGTGCCGTCACTGACCTGGTTGGCCTCCCTGACGGCCTTTTTCACCCGCGTGGCACCTGGGCGGTGGCTGGCGCTGATGCTGCTGGCCCTGCACGCGGCCGTGGTGCTCGATGCCGAAGCGGCGGTGACCCGTGCATTCCTGTTGGCGCATTACGGGCTGTTCCTGCTGTGGCAGCCGCTGGTGCGCAGCGAAGCGCGCATCGAGCCGCGCCTGGCGCTGCCTGTGTTTGCCATGGCGGCACTGCTGGTGTTGGCCGACAGTACCTGGGTGGTGGCCTTGTGGCTGGCGGTTCTGGCCGGGTTGGTGGGCGCGGTGGCCGCTTCGCAAAATGAAGGCAAGCAGCGACTCGCCTATCTGCTCGCGCTTGCCTACCTGCTTGCGCTGCTGCTGGCCTGGGTGCTGCCGCAAAGCCTGGACAGCGCTGCCTTGCCCGAGACCCTTCAGGCCGCAGTGGGCTATGGCCTGGTGCTGCTGCCGCTGGTGATTCTGTTCCTGCCGACCACACGCCAGCGCGGCGCATCGTCTACGCTCGATTTCATTTATGGACTGATGCTGTCGCTGCTCATCATGGTGGTGGCGCTGGGCGCGTTTGCCGTAGTGGCGGTGGCGAAGGTGAGCTACGCCTGGGCGCTGGTGCAGACGCTGCTGGGGATGGCGGTGCTGCTGCTTGCCCTGTCGTTGCTGTGGAATCCGCGTGCCGGGTTTGGCGGGCTGGGGCAGATCACCTCGCGTTATCTGCTGTCGGTCGGCTTGCCGTTCGAAGGTTGGGCGCAACGGCTGGCGACGCTGGCCGAGCGTGAGCGTGATCCCGAATCCTTTGTGCGCGAAGCGCTCACCGACCTGCACGAACTGACCTGGATTCGAGGCGGTCGCTGGCAGGCGGCGCGCGGTGAGGGAACGTTCGGGGAACCTGCGGAACATGCTGTCACCCATGCATTTCATGGCCTGACCCTGACCTGGCAATCGCCGCGACCGCTCACTCCCGCGCTGGCACTGCATGTACGGCTGCTGTCGCAATTGCTGGGCTATTTCTACGCCTCCAAGGTGCGCGAGCAAACCTTGCGCGAGCAGGCCTACAGCCAGGCCATCCACGACACGGGCGCGCGCCTGACCCACGATGTGAAGAACATTCTGCAGTCGATGAAAACCCTGATCGCCGCAGCTGACACGTCCACTCCGGAAGACGGTGAGCGTCTGCAGGCGCTGATGAAACGCCAGTTGCCGCAATTGGCCGCCCGCTTGTCACAGACAGTCGATAAATTGAAGCAACCGGCCGAAATGGATGCTGCACATCTGCCTGCGAAAGCCTGGTGGACGGCCCTGCAGGCGCGTTATGAACATGACGATGTGCAATTCTTCGCCAACGTGGTCGACGATACGCCTCTGCCGCAGGACCTGTTTGACAGCGTCGCCGACAACCTGCTGACCAATGCGCTACGCAAACGTCAGCGCGAGTCGGGCGTTGCGGTCGAAGTGCGTTTGTCAGTGCATCCGCTGGTGAGCCTGACCGTGACTGATAGTGGCGCACCTGCACCTGAACACGTGGCGCGCAATCTGTTCCTGAGTCCGGTGGCGTCGGATTTCGGGCTGGGCGTGGGCTTGTATCAGGCTGCGCGGCAGGCCGCACGCGTGGGCTATCGGCTGGAGCTACCGGACAATCAGGCGGGGCGGGTAACGTTCAGGTTGCAGGCTACGGACAGCCGCCCTCAGGGTAAACCGGGCAGCTAAGCAGCGCCAGTTCGTTGATTTCGCGTCACGGTTCATTCGGCCGTGATTGCGGGTTTGTTGGATGTGCGCTGGCTTCAGACGCGGGTTCCTCGACGACAGGTGGGGCGGGACTGGGGCGCAGCACTTGGTAGGGTTCATACACTTTGCCTCCAGCCCAGACCTGGCCGGGTTTCAGGCCTGCCACACCGGACGCGCCAGTATGCGGTTGGCCGTTGACCCAGCGGGTATTCTTCCCATCCGAGCGCACCACCATGCCATCGAAACGCACGCTAGCCGGCGCGACCTCGGGCGCAACCCGGGTGGGTGCGGCCGGCTTGACCTGGGTGACGTTGCGGGCGCGTGCGGCTTCGAGCTGGGCACGCTGTTCGGGGGTGTAGAACAGGCGGCCAGGATCGGCTGCAAGGCAGGTGCCTGATACAACGGCTGCGGCCAGCAAGAGTACAAGCTTGTGGTCGACGCGACCTGTCCAGGTAACGCGCTGTTTCATTTGCTCTCCTTGCCGTCAGCCGCCACGGTAAACCACAGCAGTTCGCATTCGGCATCGAGTTCGGGGCGGTTGACAGGCTGTGGCGGCGCCTCGGTGGAACGACTCAGGCGGCAACTGCCGACGCGGACCAAGCCGGGCGCGCGGGCGCGCAAGGCATCTAGAAAACGCGGCAGGTCGGTTTCCACCAGCAAAGGCATTTTGATCACCATGCGGGACTGTTTCAATGGCAGGCCGCCGGCCAGGGTGGCTGGCGCGGCAGTGCGTGGCGACAGGGTGTAGGTGAGGCCGTACAGCCGGGCCTCCTGGTTGGCGAGGTGTACCGCCTCGATCCAGGCGAGGCGATTTTCCGCACCGACAAATCCCCGTGCAATCAGCGCGCGGTAGGCATCGATATATTGTGCAATCAGGTGCGCTTCGGTTTGGCCTTGTTGCTGGCGTGCGTGTGCGGCAATGAGTGCCGTTTGCTGAAGTTGTAAATCGGCGCGCGCTGCGGCGTCCTGCTGGTGACTCCAGAAAATACCGGCAGCGGACAGCAGGCTGGCGGCAAGCAGCAGCAGGATCGAGGTTTTCAGCGAGGCGATCGGCGGCCGGGTCATGTGCGCACCTGCAGGCTGAGGGTGAAGCGGGTTTCTTCAGCTTTGGTTTCGCCCATGGTTTTGCCAGTGAGGGTGGCGGTGGGGGCGGTATCGACCGGGCTGCTCACACGTTCGACCGCCGTTACACCGGGCGTGGCTGCCAAGCGGGCGACAAAATTGTCAATGCGCGACATGGCGGCGCGATAGTTTCCGTCGAACTCGGACAACCGGGCATCCAGTGTGATTATTGTTGTGCCTTCTGTTGTGTCCTGCAGCTTCAAGGTTTTGAGGACGACAGCGGGATGCGCGGCCAGCGCTTGCCCCAGGGGCAGGAACAGCGCGCTGACGTTAAGGGGCGCACGGTTCAGTTGTGTGGCCAGGGCAATGGTCTGGCCGAGCTGGCCTGGCCGGGTGGCAAGTACGGGGAAGTCGCGCACGATGGCGGCGTGACGTGCATCACCACGTTGCACGTCTACCTGAATCCGCAAAGCCTGGTCGCGCAGATCCTGCGCATGGAGCCAATAGGCTGCGGTAATGGTCAGGCCGATCGAGGCAATCATGCCTGCCGCCAGATTCAGGGCGCGGCGCCAGCGGAATTCAGTATGGTGCTGCAGCAGTTCGGGCGGTGCCAGATTCAACTGGATGGCCTCACCTGCAATCGCCGCCAAGGGCGCGACCTCGGGGGTGGCGGCGAGGAAGCTGTCGGGAATGCGCAACGCACGCGCGAGACTCAACATGTCGACCAGTCGTGTGCTGAACGCCGGGTCGGCACTGAGTGGGGCCTGCGCGCTGTCGAGCTGGCCGCTGGGGTCCAGCAACAGGACATGCAGCCGGGCTTCACGTGGCAGGATGCGCTGGCCGGTTAAATACAGCTGGGTCTTGGCAATTTCGTCGGCGGCATTGCCCGGCAGTTGAGTCGGCGTGTCGCTGCCGATCAGGCGCGAAAAACGCAGCAGGCCATTGTGGTAATAGGACAGACGCAGGCTGTTGTTGAGGCGGCACGCCAGCAGCGTGTGCGGCTCCTGTACCCGCAGCCGGGCAAGCAGATGCTGATAGGCCAGCGCCAGCGGGGTGATGCCGCACAAGGGAACGCGTTCACGGTGCAGCACACTGAGCCAGGGCATCAGCCATTCGGCATCGGTCAGGGCAGCCAGCAGGTAACGGTCATCGCGGCGGCCGGTCGTTTCGCGGGCCTGCCGCCAGGCACCGGTGAAACGCGCGTTGCGGAATATCTGTTTGAGCTTGCGTGCTAACAGTTCGGTGCGCGCATGTCCCTGCACGTGGGGCAGAGTCTCGCTGCGGTAATCCTCGTCCACCGTGTCGATGACCAGCAACACCGGTAGCTGCGCGTGCTTGAGCAGCACCTGGCGAAACGCTGCCAGCCCTGCTTCGCTGGCGGCAAATTCACCCAGCCAGTGCATCTGGGTCGAACGCCAGTCGAGCACGCCAATTTGGCGCGGTGTGGCAAGCAGGATCAGACGGTGATCGAATATCATAGCGGCAGGTTTCCGATCAGATCGTAAACCGGCAACAGCACGGACACGAGAATGCCGCCGAGCAACAAACCGAGGATGGCCGTGAGCAGCGGTTCCAGAACCCGGAGGCCATTTTCAATGGAGTCGAGCACTTCGCGGTTATAGAAATACGTCACATTTTCCAGCGCCTCGTCGAGTGCGCCCGTGGTTTCGCCCACCCGCAGCATACGGATCACCAGCGGCGGGAACAGCGCCAGCGACTGAAAGCTTTCGGACAGCCCGCGGCCATCGGCAATCTGCTGCGCGGCGCGGTGGATGCCGCCTGCGATCACCCGGTTGCCGGCAACCATCTCACCCGCGCGCAGCGCGTCCAGCACCGTCACACCCGAGCGGTACATCATCGCCAGCGTGTTGGTGAAGCGCGACAGCGCAATTTTCTGCACGATCGGCCCGATGATGGGCAGTTGCAATTGCGTACGATCCCACCAGTCGTGTCCGGCCTCGCTTTTCTTGACCCACAAGGGCAGGCCAATGCCGAGCGCCAGCATCAACAGCAGCCCGATCAGCCAGTACGAACGCATCGCATTCGAGACCGCCATCAGAATCAGCGTCGGCAGCGGCAGCGCCACCCCCATGGTCTCGACCAGCGAGAGTACCTGCGGCACCAGATACAACATCAAAAACAGGATGGCCGCACCGACGACGGCCAGCACGATCGCCGGATAGATCATCAGGCGTTTGGCTTTGGCGGCGACCTCTTCCTGCCACTTCAGCGATTCGGCCAAGCGATCGAACACGGCATCCAGCAGACCGGTCTGCTCGCCTGCGCGCACGCTGTGGACGAACACGGCGCCGAACACGGCAGGGTGGGCAGCGAGGGCTTGCGATAACACCTTGCCGCCCTCCAGATCTTCCAGCAGCGCGGTCAACACGTCGCGAAAACCAGGTTTTTCCATGCTATCGCGCAGGTCGCGCAAGCCTTCGAGCAGGGGAATCCCGGCGCGGGTGATGTAGCGCATGTGGATGCAAAAGGTAACGAGATCGCGCAGGGTGACGCGCTCGCGTCCGCTCGGGGCGTACTGGCGAGAAAGCTCGGCCAGCGTGACGAGGTCCAGCCCCATTCGCTTGAGGCGCAGTTCGAGGTCGACGTCGTTGACCGCTGACAGCGTGCCGCGGACTGTGCGGCCGGTTTGATCGATGGCGCGGTAGTCGAAGAAGGGCATGGATCAGGCAGCCTTCTCGGGGTGTGCGTTTGCTGGATATGCTGAGGCTTCGCTTTTCGCCTGTGGGCGAGTTACTTTCTTTGCTTCGCCAAAGAAAGTAACCAAAGAAAGGCGACCCCACATCGCTGCCCTGCGGGTTCCCGATTTGGCGCGCACGGGCGGGCGCTCCACCAACTCGCCCTGGCACGGGGCACAAAACGCCCCGTGCTGCGGAGCTCGGACACGGTTCCGCTTTTTCCCCGCCCGCACACGCCAAATCGGCAGCGCTGAAGGGGAACACCCCCCGGTGCCGTCCACGCGTAATGCCAACGCTTCGCCAAGCACGGGCGAACGCAAGGATGCCCCTTGTGTGTCGCCGAGAAGCGCAGCCAGACGGGGAAGAAAGGTGCGGGGTGTCTGAGCCCGGCAGGGCGAGTTCCCGCACCGCCCCGGCTGGCGAGCATCGCAGGGAAGCCGAAGGTCGACACACCAGGGGTCGCCTTTTCTTGGGTTACTTTCTTTTGGCGAAGCAAAAGAAAGTAACTCGCCCACAGGCGAAAAGCGAAGCCCCGGCGAATCCGCAAACACAAGCGGTAACGCGAACCCCATCTTCACACCCGCCCCGTCAAATCCACCACCCGCGCCACCTCTGCAAGTGAAGTCACGCCATCCAGCACCCGTTTGACCCCATCCTCCGCCAGAGGGCGATAGCCGTGCTCGAGTGCCGCACGGCGGATTTCATGCAGGGGCGCGTGGTTGGCGACCAGTTCATCCAGGGTCGGATCCATCCGCAGCAATTCGATCAGGGCGAGCCGACCTTTGTAGCCTTTGTTGCTGCACGCCTGGCAGCCAGCGGCGCGGTAAATCTGCGGGGGGTGAGCCGGGTCGGTGCCAAGGATACGGGCTTCGTGTTCATCCGGCGTGTAGGTTTCCTTGCAGTGCGGGCATAGCTTGCGCACCAGCCGTTGCGCGACCACGCCGATGATGTTGCCGGACAGGATGCCGGGCAGGATGCCGATGTCCATCAGGCGGGGAAACACGCCGAGCGCGGAGTTGGTATGTAAGGTCGTGAACACCTGGTGACCTGTCATGGCGGCGCGGAACGCCATCTCGGCGGTGTCCTTGTCGCGGATTTCACCGACCAGGATGATGTCCGGATCCTGCCGCATGATGGAGCGGATGCCGTTGGCGAAGTCGAGCTTCAGCGTTTCGTTGACCGAACTCTGGCGCATCAGCGTGACCGGGTATTCGACCGGGTCCTCCAGCGTCATGATGTTGACGGTCTCATCGTTGAGGTGCGACAGCATCGAGTACAGCGTGGTAGTTTTGCCTGAGCCGGTCGGGCCGGTGACGACCAGGATGCCTTCGGGGCGGGCCATCATCAGTTGCAGTTCGCGCAGGGCATCTTCGGTGAATCCCATCTGCTCCAGCGGCATGATGGATTTTTCGCGGTCGAGAATGCGCAGCACCAGGTTCTCGCCATGGATGCCAGGCTGCGAGGACACGCGGAAGTCGATCGGACGGCCGTTGAGGGTGAGCGACATGCGGCCGTCCTGCGGCGCGCGCGTCTCGGCAATGTTCATTCCCGACAAGACTTTCAGGCGCACCAGGATGCCCGGCCAATAGGTCTTGTGCAGGCTGCGGATTTGTTCGAGCACGCCGTCGATGCGATAGCGGATACGCAGAAAGGCATGTTCGGGTTCGAAGTGAATATCGCTCGATTCGCGCTTCACGGCATCGGTCAGCAGCGCGCCGACCAGCCGCACGACTGGCTGAGTGTATTCCTCGGTGTCGGGATTGAGGCTGGCGTAATCGACTTCGCCGGTTTCGATTTCGCGCAGGATGCCGTCGAGCGACAGATCGAAACCGTAGAACTTGTCGATGCATTCCAGCAGCTGCGCTTCGGCCGCCAGCAGGGTGACAATTTCGAGTTGGCCACCGAGTGAGGCTTTCAGCTGGTCGAGCGCGACCACGTTGAACATGTCGGTTGTCGCCAGGGTCAGCACGTTGCGCGCGGCGTCATGCGCGATCGGCAGCAAATGATGGCGGCGAGAGAATTCCTCGGGCACCAGTTGCAGCGCTTCGGGATCGGCGACCACCTGCGAGAGATCGATGCCCTGGCTGCCGAGAGCGTTGGCGAGCTGGTCGCGCAGCACCGCTTCGGTCATGAAACCCAGCGCAACCAGCTGGCGGCCGATTGGCAGGCCGGTCGCTTTTTGTTCCTTCAGGCCGATGCGCAGCTGGTCGAGGGTGATGAGTCCCTGCGAAACCAGCGACTCGCCCATGCGGAGTTTTTTGCGGCGCTCCATGGGGTGCCCTTATTGAAGCGCCTTCAGTTGCTGCACACGCGCTTCAGCCTGGGCCCGGTCGAAACGATGCACCCCGCTGCTGGCGAGCGCTTTCTCGTAATACGTCAACGCGGCCGGATATTGGCGCAGTTGGTCGAGGCTGACCGCCAGGTTGAAGGCGTAATCGGCGTTGTCGGGTACGCCGCGCCAGGCCTCGAAATAGGCGGCTTGGGCTTCGTGCCACTTTGCCTGATCGGCGTAGAGATTGCCAAGGGTCTGGTAGAGATGCGGGCTGGCGTCACGCTCGATCAGCATTTTCAGGCGGCTTTCGGTGGCCTGGCTGTCCGTGTTGCCCAGCAGATCAAGCAGGGCACCCTGGGCGATGGCATTGCGAGGGTCAAGGTCAAGCACCTCGCGATACAGGCGTTGTGCGTCCGCTTCGCGGTTTTGCATACCGGCAATTGCCGCCAGTCCCAGCAGCGCATCCACATTGCGCCCGCGGGCGGCGGCATCGGTGTAGAGCCGCTGCGCTTCGGTCAGCGCCCCGCGCTGATAGGCGGCGTAAGCCTGGCCGAGCAAAGTGGTTTGCACGTCCGGCTGGAACAGCGGCGGCACAGTGGGGGGGG
>JBPPMF010000340.1:0-4663 GCA_051305915.1 Thiobacillus sp. | reverse complement strand
TTCGGGAAAAGATAGACCATCCGTCACCCAGACCATTGCCGCAAGTTCAATACGTTATAGAAATCGCATCACAACCCGGCGCAACCATCTTCGACCCTTTTGCCGGTTCCGGCACAACGGGCGTAGCGTGCATGAAAACGGGCCGCAAGTTCATCGGCATCGAAATTGACCCCGGCTATTTCGCCATTGCAAAGCGCCGAATCGAAGACGCCTGCGCACAACTGCCACTGTTCACGGAGGCAACACATGCACCAGGCCGATGAACGCTACGCGTCGCACATGTACACGCGCACCGAGTACGATGACCTGCACGTCGGTGAGTTCCGCGAGGTGCTTTCCTACTGTGCGCGTCGCCACTGTTACGTCATCGACTACGCCGCGCCCATCGTGGCGGCAAGGGCCGACCACAACGTTGACCCCGACGCGGCCATGTGTCGCGAACACCTGCCGGGGCCACAGCATCCAATGGCGGGCATCTGGGAGGAGCGCCGCAATGTGCGCACCGAGGCATTGCGAGCCGCCATCGAAAGCGCGGGGCGTCCTATCAGCAATGAGGAGGCCATCCGCGTGACCGGCGTGCATGAACACACCATGCAAGGCTTCATCGCCGGGGGTGACGACTTCGTGGTGTTGTTCTCGCATCGTTCCAAGTTCATCGGGTTGCCGCATCACACGGAAGCGGACCTGCCGCTGTCGCTTGTCGAGCAGCGTGCGCTGGATGTGTTGCTGCGCACCGGGCCGATTACGGTAATCCAACTGGCGGCAGAGATGGGCGTCAAGTCGGTGGCGGCGCGCGATTACAAGCGCGTGTTCTCGGTGGAGTACCGCAGGGAAAAGCGCGGCGCGCAGTATTACAAGGTTGGCTACTGTCACTTGCACGCGCACCTGTGGGGCCAAGACTAATGGAGCATGACGACGCGCCGGACACTGTGACACTGCGCGTGGCGCGCGTGGTCTACCTGATGACGCTGGGGCGATGGATGACGGTCAGGGATGTGGCGTGCATCACCGGGTTGTCGCGTCGTGATGCGCATCTGCTACTGAGCCGCATGTCCGCCAGTCAGCATGTCCCTATCGCTAGTATCCACGTGGGGCCGGGCCGCACGCAGAAGTGGGGCGTCCTGCGCGTGGAGTCGTCGGACATGCCGTGGTAGGTGCAGGGTAACCCTATAGCCGTGTTACGTTGGGGGCATGGGCTTAGCGAAAATGGGTGATTTGGGGTATAATGAAGGAGTAAATCTAATAGTTGACCGGGGCGACACGCTAATGTCCCCCGGCCTGAGCAAGTTCTATGAAGGAGAACTTACTGTGCCCAATTCTACATCTAACCCCGCGCCTATCAAAAGAAACCGAGAACGAATCAACGCTGCTTATCGTGAGCGCATTGCGAACGATCCTGAGTATCGCAAAAAGCGCAATGACAAGTCGCGCCGATGGCGTGAGCGTAACCGCGTCCGCATCGCGGAGTATAACGCAGCGCGCTTCGATGAGACTCCAGAAGTTATGCGCAAGGCGATTCGGACAAGTCAACAAAAGTATCCTGAACGGCATAAGGCGCGCAAGGCTGTAGCCTATGCCGTTCAGAGCGGGAAGTTTCCACCCGCTTGGACAATGGTATGCGCTCATTGCCAAGAGGCTTTGGCCGCTGAGTATCATCATCACAATGGTTATGTTGGCGAACATAAGCTTGACGTGATCGCACTTTGTACTGAGTGCCACGGGAAAGCGCATTGGGTGGACTAATGACCGAATACACACGACTACGTCCCCATTGGAGGCCAAGTCACAACGCCGACCCGACCGGCTTCGACCGCTGGATTGCGCCGGATGGGGCGAACGGCTGGGTGAAGATTCTCAACCCGGACGGGCATCTATGCCGCCGGGTGTGGTCGGTTGCGCCGGACGCGCGCCTGTGTCTGCGTCTGCATCCAATGAGCGAACAGAAGGCAGAGATGATTTCCGCGCCGGTAGACTTGGGCCAGGCGCACGCAATGTACTGGCACGGTTGGCTAACGCAGCACGGCCTACTGGACGCGGCGAAGGCCGGGCGCATTGCGTTGGAAGGAATCAATGAAGCTGCCATCTGGAATCCTGGTGTATCCGAGGCGCTGGTGGCCTACGAAATATCGCGCATGGAACACACTAACCGGCTAGGCATGACCGGCGCATGTTGCGTGATGCAGGTCAACACTGGGTGGCCGGGGAATTACGGCATACCGGACGCGCCGCCGGACTGGTCGCCTTTTGAGCCGTTGCGCGTGGCGTTGCTACGGCTGGGCGGCTATCTAGGAGTGCATGAGTACCACGACCGACGTGGGCCGGACTCGGACGACTGGACGTGGAATCCGGGCCGTATTTTGCAGCAACCGGAAAGCTGGGACGCCATCCCGGTGCTGATTACCGAGTACGCCTATGACCAGGCCGTGAACGCGCCGGAGGGGACGCCCCATCACGGGTGGCAGGGCCACATGAGCGTAGACGAGGTAATGACGCAGTATACCGAGTATGACCGGCGTCTGCGCACGATTCCACGCCTGCGCAAGCGGGTGAAGGCGGCGTTCATTTTCTCGCATGACTTCGATGCGCCGTGGGCCACGTTTGATACGCGCCCGTTGACGGACAGGCTTGCGGGCCATGCGGAGTGGACGCGAGGCCAGGCTGCGCCGGTTGGGGTCAGCGGCGACCCCAGTGTCATTCACATCCCGACCATCATCGCGCCGCCACCTGTGCCGCCGACCGCCACGCCGCCAACGCCGCAGCCTACGCCGGACGCACGGCGCATCGACCCGCGCGTCATGGAGGCCATCATGAGCGTGGAGGCAGGGCGTCGCACGCACAACGAAGACGGCAACGCGCTCATCCGCTTTGAAGCGCACGTCTTCCGCAGCGAACTGCGCAATGACGAACTGTGGGCGCGCCATTTTCGGGTAGGCACACCGGCTTGGACGAACCAGGAATGGCGACCGTCCCCGACAGAGGGCTGGCGCAACATTCACACCGGCAGGCAGAGCGACGAATACGCGGCGCTGGAATTTGCGCAACGCCTGAACCGAGAGGGCGCGTACCGCAGCATTTCCGTCGGCGCGCCGCAAATCATGGGGTTCCATCACGCGCGCATCGGCTACGCATCGGCGCAGCTCATGTGGCAGGCGTTCACGGACAGCGCGTCGGCACAGATGATCGCAATGTGCAATTTCGTGCTGACCGACCCGGCTCTGCACGCGGCCATCAACGCACACGACTTTCCAGTGATAGGGCGCATTTACAACGGGCAGGAGAGCGCCGGCGAACTGTACCAGGCTGCATACAAACGGCTGTGGGGGAACTAAACGCGTCGGCCTAGACAACCGACGACGTTTCTCGAAAACGGGCGGGGGATTGGTTATGGAGCAGGGAGCAATCGAGTGGGTTGCCGGGCAGACCGGCATTATGGGCGTGGCGTCTATGGCTCTGTTTTTCCTGCGCCGCGCGTACGACCAGTCATTACAGCGCGAAAAACAATACTCGGAAGAGAATCGGGCAGACAAAATCATGTTGATGACGCTGTTATCCGAAAACGCACGCGTACTGTCCGAGTTGCGCGCAGTAATCGAGTTATATGTCAGGTCGATGCCAAATGAACGCGCCAAACAATGATTTACGCATGGTGTACCGCACGAATGTGGCATGGCTGATAGCGGTAACGCTCCTGGTCTCCGTGGTCTGGCTGTGGTTTGCGCTCAACCCGGCGCCGCTGGGCAAGGCGATCATGATGCTGGAAGCTCCGGTCGTGCATGGCAGTAGCGACCTGTGTCCCGGCGAGACGTTGCGCTTTTCGTTTAGCACTACGGTGCGCGAGGCGTCCGTGGTCGATTTCGACGTGACGACCTGGGGCCAGGAGCCGCGCCGCATCATCCTGCAACGGCCTACGCAGCGCATGGTGATGACCGAGGCGATGACATGGCCTGTAGACTGGTCGTTTACGGTCCCGGAGAGTTACATCAACCTGCGCACAGGCCAGTTTGAGGATTGGCAACCCGGCGAGTACCGGCTTGACGCAGCGATTACGAGCGTGTCACGCGACACGGTGACGAGCATGATGAGCATACCATTTTCCATTCGGGAGGGCTGCGAATGATACAGCGAGAGCCTGTTCTGAGTTCAGGAGCCATCGCGGGTGCGGTGGGTGCAGTGCTGGTGGCGCTGGTATCGCTTGGCTTGCTGGACCTGACGCCGGAACAGCAGGCCGCGGTGCTGGCTGCCCTTGTGGCGGTGCTGCCTATAGCGATGGCGCTGTGGGCCAGGGCGCAGGTCACGCCGCTGATAAATGCCACGGACGTTGACGGGGAGTCACTCACAAGATGGAACGGCATGCCCGCCATCGCTGAACAAAAGGCGATGGGCTTCACGCCGGAACCAGTGCCGGATAGGGGACGCGACTAGTACATGGCGATTGAGTTTGTTTCGCAATCGACGACTGCTCCTGGTGGGGGTGGCACGACAGTTGTCATAAATGCGCCGGCCACGATTGCCGAGGGCAATGTGTTGGTTGCGGGCGTGCGCTGCTCTGCGGGCGGCACACCGATCACGGTGTCGGGGCCGACCGGCTGGGTCCAGATTGCACAGAGAAACGAAGCCACACTCACCGGGTCGCTGTTTTACAAAGTTGCGACCGCCAGCGAGC
>JBPPMF010000071.1:0-12284 GCA_051305915.1 Thiobacillus sp. | reverse complement strand
ACGGTTCGGCGCGCGCAGCGCTCGGCGCATTACGCTTACGACTGGGCGCTGCGCCTGCACGACACGCATGCGGAGGAGGTGCGCGTTTCCGCGCTGCTGTTCCATACCGCCGAAATGCTGATGTGGAGTTTGAATCCCGCCCAGATGCTCGAAATCGGAAGGCGGCAGGCGGCCGATTCCACTTTGCGTAGCGCGGATCTGCAGAAACAGGTGTTCGGATTCACCAGCGTGGAGTTGCAGCGTCGGCTAACGACCGAATGGAGCCTGCCTGAACTGCTGCTGAACTTGATGGATCCGGCGCTGGCACGTTCAACCCGGGTGCGCAATGTGATGCTGGCGGTTGATCTGGCACGACATTCCGCTCAGGGCTGGGATAACGCCGCCCTGCCTGACGATTATCGGGAGATTGCCGCATTGCTGCGCATGGAGCCGGACAAGGTGATGGCCTTGGTCCGGTCAGTTGAACGCTAAGAGCGCTTATCTTCCAGTTGGCTGTGACTAAACCAGCTTGGGGATGACCGTTTTTTCCAGCTTGGCTGCAAGCTGGGAGATGGCCAGGCCGGCCGGACAGCCGGGCGTGTTCTGCATCAGCAACTGGCGCCGCATGACGGCCTGGCGTACTTCGGGATCAACCGGAATATCACCCATGTGGATCAGGCGGATCGGGCGGGCGGGATCGGTGACGACGAAGCGATCGAGCACTTGCTGCAATTGATTCGTGATGGCCTGACCCGATCCCGGGCGGCCGGCCTGGTTGACGAGGACCCGGACGGTTTGCCGTTGCTGCTGCCCCACCAATACCTTGATCGTGGCGTAGGCATCGGTCAGCGAAGTCGGTTCGGGGGTGGCCACCATCAGCACTTCGGATGCCAGCGAAACGGCGAACAGCACGACATCCGAAATCCCGGCGCCGGTATCCAGCAGCACGACATCGTAATGCGGCACCAGACCCGTGATGATGCGCAGGAATTCGTCGCGCACTTCAGGCGTCAGACGTGAATACTCGACCATGCCGGAGCCGGCCAGCAGCACGGAAAAACCGCCTGGCGCCTGGAGAATGGCGTCTTCCAGTTTGGCCTTGCCGGTGAACACATCGTGCAGGGTGATTTTGGGGTAGAGATTGAGCACCACGTCGAGATTGGCCAGACCCAGGTCGGCATCCAGCACCAGCACGCGGTGGCCGCGTTTGGCCAGTGCGGCCGCAAGGTTGGCGGAAACGAAGGTTTTGCCGACGCCGCCTTTGCCGCTGGTCACGGCAATGACCTTGCCGAGAGGCTTCAGGGGAACCTTGGCCGCTACCTGGCTTTCAGCACTGGGGGGGGTTACGTCGTTCATGCGTTTACTCGGTCCGAGGCATTGCCCGGGGTGTCCTGGGGGGCGTCGCCCGAAAGATTTCTGACCATGTCCGCCTCATCTGCGGCGATGTGGGCAAACAACAACCCCTTTTCTTCTGCGCTGACCGAAAGCTCGCGTGGCTGATCCAGACAGATCTGGTTGCGGCCACTGGATTTGGCACGGTACAACTGCTGGTCGGCACGCTCGATCCATAATTTAGTGGTGGAGCGAACCCACTCCGGCGCGAAGGCGCCTCCGATGCTGACAGTGGCCTGGATATTCAGTAGTGGCGCTATCGGTATTGAAAGCGCAGCGATCGATTCACGAATTCGCTCCGATACGGCACGGCCGAAAAGCGGCCGGCAATTGGGCAGGATGATGGCGAATTCCTCGCCGCCATAACGGGTAACCGTGTCCATGGGACGGACGCATCGCGCCATACAATTGGCGATGACCTGCAGCACCTGGTCGCCAGCCAGATGGCCATGATTGTCATTGATGGATTTGAAGTGGTCGATATCCAGCAGCAGCAGCAGCACGGAATCGCCTGAACGTGCGACGGATTCGATCGAACGCTCGAGAATCGAATGAAAGTGCCGGCGGTTGCCCAATCCCGTCAACGGATCCTTGAGTGAAAGTTCGCACAGACTGTCGATCACGCGCTGCATATAGTCGGTGGAGGATTCGCCGGCTTCCCGCGCACTGTTTTTTGCGGCGTGCTGCAGCAACGCGCGCGCGTCGTCGAGTTGCAGGGTCTGCAGGTCGATCATAGAGGAAGCGGGCAGGGGGTCCAAAGGCTGGTTATTTGTAATTTTTGAACTTGGAAAATAGAACCGGGCGCAAACGTTTATCCATTTCGTGCTGAGTATGTGGGCATTTGTGCCTTTGATCAAGCATCGGGAACCGGCAGGCGGGCGGCAACCTGTTTGCGGTGCCGTGTGCGTCAGCTTTCAAGCGGGAGCATCCCCTTGCGATCGCCTTGCGCCTGTTGATGTTCCAGGCCCCGTAAACAAAACGCTCCGGAAGGAGCGTTTTGGGTTCGACATGCTTGATTATCTGGCGGCCGGCATTGCGGGCTGGGGAACCGCGCCGTACGGCATCATCATCGTTGGCCAGACCATGGGCGCCTGGCCGGTCGCGGGTGCTGGCCAAGCCATCGGCGCCTGCATGGGCATCGCTGGCGGCATGGGCATCATGGCTGGGCCGGGGTAGGGATAGGGAGCGAATCCCTGCCAGGTGTTGCCATACGAGGCCGGGTTCATCCCAGCGCCCATCCAGCCCGCATAGAGATTGGGATTCATCGGCGCCATGGCCATCTGCTGGATGCGCGGCTCGGTCGGCGCCATCATCCACTTCAGGTAAACCGCCGGGTTCGCGGTTTTCAACAGCAGTTCCAGCGCGCGTGGATCGGTGGGGACCATAAGCCAACGCATCAACTTGGCGGGGTCCGATAGTTGCGAAACCAGCGCGGTATAGAAATTGCCGTCCATGCTCGCCGCTGCCCACTTCATGTAGACATCAGGATCGGTGGCAAGCGGCATCCAGGCACTGTAACTGGCCGGGTTGATGATGGAGTTCGCGATCTCGGCCCATTTGCCGGGTTCCAGCAGCTGATTGCCCATGGCAAAAGCAAATCCCGGGTCTGTGGCGACCGTGACAAACGGCACAAACTTCTTTGGATCCTTGAGCAGATCGGCATTGCGGGTGAAGTCGGTTGCCAGTTTGGCTGTTTCCTCTGGCGTCTGGGGGAAATCGGATGCCGCATCGGCGGCCAGGGTCTGGGTTGCAGTAAACGCCAGGGCAAGAACCAGGACTTGGATTTTCATTTAGGTCTCCTTGTGCTTCGCATGTCAGGAAGAAACAAGGGCTTTATACAACAAATCCATGACTTGCCCGTAATTTGCAACGAACCTTTACCAGGGCGCAAGCTTGTTCAGAGACAGCTTAAGCGACGCTGCCGAAACTGGGGTCTGAGGCCATGAACGGTGCCTTGAGTCCGGCGAGGCGGCAACTTTGGGCGATCGGTCCACCCGGAAACAGGGTGTAGAGATACTTGATCCCGCCTTTCGCATGGAAGTGTTCGTCCAGGGCATCGTGCAGTTCACGCAGGTTGATGACGGTGTTGTATTCGTGCTGGGCGTAAAAGCTTTGCAGTGCGCGGATAGTCTCCCAGTGGTCTGCGGAGAGTTCCAGGCCTTCCGCGCGAGCGATCTGCATTGCCTCGCCCTGCGTCCAGCCGAGCGGCGCACAGGGGAAATCAGGATTGCTTGCGGGTGCCTGAATCAGTTGATTGATATCGGTTGAAGTTTGCAGCATGGCTATCTCCTTCAAGCTTCGCTGTAAGAATGCATATAAAGATAGGTCACGCCCACCCGGGATTCAAGGATCGTTCGCCTCAGCGCATGTAGGCATAGCCTTCCTGCTGCAGTCGTACGATTTCGGTGTCCGCCATCGGCACCAGCGTCACGAAGCCATGGATGTCTTTCGGCTGAAAACCGTGCGTTTCAGCGGCGAGGCGGCACATGCGGAATTCGATGACGCCGGATTGCGTGGCGCTCTGCGCGCGCTGCATCAGTTCGCGGTATTTCGGAAAATTCTTGATGGCGAAGAAAGGAATTTCGTTGCCGTGCAGCACGATCACCACCTTGCTGTCGAACGGGTCGGAGCCGTTAAAATCGGCCAGCAGCATGGCGCGGCTGATCACGCCGCGCATGGTCGTTTCACTGCCGGTGGTGACGTCGTAGACAACTTTCTGCTTGGCATAAGTTTGCTTCACAGCTTGGGCATGCCCCCAAGGTGCCTCGTTGGCGCGAGCCGATTCCGGCAGGAACTGCGCGGCCGCTAGCAGCAAACTGGCCAGCATGAACCCGCCGGTCCGCAATCGCCGGGGTTGGGCAAGGGCACGACAGGCAGGGCGGTTCGGCGGTAAATGGAACGCATTCGGGCGCATCGGAGTCTTCCATGAGAGTGTTCGAGGTTTGATGGACACGTGGGCGTGGCGATTGGTTCGGTGCAGTGGAGGAGAAAACGCTTGGAACAAGAATCAGTGACCGACACGGTAACGTCGCCGCCTCATCGCCATCCGATCCCGGTGCGTCTGTTGTTTGCCGGCCTCGGCACGCTGTTCGTGCTGGGGATCTTTCTGCCGGTGCTGCCGACCACGCCGTTTCTATTGCTGGCTGCCGCCTGCTACACACGCTCGTCGCGCCGCATCTATCATTGGCTGCTGCAGCATCGGCATTTCGGTCCGCTGATCCGCGAGTTGCGCGAGCATCGCAGCATGCCGTACCGTGCCAAACGCAAGGCGCTGCTGCTGATTGTGTTGAGCTTTGCTGTTCCATCCTGTTTTTCGTGCCGGGATGGCAGGGCAAACTGGCGATGGGCGTCGGCGGGGTGCTGCTGGCAATCTGGATCGCCCGTATTCCCTCGCGCGACGCCCCAGCCCGGCCTCGGGTACAGCGGGCTGTTTAGCGGTTCCAGACTGTGACAGACTGTCACAGGACGAACTAAGCTGAATGCGTCCGATCCCTATCAGGAGTGATGCTGTGGCTAAACGATCCTATCCGCTGTCCAAGGTTTATGGGCTGCTGGAGCCCGGCCCGGTGGTGCTGCTGACGACCGCGCTCAAGGGCGGCGCAAACATCATGACGATGTCGTGGCACACCATGATGGAATTTGAGCCGCCGCTGATCGGCTGCGTGGTCAGCGGGCGCAACGCCTCGTTCGACACGCTGTGTGCGACGAAGGAATGCACGATCAATATCCCGACGCGCGAACTGGCGAAGCAGGTGGTGGACATCGGCAACTGCTCCGGGCGCGAGGTCGACAAGTTTGCGAAATTCGGCCTCACACCGGTCGAAGGCAAACAGGTGCAGGCGCCGCTGATCGCCGAATGCTATGCCAGCCTGGAATGCCGGGTGGCGGACGCGCGGCTGATGAACCACTACAACTTTTTCATTCTGGATGTGCTGCAGGCGTGGGTCGATACGGCGGTCAAGAACCCGCAGACGCTGCATCACCGCGGCAACGGCGTGTTCGCCGTGGCCGGCGAGACGGTCAAGCAGCGTTCCCGGATGAAATAGTGCGCGCAGGCGCGACGGATCAAGCTGGATAGAGGTTAGATTCTGCCCACGAGTGACTAGATCGAATGCAGTCCAGCCTGTTCAACCGGAACGGAGGCATCATGAGCATCGCAAAAACCATCGAGGTCACGGCAAGTTCCCAAAAAGAGTTTTGATGACGCACTCAAGCAGGGGATCGCGAAGGCGGCCGAGTCGCTGGAAAACATCACCGGCGCCTGGGTGATGGATCAGGAAGTGAACGTGAGCAAGGGCAAGATCACCGAATACACCGTCAGGATGAAGCTGACTTTTGTCCTGAAGTAACTGAATCAACCGTTCGAGGTGTGACGCCGGGCAAATCTCACTGGCTTGGCGGCCGCTGATCGCGCCGGAGACTCCCCCTCATCCAGTGCGAAGCCGCATAATGCGCGCTGCGTTTTGGCCGCACCGCGGCAGTCCGAGTTCATGCCCAATCTCCCCTACTGGCGTCTGTCCGGTTTCTATTTCTTCTATTTCGCCTTCGTCGGTGCGATGTCGCCGTTCTGGGGGCTGTATCTGCAGTCGCTGGCGTTCAACGCGTTCCAGATCGGCGTGCTGATGTCGCTGCTGCAGGTGATGCGGATCTTCGCGCCCAACATCTGGGGGCATATCGCCGACCGCACCGGTCGCCGCACGACAATCGTGCAGGTGGCCGCGCTTGGCAGCGTGCTAGCCTTCGTTGGGGTGTTTTTCGGAAGCAGTTTCTGGTGGTTGTTTGCGGTGATGGCGGCGTTGAGCTTTTTCTGGAGCGCGTCGCTGCCGCTGGTCGAGGCGATGACGCTGTCGCATCTGGGCGAGCGCACCGACACCTATGGCCGCATCCGTCTATGGGGCTCGGTCGGTTTCATCCTGGTGGTGGTGGGATTGGGCTATGCCTTTGACCATGTGCCGATCAGCTGGCTGCCGTGGGCGGTGCTGGCGGTGATGCTGGGTATTGTCGCGTTCGCGCGGGTGATCCCCGAGGCGGAGATTCTGCCGCATCCCACCGACCAGCATTCAGGCTGGGATATCGTGAAGCGGCCCGAGGTGGCGTCATTGCTGGCCGCCTGCCTGCTGATGGCGGTGACACACGGACCTTATTACACCTTCTATTCGATCTATCTGGTTGACCATGGCTACGACAAATCGACTGTCGGCTGGCTGTGGGCGCTCGGTGTGATCTGTGAAATCGGCATTTTCCTGATCATTCCGCGCATCTTTGCGCAGGTGACGCCACGCAAGCTGATTCTGGCCAGCTTCGCGCTGGCGGTGCTGCGCTTTTTGCTGATCGCCTGGGGGGTGGAGTCGGCCTGGGTGGTATGGGGCGCGCAGACGCTGCACGCCTTCACCTTTGGCACCTACCACGCGGCGGCGGTGGCGCTGATCCATCAGCATTTCCGCGGCCGCCACCAGGCGCGCGGGCAGGCGCTCTACACCAGCCTGTCCTACGGCGTTGGCGGCACCATCGGCGGGCTGGCCAGCGGGATGACGTGGGACACGCTGGGGTCGGCGTGGACTTTCACCCTGGCTGCGGTGAGCGCGGCGCTGGCGTGGGCAGTGTACGCCGTGTGGGGGAATACAAAATCCGTGCCTGCACCCGGCAAGCTATGAAATAATCGGCGTTTACGCGATTTAACGCCATATTCCGCATGCCCGGCCAAACCTTATTCCAGAAATTGTGGGACGCCCATGTCGTCCATGTCGAAGCTGACGGCACCACGCTGCTCTATATCGACCGTCATCTGGTGCATGAAGTCACCAGTCCGCAGGCGTTCGAGGGGCTGAAGCTGGCCCATCGCACCCCGCGCCGGGTCGATGCGGCCATCGCCGTGCCCGACCACAACGTGCCGACGACCGACCGCTCGCAGGGCATTGCCGACCCGATCTCACGCCTGCAGGTGGAAACGCTCGACGCCAATTGCGCCGAGTTCGGCATCACCGAATTCAAAATGGACGATATCCGCCAGGGCATCGTTCACGTCATCGGCCCCGAGGAGGGCTTGACCCTGCCCGGCATGACTGTGGTGTGCGGCGATTCGCACACTTCCACTCACGGCGCGTTCGGTGCGCTGGCGTTCGGCATCGGCACCTCCGAGGTCGAGCACGTGCTGGCCACGCAATGCCTGTGGCAGAAACCGTCGAAGACCATGCTGGTCAAAGTTGAAGGTGCACTGGGCAAGGGCGTGACGGCGAAGGATATCGCGCTGGCGATCATCGGCGAGATCGGCACTGCTGGCGGCACTGGTTATGCGCTGGAATTTGGCGGCGCGGCGATCCGTGCGCTGTCGCTGGAAGGCCGCATGACCTTGTGCAACATGGCAATCGAGGCCGGCGCGCGCGCTGGCATGGTGGCGGTCGACCAGACCACGATCGACTATGTCAAAGGCCGCCCCTATTCGCCCAAAGGCGCGGCGTGGGAGCAGGCAGTGGCGTGGTGGAATACGTTGCATTCGGATGTGGACGCGGTGTTCGACCGCGTGGTCGAACTCGATGCTTCGAAGATCGAGCCGCAGGTGACCTGGGGCACCTCGCCCGAGATGGTGACGACCATCAATGGCCGTGTGCCGGATCCGGCCGACGCACCAAGCGAGGTCAAGCGACACGACTGGACGCGTGCGCTGGAATACATGGGCCTCAAGGCCGGTGCGCCGCTGACTGAGATTCCGGTGGACAAGGTGTTTATCGGTTCGTGCACCAATTCCCGCATCGAGGACCTGCGTGAGGCCGCGAGTGTGGCGAAGGGCCGCAAGGTCGCACCCAACGTCAAGCTGGCGATGGTGGTGCCCGGCTCTGGCCTGGTCAAACAGCAAGCCGAAGCCGAAGGCCTGGACAAGATTTTTATCGAAGCCGGCTTCGAATGGCGCGAACCCGGCTGTTCGATGTGCCTGGCGATGAACGCCGACCGGCTGGAGCCGGGCGAGCGCTGCGCCTCCACCTCCAACCGCAATTTCGAGGGACGGCAGGGGCAGGGCGGCCGCACCCATCTGGTCAGCCCGGCAATGGCGGCTGCTGCCGCATGCGCCGGGCATTTTGTCGATGTACGTTACTTTTAAGGAAAACACCATGAAACCAATGATCGCTGTTTTGATGGCCGCTGCTTTCGCCCTGGCAGGCTGCAACACCATGGAAGGCTTTGGCCAGGATGTTCAAAAAGCGGGTGATTCGATCGAAAAAGCCGGAAGCAAGGGGGGCAACTAGTCAGCATGCAGGCATTCACCACGCTCGATGGATTGGTGGTGCCGCTCGACCGCGCCAACGTCGACACCGATGCCATCATCCCCAAGCAGTTCCTGAAGTCGATCAAGCGTGCCGGCTTCGGCCCCAACCTGTTCGACGAATGGCGTTATCTCGACCACGGCGAGCCGGGTATGGATCCCGCCACGCGTAAGCCAAACCCGGAGTTCGTGCTGAACTTTCCGCGTTATGCGGGTGCCGCGGTGCTGCTGGCGCGCGACAACTTCGGTTGCGGCTCGAGCCGCGAGCATGCGCCGTGGGCGCTGGAAGACTACGGCATCCGCGCCATCATTGCGCCGTCCTATGCCGACATCTTCTACAACAACTGCTTCAAGAACGGCATCCTGCCGATCGTGCTCGATGCCACCGTGGTTGAACGCCTGTTCCGCGAATCTGAGTCCAGCGAAGGCTACCGGCTTAAAGTCGATCTCGATAAGCAAACCGTCACCACGCCGGGCGGCGAAGTGCTGGCGTTCGAAGTCGATGGCGGCCGCAAGCATCGCCTGCTCAATGGACTGGACGATATTGGCCTGACCTTGTTGCAGGCTGACAAGATTCAGGCGTATGAAGAACGGCGCAAAATTGAAGCGCCTTGGCTATTTAATTGATGGTGAGGGGTGAGGCGTGAGGGGTGAGGCGAAGTCGGCGCCCCGCCTCACGCCTTTCGCCTCACGCCTTACGGAGTTGATATGAAATTAGCGGTTCTCCCCGGCGACGGCATTGGTCCCGAAATCGTCGCGCAGGCGGTGAAAGTGCTGGAAGCGCTACGTGCCGATGGCGCCAAAATCGAAATGGAAACCGCGCCCATCGGCGGCGCTGGCTACGACGCGGCGGGCGATCCGCTGCCGGAGGCGACGCTTGCGCTTGCTCGCGCAGCCGATGCGGTGCTGCTCGGCGCCGTCGGCGGCCCGCAGTACGACGCGCTCGACCGGCCACTGCGCCCCGAGCGCGGCCTATTGCGCATCCGCAAGGAACTGAATCTCTTTGCCAACCTGCGGCCGGCACTGCTGTACCCGGAACTGGCATCGGCGTCGTCGCTGAAGCCGGAGGTGGTGTCCGGGCTCGATCTGATGATCGTGCGCGAACTGACCGGCGACGTCTATTTCGGCCAGCCGCGCGGCATCGAGGTTCGTGATGGAGAGCGCGTCGGATTCAACACCATGCTGTATTCCGAATCCGAGGTGCGCCGAGTGGCGCATGTTGCGTTCGGCATCGCGATGAAGCGCGGCAAAAAGCTGTGCTCGGTCGAGAAGGCCAACGTGCTGGAATGCTCCGAGCTGTGGAAAGAGGTGATGATCGAGGTGGCCAAGGACTACCCCGAGGTCGCCCTCTCCCACATGTACATCGACAACGCGGCGATGCAGCTGATTCGCGCGCCCAAGCAGTTCGACACGATTGTCACCGGCAACATTTTCGGCGACATCCTGTCGGACGCGGCGTCGATGCTGTCGGGCTCGATCGGCATGCTGCCGTCGGCCTCGCTCGACGAACACAACAAGGGCATGTACGAGCCGATCCACGGCTCCGCGCCCGACATCGCCGGCAAAAACCTGGCGAATCCGCTGGCGACCATCCTGTCGGTGGCGATGATGTACCGCTACACCTTCGCCGACCTGGCGACCGCCGACCGTATCGAGAATGCCGTCAAGAAAGTGATCGCGCAGGGCCTGCGCACCGGCGACATCTGGACCGAGGGCACGCAGAAAATGTCGTGCAGCGAGATGGGCGATGCGGTGGTCGCGGCGCTTTAGCATTTAGGAACTAGGAACTAGGGACTAGGGACTAGGAGTTAGGGTTGGAGCGGGCTGTGCCCGCGCAATATTCGGGTAACGCGGCCGAAGGCCGCTCTTTCCCTAGCCCCTAAATCCTATTTCTAGCCCCTCACAAACGGAGAAACAACATGATGAAAGTTGGGCTGATCGGCTGGCGCGGTATGGTGGGTTCCGTGCTGATGGGGCGCATGAAGGAAGAGCGCGATTTCGATCACATCGATCCGGTGTTTTTCACCACCTCGAACCCTGGCGGCAAGGGCCCCGACATCGGGCGCGACGTCCCGCCGTTGAAGGACGCCAACAGCATCGACGAGTTGAAGCTGTGCGACACCATCATCACCTGCCAGGGCGGCGACTACACGAAAGAGATCTACCCGAAGCTGCGCGCGGCCGGCTGGACCGGCTACTGGATCGACGCCGCCTCGACGCTACGGATGAAGGACGAAGCCATCATCATTCTCGACCCGGTCAACGGCAATGTGATCCGTGATGGCATCGCCAGTGGCGTGAAAACCTATGTCGGCGGCAACTGCACGGTGTCGCTGATGCTGATGGCGATGGGCGGACTATTCGACGCCGGGCTGGTCGAATGGGTGTCGCCGATGACCTACCAGGCAGCTTCCGGCGCTGGCGCGCGCAACATGCGCGAATTGATCCAGCAGATGGGCGCGGTGCACAGTGAAGTGAAGTCGCTGCTTGACGACCCGGCTTCGGCGATTCTCGAAATCGACCGCAAGGTGGCCGATTTCATCCGTTCCGATCGCTATCCGGTCGACGCTTGGCCGGTGCCGCTGGCTGGCAACCTGATTCCGTGGATCGACGTCGCCCTCGAATCCGGCCAATCAAAAGAAGAATGGAAAGCGCAGGTCGAGGCCAACAAGATCATGTGCCGCAACGACAAGCCGATTCCGATCGACGGTCTGTGCGTGCGCGTCGGTGCGATGCGCTGCCATTCGCAGGCACTCACCATCAAGCTGACCAAGGATGTGCCGCTGGCCGACCTCCACAGCCTGATCGCTGCGCACAACCAGTGGGTGAAGGTGGTGCCGAACGACCGCGGGATCACCATGAACGAACTCACCCCGGCAGCCGTCACCGGCACGCTCACCGTGCCGATCGGCCGCATGCGCAAGCTCGCCATGGGCCCCGAGTATCTGACCGCCTTCACCGTGGGCGACCAGTTGTTGTGGGGCGCGGCCGAACCGCTGCGCCGCATGCTGCGTATCCTGCTGGAAGCCTGACGCGCCAAAGCCTGGCGACTGCAAGACCACGGCTGGCGCGCTTAATGCATTAAAGATTGTGCCTGTCGAGCCGTCAATAGTGGCGTCAAGGATTCAACAGCTCCGCCACGCGGGGCGAATAGGGAGATACGGGATGAAATTGAAGCGCTTCACCACCCAGCTGGTGGCCGCAGGCCTGATTGCCGTGCCGCTGATGGCGCACGCGGCCGGGTTGGGCAAGCTGTCGGTCACCTCGGCACTGGGTCAGCCGCTCGCGGCGGAGATCGAATTGTTCGCGGCAGACAAGGCCGAGCTCGACAGCCTGTCGGCCAGCCTCGCTTCCGATCAGGCTTTTCGCGATGCACGCGTTGATTTCGCTCCGGTTCTGTCCTCCCTGCGTTTCGCGGTCGAGACCAAACCCAGTGGCAAGGCCGTGCTGAAGGTTACCTCCAGCCGACCGGTGACCGACCCCTTTATCGATATGCTGGTCGAATTGAATTGGGCCTCGGGGCGCCTGGTGCGTGAATACACCCTGTTGCTCGATCCGCCCGGCATGAACGTTGTCCAAACCGTGTCGCCCGTAGCGGTGGCGCCGGCACGAGTGCCTGTGACCAGGCCGGCCCCTGTGGCGGCCCCGCAAGCCC
>JBPPMF010000334.1:0-3569 GCA_051305915.1 Thiobacillus sp. | reverse complement strand
GAGATGTTCCTCATCTTCAGCCTGCGCCGTCCCGACGTCTGGCCGGTCGACGACATCGGCCTGCAAAAGGCCGTTGCCCTGCATTACCTGGACGGGGAACGCCCCACCCCGAAAATCCTGCGCCAGCACGGCGAACGCCACGCGCCCTGGCGCACCGTCGCCACTTGGTATTTATGGCGCAGCCTGGATCCGGCGGTGGTGCAGTATTGAAGCGGTGAGGACTGCGGCACTCAAGCCGGAAGCGGTTCTATAGGGATCGCCGCAACAGCCCACTTGCACCCCCACTGCGTTTGACCATTGTTCAAAATCAATGGGCTGAGCGCGTGTCATGAGCCCGTGCATTCTCCCTGGCAACGCCCGAACCACTCACCTGCTCCGCCCCATCTATGCACGCAGGGGTTCATTTTGTCGAAATCCTGACGATAATGTTGAGGCAAGTCAGCCTGCCCAGCCCCGGTACGTCGCTCGCGCCCGCGCCTCTCCGCCCGGTTAAATTGGTTCGACCCGAATCCGGTATGAATGTGCGCCCTTCCTGCGTCCATTCACGACTGTGGAAAAATGAAACGGGGCTCCGCCCCTTGACGTAACAGATCGATTAGATGACACCACAAGTAGAGCAACTCAAGATCAACGGCCAACTGCCCACCCCTCGCGGCGTGGCGTTGGCGATTATTGAACTGACCCGCCGCGAGAGCGCGACCCTGGGTGAAATCGCGCGGGTAGTGCAAACCGATCCCGCGTTGTCCGGACGACTGCTCAAGCTGGCCAACGCCGCTTCGCAGAATTCACGCCCGATCGCATCAGTGCAGGAATCCGTGACGCGCCTGGGGATGGCGACGGTACGGCAGTTGGCACTGGGGTTTTCACTACTTGATCAGCACCGCAGTGGAACCTGCGAAGCATTCGACTATCAGGCCTACTGGTCGCATTCGCTGTTGATGGCGTTGACCATGCAGGCGCTTGGGCAACGTGTGCGGGTGGCCGCAGCCGATGAACTGTTCATTTGCGGCCTGATGTCACAGGTAGGGCGACTGGCGTTGGCGACCGCTTATCCGGATGAATACAGCACGGTGCTGAAGTCACACCAAGCCGATTCCGCACAATCTCTCCTTTCCCACGAACGCGCCAGCCTGGAAACCGACCATACCGAACTTGGCATCGTCATGATGGCCGACTGGGGCATGCCAAAAATCTTCACCGAGCCACTCACGCACTATGAAAATCCGGATTACCCGGGTTTTCAACATGATGCGCGTTCCAGCAACCTGATGAAGATGCTGCGTCTGTCGCATCACCTGGCCGACCTCGGCCTGGCCAATGACGATGCGCGCCCGAAACTGGCGGCTGAATGGGTGAAACAGGCAGTCGAGTTCGACCTCCCGGCCGAACAGGCTGGCGATTTTATCGACCAGACAATCGCAAGCTGGCAGGAGTGGAGCAAGCTGCTGAAAATCCCGGCTGCAGCGTTGCCGCCATTTTCCGAAATCTGTCGTGGCGACCAAACAGCGGAGACAACTGCAACGGAGAATGAAGCCGCGCTACGTATCGTCGTGGCGGACGGCAACGCCATCACCCGCCGCAAAATCATGGCGCTGCTGGTCGAGGAGAGCAATCATGTCGTCTACCCGGCCGACAACGGCAACACCGCGCTAGCGCTGGCATTGGAAGTGGCGCCACACGTCATCATTGCGAATTACGACCTGCCCCTGTTCGACGGCCTGGAATTGTGCCAGGCGCTCCGTGCAACCGATGATGGCCGCCGCATGCATATCCTGCTGATGGCCGACGAACACGATGAAGAGCAGTTAGCCCGTGCCTACGAAGTGGGCGCGGATGGCTACGCGCCCAGCAGCATCAGCGCAAAAGGGCTGCGCACCCGCCTGCGTGCTGCGCAGCGTCTGGTACAACTGCAAACCGCCTGCGAAAAAGATCGCATGCAACTGCGCCAGATTGCGACCGAACTGGCAGTGGTCAACCGCCGGCTGGCCACTGCCGCGCTGACCGATCTGCTGACCGGGCTGCCCAACCGCCGCGCGGCCATGGATCAACTCGAAAAAGCCTGGAGCACTGCTTCGCGCTCCGGACTCCCGCTTGCCGTACTGGTGATCGATATCGATCACTTCAAGCACATCAACGACGCCTATGGCCATGCCACCGGCGACATGGTGCTGCGCGAAGTCGCCGCCGCGCTACGCGGGTCGGCCCGCCGTGAAGAAAGCGTCTGCCGCATCGGCGGTGAGGAATTTCTGGTCATTTGTCCCAACACCGACCTCAAGTCAGCCATGCTGTCCGCCGAACGCCTGCGCGCGAACCTTGGCGAAAAACCGATTGCCATCGGGCAGACAGAAAGCACCCTGACCATCAGCATCGGTGTATCCGCGCGCCAGGCCGATACGGCCGACATCGATGCCCTGGTGAGGTCGGCCGATCAGGCGCTCTATGCAGCCAAGGAAGCTGGGCGTAACCGTATCTGCGCCCAGCAGCCCACGGGATTCAAGGCGCCCCCGCGTTCGCAAGCACCGTCTTCCCTTAAATCACCCGCCTGCCCCCCTGGGTTATCGGCGGCTCCGGTCTGAATTTACAAGCCAGAAGGATAAGAATCGTTCCCCGTGAAATGCTATTCGTAACGACAAGAACATCAGGAGTCATGGTCCCGTGATCAGAAGAAACCCGACAGCAAAGGGAAACTTCGCGAGGCGATCTATGCCGGGATTATTTAGGATTGACTACAGTCTCCTCTTCTTGATCGCACAGAAGCTGAAAAATACGGCCTCCTTCGGGATGCCGTAAATATTGGTGTTATCCCAGATTTCCCAAGGAGTTGAGTTGATGATTCAAGCGGGCAAGCTGATCTCCGCCAGCACCGGCGCATGATCCGACGGCCGCTCCAGTTTGCGCATGTCGCGGTCGATGGTGCTTGACGTGCAGACGGCGGCGAGCGGTTCGGACAGCAGGATGTGGTCGATGCGCAGGCCGTGGTTGCGGCGAAAGCCCATCATGCGGTAATCCCACCAGCTGAAGGTCTTTTCAGGCTGTTCGAACAGGCGGAAGCTGTCTTTCAAACCCAATGCCAGCAGATTCCGGAAGCGTTCGCGTTCCGGCTCCGACACCAGCACGCTGTCCTTCCACGCCTCGGGGTCGTGCACGTCACAGTCTTCAGGCGCCACATTGTAGTCGCCGAGTACGGCAAGTTTGGGATGGCGCGCCAGTTCATCCTCCAGCCATGCATTCAGGGCGTCGAACCAACCCAGTTTGTAGGGATATTTATCGGAGTCGAGGCTCTGACCGTTAGGGCAATACACGCACACCAGCCGCACGCCGTCGACGGTTGCGGCAATGACGCGCTTCTGCTCGTCCTCAAAACCGGGGATACCGATTTGCACATCGAGCGGCTCGCTGCGGCTGACAATGGCAACGCCGTTATAGGTTTTCTGACCGGCGAAGGCGACGCGGTAGCCGGCGGCGTCCAGTTCCGCAACCGGGAAATTGTCGTCGGTGAGTTTGGTTTCCTGCAGGCACACCGCGTCCGGCTGACGGGTGGCAAGAAAGTCCAGCAACTGCGGCAGGCG
>JBPPMF010000167.1:0-5215 GCA_051305915.1 Thiobacillus sp. | reverse complement strand
GATGACGTACATTGATAGCGAATCCGTTCCGGGCAAGAGAACGATCGTGTTTGGTGCCTCCAGCCGCTTTCCCGAGGCCGATGTGCGTGAAATGGCACGATTGACCTCCACCCGTTTTGATCGTTTTATCTGCAAAAAATACCGCGTCACCGAGCGTTATTCTGCCTGCGCCGAACCCTGGCAGATTCTGTGTGACGAACTCATGAGTTCGGGTATTCAGAAAGAAGCGATACAAATTGTGCTCGACCCCAAGGAGGCCGTTGAAGTTGCCATCAAGGAAATTGAACCGGGCGACTTGCTTTTGGTCTTGGTGCCGGCAGGAGGATCGCTTGAATCGGGTATTTGGGAAGAAATCCTACGCTTGACCGGAACCACGCTGTGACATCGAATGCACTGTATGAAGGGGTATATTTCAATCCCTCGCCTCGACATGGAATTACGTTACTCGCGGAATTGAGGCAGGCCATGAGCGGAATAAACCCGCTAGGTGGCGCCTATCTCGACTACCTGTTGACGGGGGAGTATTTTGACGGCAAGTCCGTCTGGATCAGCGATTGCGATATCACGCGCTTAGCCTATCAGCAGTTGTTGGAGGCGCATCCACACCTTGTCACCGAATCGCCATACAGCCCATATTTTCGCCGTGACGGCATACGTGTTCGCGGTGAAAACGTCATTCAGTTATCGTCGATTCGCGCTTCATCGGCCCAAGAGCGAGCGTGTCTGGAAGCGCACCAGTCAGGTGTCCGAGCTGGTCTTACGCGACCGATCGCCGTTTTCGCCGGCGGGCCGGCATCCAAAATCGCGGCGTTGCTATGTGCCTGCCAAGGCCGCGGGGCTCCATCGTCCCTATTCTTCATTGACGGCGCTGAACAGTCGAATGAAAGCGGATCAGCCAGCTACGAGCACATCAACCATGCCAACGCATTAAGCGCGGAATTTGACAACTCTGGCCTGGCAATATTTTTGACCGCGCTCAGGCGGGCCTTGATGGGGGAGTCAAACCCAGAGACGGCGCTGAAGCCAGAGTACCGCCGTGTCGATCTTTGGCCAAAAGGAGTCACGTTTAGGGACATTTTAATATACATCCAGTACGAAATTCAAGGCCTGATCCAGCGAACGATGCGAAACTTTGGCTGGCTGAATCAGAACGATAAAAGACGTTACGCTAGCAAGATGTCCTCCCGTGTGCTGACCTTTCTGGAAGATCGGGCCGGGGTCCGCTTACGCATGGAAGTATCTACGCCCCGGACTTTCTTTCTCTACATGAATCAATCGCAATGGCGGCTTGCCCAGCATGAAAACCGCCATCTACAGAAAACCTTGGGCTTGGATATACAGGGGTTGTCGCGTAATGCCCTGGTAACGAGTTATGGGGAGGCAGTGCTGGAGTCCATCTGCGGCGGAGACGTGTTTCCAGAAAATGGTTGTATTCGCCACGGCTTTGACAGGTTGGTAGCCGACGCGCTTGATCGGCTTGGAGGTAGTTATCGGACACGAAAGCGCATTCGTGAAATCTATTTTGCCGAACAGGACGCATCTGGCGGCCGAGGACCCAATGCCGTAGCGGTCATGGTGGAGAACATCTCGACTGGCGGTATGTCTTTTCAACCTATTGATCATCTTGGGCTTTCCCTCGGACCATCCGCCACATATCACTATCATCCGGATTTATGCGGTGGGCCAACTTCCAGTTGGTTCAGCGATCATCTAAAGCTGGGTTGGCCGGTTCCCTATCAGACCATCGCCACTGGGGTCACGATGCAGGTTTTGTTCCGGATTACTGACAAAGATCGCTATCACAAACTACCGTTCACCGGCTTGAAGCAAACCCATTTCGTAGAAATCGGCAGCGATGCAAATCATGTCTTGGTCAAACTCACGTCGGGAGGCAACATTGGATTGCCAGTGTATAGCCGCAGTTATGCGATCAGTGCCTTGGCTAGCTTATTGAGGATTGTCACACCGAATTCAGGTCTTTCATTTATAGACGTTGTTTGCGCGTGGCCCTGTGCAAGAGGTGTCAACGGCCCGAACAACGGACAGATTGTGCGCTTGGCAAATAACTGCGCCATCCGTTTTGGTGAGGGGGGGACAGGTATGTCAAAAATGGGATCAAATGCCCAGTCCCTTCTCGATCTTGTCGGCGTGCCCCATGGGTTGCCCTCAGAAGCTACGCTCGATTATTGTGACTATAGGCATACGGTGTTGGACAGACGAGCTCGGGTGTTGAAACGCCTGCTACGGAAACATAGTTAAGCCGGTATTTGCGTTGACCAGCTGTAGCCTGATTGACAAGCATGGCCAATCTGTTGCCCCACATTCCATCTCAGCATCCGTCTGCCAAGGAGCACAAACGCGTCATTGGCTCTTCGCTAGGGACAATGACAGAAACGGGTCGTTTCCTGCCTTTTTTCCGCCCCCGAATTAACTCAGTCTTCCCGCTCGCTTAACCTTGGGTTAACGCACTCATCGCTACGATCTGACTTATCGAAACGGTCGGATTTTTACAGCGATGAATACTCCCCTTGCCCGCCTCGGCATTCCACCCATCCGCCTCGACTGGCCTCGCCTGCTGCCCTTTCTGCGCTGGCGCAATCGCGTCAACAAACAGAGTCTGCGCGACGACCTGATGGCCGGGCTGACCGGTGCGCTGGTGGCGCTGCCGCAGGGGGTGGCGTTTGCCACCATCGCCGGCATGCCGCCGGAATACGGGCTGTATGCGGGGATGATCCCGGCCATCATCGCGGCGCTGTTCGGTTCGTCCTGGCATCTGGTGTCGGGGCCGACGACGGCGGCCTCGATCGTGCTGTTCTCGGTGCTCTCGCCGCATGCCGAGCCGGGCACGGCGCAGTATGTGAGCCTGGCGCTGACGATGACGTTTCTGGTCGGGGTGATCCAGCTGGTGATGGGGCTGGCGCGCATGGGCACGCTGGTCAACTTCATCTCGCATTCGGTGGTGACTGGGTTCACCGCCGGCGCGGCGATCCTCATCGCCACCAACCAGGTGAAGCATTTCTTTGGCCTGGAAATCGCACGAGGATCGTCGTTCAGCGACACCTGGAGCACGCTGTTCAGCCAGTTCGACCAGGTGCAGCCGGGCGTGATGGCGGTGGCTGTCCTCACGCTGCTGCTGGGCATCGCGGTGAAGCGCTATCTGCCGAAGTGGCCCTACATGATCGTGGCGATGCTGGGCGGGTCGGCCGCAGCGGCCGCACTGAGCTATTGGCAGGGCCTGCAGATGGCCACGGTGGGCGCGCTGCCGGCGAGCCTGCCGCCGCTGTCGGCGCCGGCGCTGGACGCCGAGAGCATCCGCGCGGTGGCGTCGGGCGTGGTGGCGGTGACGCTGCTGGCGCTGACCGAGGCGGTGTCGATCGCGCGCGCGCTGGCGGCGCGCTCCGGCCAGAACGTCGACGGCAACCAGGAGTTCATCGGCCAGGGCATGTCGAACCTCGCTGGCGCGTTCTTCTCGGGTTACGTTGCCACCGGCTCGTTCAACCGCAGCGGCGTCAATTACGCGGCCGGGGCGAAGACGCCGCTGGCGGCGATGATGGCGGGTGCGTTTCTGCTGCTGGTGGTGCTGCTGGTGGCGCCGTGGGCGCGCTTCCTGCCTAACGCTGCCATGGCCGGCATCCTGTTCCTGGTGGCCTGGGGCCTGATCGACTTCAAGGAAATCGCCCACGCGGTGAAGACCAGCCGCTCCGAAGCCGCCATTCTCGCCATCACCTTCGCGTCCACGCTGTTCCTGACGCTGGAGGAGGCCATCATCATCGGCGTGCTGATGTCGCTTTCGCTGTACCTGGCGCGCACCTCCAAGCCGCAGGTTCGGGAACGCGCGCCCGATCCCCACAGCAAGCGGCGTAAGTTCACCGATGCCGACAACGCGCCGCGCTGTCCGCAACTGCGCTTCGTGCGCATCGACGGCTCGCTGTTCTTCGGCGCCACCGCGCACGTGCGTGAACGGCTGGCAGCGCAAGACATCGTCCGCCCCGCCCAGAAACACGTGGCCATCATCGCGCACGGCATCAACTTCATCGACATGGCCGGCGCCGAAGCCCTCGCCGACGAAGCGCGGCGCCGTCGCCAGGCGGGCGGCGGCCTCTATCTCATCGGCGTCAAGGACACGGTGCAGGAACAACTGGCAATAAGCGGCGCCCTGAAAGTGATCGGCGGCGCCAATCTGTTCGACTCCAAGACCGAAGCCGTCGCCGAAATCTACCGCCGCCTGGACCGCGATGCCTGCCGTACCTGCAACGCGCACGTGTTCCGCGAATGCGCACCGGTGCGCATCGAGCCTGCCACCGTCCAGTCCCCCCCTTTTATTCCTGCAGGAGCCCCGTCATGAAAACCCGTCAACGCATTCTGGTTCCCTTCACCCACGGCCACAGCGGTTCGGCACTGCTGCGCCGCGCCGGCGAAATTGCCACCTCCACCGATGTCGAATTGCTGGTGGCGAGCGTGCTCGACACCCGCTCCGTTTTCGACCCGGATGGCCCTGCCGCCCTCCTGCCGGGCGAACGTGCAGCACGGCTTGCGCCAGCCGAACAGAAACGGCTTGAGCACGACCTGATGCGCCACGGCTTGGGTCGGGCTACGGCCACCGTCATCTGGGGCGAGCCGCGCACCGCGCTGTCGGGACTGATCCACCGCTGGTGCCCCGACAAGATCGTGTGCGACGGACGGACTCGGCGCATGCTGCCCGCCCGGATGCCCGAAGACGGACCGGAGCTGGTGATGCTCGACCGCGACGGTGCCATGGCGCGCCTGACCGGGTTCTTCTTTCCGCATCCAGCCGGGCACGCCTGAGCCCGCATTTGCCGGGATGACTGCATCAGCGCGCGCACCGGACTTGAGCATCAGAACACGCACCGGACCACATTCGGCCATCGGTTTTTTCAGCCACACAAGCAAAGGAATACACCATGATTCGCCGCAACCCGCGAGGCGACCTGCCGGTCGTCCACGAAACCGCGTTTGTCGATCCCACCGCTATCATCTGTGGCCACATCATCATCGGCGAGAATGTCTTCATCGGCCCCTATGCCGTGATTCGCGCCGACGAAGTCGACGAGAACGGCCACATGGATCCTATCGTCATCGGCGCGCACTCGAACATCCAGGACGGCGTCGTGATCCACTCCAAGGCCGGCGGGCGGGTCGAGATCGGCGAGTACACGTCGATCGCCCACCGCTCCATCGTGCACGGGCCCTGTAC
>JBPPMF010000317.1:0-3163 GCA_051305915.1 Thiobacillus sp. | reverse complement strand
GACGGCACCATTCCGCTGCGCCGCGGTTCGCTCAACGTCGACGACGAAGGCAACCCCACCCAGCGCACCGTGCTGATCGAAGACGGCATCCTCACCGGCTACATGCAGGACATGATGAACGCCCGCCTGATGGGCATGCCGATCACCGGCAACGCACGGCGCGAATCCTTCGCCCACCTCACCATGCCGCGCATGACCAACACCCTGATGCTCAACGGCGACAAGGATCCGCAGGAAATCATCGCCTCGGTGAAGAATGGCCTCTACGCCGTCAACTTCGGCGGCGGCCAGGTCGACATCACCAGCGGCAAATTCGTTTTCTCCGCCGCCGAGGCCTACATGATCGAAGACGGCAAGATCACCTACCCGGTGAAAGGCGCCACCCTCATCGGCAACGGCCCCGAAGTGCTGACCCGCGTATCGATGATCGGCAACGACATGGAGATGGATTCCGGTGTGGGCACCTGCGGCAAGGAAGGGCAGAGCGTGCCGGTCGGCGTGGGTCAGCCGACGCTGCGGATCGATGGGTTGACGGTGGGCGGGACGGCGTAATTGAGTCCAATCGACTAGTGTCGCTCAGTTTGTAACCCCTATGGCAAAGTCGAACAAGAGCAAAAAAATTCCAGGGATTCTTATTCCGCCTGGGACGCCGAAGCAATTAATTCTCATCAATCAGGCATCGGCTCTGTCTAAACAATTCAATGACCCAAAGGCGAGAAAGAGAACGCCTTGCAAGGTAACTGAATACATAGATGGGGAGCCGGTGTCCACCAAGGTGATAAGGAATAAATAGACTTTGCGGTAGGTTCTCAATGCAAGCACACTTGCTACCCTGTTATCACAGTACTGATTTTGACTTCCCCCCTTACAGCCCCGCCGAAAATCGAGCCGCAGGGCGGATCGGCGGCGAAGGCGTTTCGAACTTGACGCCCATTGCGTTTAAAGCGATTGGCGCCGGCACGCGGGTTTTGATAGACTGACACGCATGAACTTGGCCACTTTCTTCTTTTTTAGCTGCTTTTATCCCACGCCACAGGCGGTCGGGAGGCGCTGAGACGAACAGCAGCCTTAACGAAACCGCCAGTCCGCTGGCGGTTTTTTCGTTTTAAAGAAGCCGCAACGGAAGCTCAACGCCAAACAAACCGGAGCACCAAAATGTCTGCCACCCGAACCGACGACACCCGCATCGAACAAAGCGGCGAACTGCTTGCCCCGATGCAGATCATGCGCGAGCTGCGCGCCAACGAAACCGTGCATGCGCACGTGGCGCGTGCACGCAGCGCCATCCATGACGTGCTGCGCGGGGCGGACGATCGCATGTTCGTCGTTGTCGGCCCGTGTTCCATCCACGACCCCGCCGCGGCGATCGATTACGCGCGCAAGCTGAAGCCGCTGGCCGACGAGCTGGCGCACGACCTCATCATTGTGATGCGGGTGTATTTCGAGAAACCGCGCACTACCGTGGGCTGGAAGGGGCTGATCAACGATCCGCATCTGGATGAGAGCTTCGACATCAACGAAGGCCTGCGTCTGGCGCGCAAGTTGTTGCTGGAGATCAGTGAAGTCGGGCTGCCCTGCGCGACCGAATTCCTAGACCTGATTTCGCCGCAATACATCGCCGACCTGGTGAGTTGGGGCGCCATCGGTGCGCGCACCACCGAGTCGCAGTCGCACCGCCAACTGGCATCCGGCCTGTCGTGCCCGGTGGGGTTCAAGAACGGCACCGACGGCAGCCTGCGGATCGCCGTCGACGCGATCAAGGCGGCAGCAGGGCGCCACCATTTCATATCCATTACCAAGTCGGGCTACGTCGGGGTGTTCAGCACCTCAGGCAATGAAGACGCGCATGTCATTCTGCGTGGCGGCAAGGCACCGAACTACGATGTGGCCAGTGTCAATCTGGCATGTGGTGAACTGGCCGCAGCCGGTTTGCGCCAGCAGTTGATGATCGATTTTTCGCATGCCAATTCGAGCAAGCAGTACCAGCGCCAGATCGATGTCGGCGCCGACGTGGCCGCGCAGGTTGCGGGCGGCGACAGCCGCATCATTGGCGCGATGATCGAGAGCCATTTGAATGCGGGCCGCCAGGACCTGATCCCGGGCCAGCCGCTGGAATATGCCAAATCGATCACCGATGCCTGCATTGGCTGGGACGACACCATTCCGCTGCTGCGGATGCTGGCCGATGCGGTGAAAAAACGCCGGCTGACCGTGCCGGCGGGCGAGGAGTAAGCGCAGGATTTTCAGTAGGGCACGCGACGCTTCTGCGTTAAAATGCACGCGGCGGGTCTCCCCGCATGGCTAAGTTGTGAATCGGGTCAGGTCCGGAAGGAAGCAGCCCCAGCGACCGATGCCAGTGCCGGGGTAAGGCTCGCCACTTAATTTTTGCAGGGGCTATGAATTAGGATCTAGGGGCTAGGGTTCGCGGGGGCTGATCCGCGGGTGCTGCCGCCGCATTCCCTAGATCCTAGCCCCAGATCCTAGCCCCTAAGCACATGACTGATCTCTTCGGTGACTCGGCTTCTCCCGCACTTGCGCTGGCGCGCAAATGGCGGCCGCGCGTGTTCGCCGACCTCAAGGGGCAGGAGCATGTGGTGCAGGCGCTCTCCAATGCGCTGACGCAGGGGCGGCTGCATCATGCCTATCTGCTGACCGGCACGCGCGGGGTGGGCAAGACCACGCTGGCGCGCATCCTTGCCAAGTGTCTCAATTGCGAAACCGGCGTCACAGCGACACCGTGCGGCGTTTGTTCTGCGTGCACCCAGATCGACGCCGGGCGCTTCGTCGATCTGCTCGAGCTCGATGCTGCATCGAACACCGGCGTCGACAACATGCGGGAGGTGCTCGACAACGCGCAATACGCGCCGACGGTGGGGCGCTACAAGGTCTACATCATCGACGAAGTGCACACGCTCTCGCAGCCGGCGTTCAATTCCCTGCTGAAAACGCTGGAAGAGCCACCCGCCCATGTCAAATTCATTCTCGCCACCACCGACCCGCAGAAGATTCCGGTGACGGTGCTGTCGCGTTGCCTGCAGTTCAACCTGAAGCCGATGACGCCCGCGCTGGTAGCGCAGCATCTGGGCGAGGTGCTGGAACAGGAGAATGTCGCCTGTGAACCGGCCGCGCTGAACCAGTTGGCGCGCGCCGCCGCCGGCAGCAT
>JBPPMF010000283.1:0-4788 GCA_051305915.1 Thiobacillus sp. | reverse complement strand
GGGCGAATTCGCGGATGCGCAGGCGCAGGGTGTCGAGGCTGTCGATATCAGGATGGCTCATGGGGCGGCATGATACCGCGACCGGCGATGGACTTACGACACCGGTGTCGGATCGCCAACGTCGCGGCTGGCTAGGCCGCGCTATATATTATTAAAGAGCTATATATATTACGGAAGTTGGGGCTGGCAGCCTGGCTCGCGGCTTGCTACTGGTCTTTTTGCGTTAAAGCCGGTTTTAAAGTCCGGATCCCGTGTCGTCAGCGCTGGTATTGATTCGAAGCCTGGTTGAATGATTGATCCGGGTTAATTTCGCTCTGGCATAATGCCAGCGGATTTACTGAATATTAAGGAGGAGGGGGATGTTGATGATCAAGAAACAAATTGCGCTCGCAAGCGTGGTTCTGGCCGTTGCCGCCATGACAGGTTGCGCCACCAAGGCGTATTCGCCCGCACCGGCGCAGACAGGCAGCTATGACTGGCACTATCTGGTGGGCCCCGGCGACTCGGTCAACGTCTTTGTCTGGCGCAATCCAGAAGTATCCGGCAACTTCCCGGTCCGTCCCGACGGCAAAATGACCATGAACCTGATCGAGGATCTTCAGGCTTCCGGCAAGACCCCCAGCCAGCTGGCGCGCGACATTGAAAAGGCGCTGTCCAAATACATTCAGGAACCCATCGTCACCGTCATCGTTGCAGGGGGCATCGGTCCGTTCGACCAGCAGATCCGCGTCGTGGGCGAAGCGGCCAAGCCGCAGGCGCTGAATTACCGCGAGAAAATGAGCCTGATCGACCTGATGATCTCGGTCGGCGGTCTGACCGATTTTGCTTCCGGCAACAAGGCCTACATCCTGCGCACCGTCGACGGCAAGGAAGAACGCCTCGGCGTGCGGCTCGAAGACCTGCTCAGAGGCGGCGACATTTCAGCCAACGTCGACATGCGTCCGGGCGATGTGCTGGTAGTCCCAGAAAGCCTGTTCTAATTGTTTGCGCCGCCTTTTGGCGGCGCTTTTGTACCCGGGCCGCAGGCTGTCGGGTGCTTTTTGATGGAACGTCCGCATGGATCAAGTACTTCAACAAATTCTGGGTTACGCCAAAGCCGCCTGGTATCGCCGCTGGTGGGGCGTGGCAGTGGCCTGGCTGGTGTGTATCGTCGGCTGGACCTGGGTCATGACGATCCCCGACCGCTATCAGGCTTCGGCACGCGTCTATGTCGACACCCAGACCCTGCTCCAGCCGCTGCTGTCCGGGTTGACGGTGCAGCCCAACGTGCAGCAGCAGATCAATCTGATGACGCGGCAACTGGTCAGCCGCCCGACGCTGGAAAAGGTCGCGCGCATGACCGATCAGGACGTGCAGGCCAAAACGCCCGAGCAGACCGAGGCGATGCTGAATAGACTGTCGAAAAAGATTTCCATTGCCGACGCCGGCCGCGAAAACCTCTACACCATCAGCTACCAGACTGCCGATGCTGAGCTGGCGAAAAAAGTAGTGCAGTCTCTGCTGACCATTTTTGTCGAGACCAGCCTGGGCAAGACCCGGCTCGACATTTCCAGCTCGCAGCGTTTCATTGAGGAACAGCTGCAGCAATATCAGCAAAAACTCACCGACGCGGAAACTGCCCTCACCGAATTCAAGCGCAAGCACATCGGCATGATGCCGGGGCAGGGCGGCGACTATTACGCCAAGCTGGCTGAAGCAAGTGCCCTGATGCGGCAGGCACAACTCGACCAGCAGGAAGCTACCAACCGCCGCAATCAGCTCAAGCGCCAGTTGGCTGACGAAGAACCTGAGCTCAGCGCTGCCGAGGCCGCCGTGCCGACCCACAGCGAGATCGATGGCCGTATCCAGGCGCTTGAAAAACAGATGGACCAGCTGCGGATGAAATATACCGACCTGCACCCGGACATCCAGTCGACCAAGCGTCTGATTGCGCAGCTGGAAGCGCAGAAGAAAATCGAACTGGCCGGACGCAAGAACGATCCGTCCACCTCCCGCATCCAGAACCCGGTCTACCAGCAACTCACCATCGCCATTGCCGAAGCGGATGCCACCGTGGCATCGCTGGGCGCGCGGGTGGGTGAATATCAGCGGCGGTATAACGACCTGCGCAATGCGTCCAACATGATTCCGCAGGTCGAGCAGGATTACACCCAGCTGATGCGCGATTACGACGTCTACCGCCAGAACTACGATGCACTGCTGAAACGGCGCGAGTCCGTCACCATGTCGGGCGAGGTCGAAAGCAAGACCGATTCCGTCGATTTCCGCGTGATCGATCCGCCCTTCGTGCCGAGTCAGCCGGCGTTCCCCAATCGCCCGCAGTTGCTGTCGCTGGTGACACTTGGAGGCTTGGGCGCAGGGGTCGCCGTGGCCTTCCTGCTAAGCCAGCTGCGCCGCACCGTCACCGACCGCCGCGCACTGCGTGAGCTGACCGGCCTGCCGCTGCTGGGTGCTGTGTCACGGGTGGAAACCGACGAAACCCGCCGCCGCAAGCGCAAAGGCCTGCTGACTTATCTAGCCGCACTCGGTAGCCTGATTGCCGCCTACGGTGCGGTGATGGTCCTGCAACTGCTTGTGTCGCGCGCGGGCTAGGAGAAACCAAACCATGAGCATTATTGAAAAAGCAGCCGGCAAGATCGGCGCAGGCGCATCCAACCCGCAGCCCCAGGACAATCCAGGCGCGCCTGCACACGAAGCCGGCATGATCGAAAAAGCGCTTAACCGGCAGCGCAGCCGTCACGACTCGCCGTTCGTGGCCACCCCGGTCGATCCGATGTTCAACCTGCCGGACGACGCCCCGGCGCTGGATGGCAATAGCCGGGTTCAATCGATCAACCTGGCGCGCCTGCATCGCATGGGCGTGGTGGCACCCGATGCCGGAAAAAGCCAGATTGCCGAAGAATTCCGCATCATCAAGCGGCCGCTGATCGCCAATGCCTTTGGCCAGGGCGCCGCGCGGGTCAAGAACGGCAACCTCATCATGGTCACCAGTTCGCTACCGGGCGAGGGCAAGAGCTTCTGCGCCATCAACCTCGCCATCTCGATGGCGATGGAAATGGATCGCACCGTGCTGTTGATCGACGCCGACGTCGCCAAGCCGCGCGTACCCGAATATCTTGGCATCGATGCCGACAAGGGCCTGCTCGACGTGTTGCAGGACAAGGACCTGAAACTGTCCGACGTGCTGATCCGCACCGACATCGCCAAGCTCACCGTGCTGCCCGCCGGCCGCACTTACGCGCGCGCCACCGAACTGCTAGCGAGCGCCGCCATGACCCGGCTGATCGAGGACATCGGCAACCGTTACCCAGACCGCATCATCCTGTTCGATTCGCCGCCGCTGCTGGCCACCAGCGAATCGAGCGTGCTGGCCACCCACATGGGGCAGATCGTCATGGTGGTGGAAGCCGAAAAAACCTCGCAGGAAGCAGTGCGTGAAGCGCTCAGCCATATCCAGTCATGCGAAGTGGTGGGCATGTTGCTGAACAAAACCACGCCGACCCCGGGTGCAGATTATTACTATGGTTACTATGGCAGTTACGGCAAATAAGCCCGCCGTGTCGCGCGCCCAATCGGCGCCGTACCGGCAGGCTTCCCTCGCTGGCCGCCTGGCCTTCTTTGTGGCGCTGGCCTGTGCCATGCCGGCACAGGCACTCAACTGGCGGTTGACGCCCAGCGTCGGCGGCTCGGCCACCTACACCGACAACGCCAATCAAAGCGCAAGCAATCCGGAAAGCGCGCTGATCCTCGGCGTCACACCGGGCTTCAGCCTGCAATCCGAAGGTTCGCGCCGGGCGCAGGCCACCCTGCAATACGGACTGCGCGGCGTGACGCGGATCGGCGATGACGGCGCCTACAGTGACGGCGACAGCATTTATCACGACCTCAACGCCATCGGCAAAGCCGAACTGGTCGAGGATTTCCTGTTCATCGACGGCAGCGCCCGCATTTCGCAGGAACTGATTTCGCTGCTCGGCTCGCCCGCCGAGGCCGACACCAACGACAGCAACCGCGCCACCGTCGGCACGTATTCCATCAGTCCCTATATCCAGAAACGCCTCGGCACCTTCGCCGATGCCCAGGCGCGCTACACCGCCAGCGGTGCCATTTTCGAGAACAACGTTGCCACCGCATCCGATTCCACCGTGAATGCGATCAACGCGGGGCTCACCAGCGGCACCCGCTTCAACGACCTCGGCTGGGGGCTCAACTACTCCATTCGCCAGGCAGATAACCGCAATGCGGCCGACACCACCTTCGAGCGCCTCGTCCTCGATCTGGGCTATGCGCTGACCCGCAAATTTCGCGTCCTGGGCTCGGTGGGGGAAGAGTGGAATGAATATCCCAGCCTGACCGAAACCAGCGGGACGGCCTACCTCCTCGGTTTCGGTTTCGCGCCCAGCCGTCGCACCAACATCGAAGTCCTGGCTGGCGAGCGCTATTTCGGCCCCAGCTACAACCTGTCCGCACGTCACCGCACCCGCAGCACAAACTGGAGCGCGAGCTACGTCGAGGATGTCAGCGACATCACGCAACTGCTGGGGACGAGTGGAACGCTCTATAACTACCAGTGTCCGGACGCGGAAGGCAACCTGCAGCTAGTGCTGGACTGGCCGTTCAGCACACCGCCCGCGCCGAACTGCATCGCCTTCGGTGTGGGCACGCCCGGACCGGTGTTCGACCTGCGCAGCGGCGCGTTCATTTCCAAAACCCTGCGTGCCGGCGTGAACTGGCAGCTCCGGAAAATGAACTACGCGCTGAGTGTTTCGGATTCCAAACGCCTGTATA
>JBPPMF010000235.1:0-3526 GCA_051305915.1 Thiobacillus sp. | reverse complement strand
GCGCTAGATCCACTACGGCAGCATCGATCCGGTGCTGTCGCGCGAACTGTTCATCCGCGGCGCGCATCACCTATGGCGGCGGCGCCGAGGACAGCGAGTTCGAGCGTACCGGCCTGGTCGAATGGAATTTCGGCGATCTGCCGGAGCAGGTCAAATTCAAGCGCGGCGCGCGCGAGCTGATCGGCTATCCGGCGCTGGTCGACAACGGCGAGAGCGTCGACCTGCGCCTGCTCGATACCGCTGAAGTGGCGGAAGCCGAAACCCGCCGCGGCGTGGTGCGCCTGCTGCGCATCGCGCTGGCCATCCAGTTCAAGCAGCTCGACAAGGATTTGTCGCGCGAGACCGCGCTGGCGCTGAAATTCCGTAACTTCGGTAGCGCCGAACAACTGCGCGCGGCGCTGATCGATGCCATCGCCACGCGCGCGCTGCTGGGCGACGACGATACGCCGCGCGACGCGAAAATCTTCGGCAAGCAGAAGGAACGCGCCAAGCCCCGAATCGCCGTGGTGAAGCAGGCGCTGCTGCGCGACGCGGCAGAAATCCTCGACCTGCACGCGCAGGTGGCGGCGCGCCTTGCCGCCAAGCCGCAGTTCACCGCCGCGATGCGCGACGAAACCGCGCACCTGGCCGCGCTGGTGTCAGCCGATTTCATCACCGCCACACCCTGGACGCATCTGAAGGATTTGCCGCGCTATTTAGGAGGCATTCTCAAGCGCCTGGAGAAACTGCCCGCGTCCGAGCAGCGCGATTCGCGCGGCATGGCCGGCGTGTTGACGTTGCAGAACAAGTACCTGGCGCGGCGCGCGCAGGTGAAAGGCGAGGTGCCCGTGGCGCTGGACGATTTCCGCTGGCAACTGGAGGAACTGCGTATTTCGCTGTTCGCGCAGGAACTCAAAACGCCGTATCCGGTGTCGGCCAAACGGCTCGACAAGCTATGGGACGAGCTTGCCAGACAGCCCCTGGCTTGAGTAGTCTGCAGGCATGAGTGAGCGCATCTTCAACCTGCCGAACGTCATCACCCTGCTGCGCATCGCCGCGGTGCCCGTGGTGGCGTGGCTGATCCTGCAGCAGCGCTGGGAAGCGGCCTGCTGGTTGTTTCTCGCCGCCGCGGTGTCAGACGGCATCGACGGTCTGCTGGCGCGCTGGCTGAATCAGATGACGCAACTTGGCGCCGCGCTCGACACCGTCGCCGACAAGGCGCTGGGCCTGGTGACGCTGGTGATGCTGACGCAGGTGGGTGCGATCCCACTGTGGGTGACGCTGGCTATCCTGCTGCGCGACACAGTCATCGTGCTGGGCGCGCTGAGTTACCGCGGGCTGGCGGGGCATCTGGAGATTCATCCCACCTGGCTCGGCAAGACGCACATGTTTGCCGAGTTCACGCTGCTGGCGCTGGTGCTGGGCGGCCTGGCCGGATTGCTCGCGCTGGACGACTGGCTGCAGCCGCTGTTCGTGACGGTGTTCGTCATCGCCGTGCTATCGGGGGTGCAGTACGTGTGGATCTGGAGCGCCAAGGTCCGCCGCGAGCGCGAGGCTGGCCGACTCAGCCGTACTGACGCGCCTCACTGAAACGGCAGGTGGCGCTGGTGTGCTGATTCCCAGCCGGATTTGACTCGATACATGGCGGCGTCGGCGGCGCGAATCAGGGCGTCTTCGTCGGCGCCGTCGTCGGGATACAGCGCCTGGCCGATGCTGGCTGCGATCCCCACATCGAGCCCATAGAAATTCGTGTCCGTGCTCAGCGCCTGCTCGATCTTGTGCGCGGCGGCGAGGCAATCTTCGCGTCCTTGCACGCCTTCCAGCAACATCACGAACTCGTCGCCCCCCAAGCGCGCAACCGAATCGGAATCGCGAATGCTGGAGGTGAGACGTTTCGCCACTTCGGTTAGCACGGCGTCGCCTATATGGTGGCCATAGCGATCGTTGATCGCCTTGAAGCTGTCCAGATCCACATACAGAATGCCGACCTTGCCGCCGTAGCGATTGGCGTGGCGGACCGCCTGCTGCAGCCGGTCGTAAAAAAGCCGCCGGTTGGCCAGCCCGGTCAGCGGATCATGCGTGGCTTCCTCGAGAAGCGCCGTCCGGGAACGTTCCAGCTCCGCCATCTGCTCGTCTATCAGCTGTGATTTCAGGCGAATTCTTCGCAGCGTGCGCCAGGCAATCAGCAGCGCCAGGGTGATTGCCGCAATGCCGAATGCCAGAGTGAGAAAAAATGTGTGCCGGTAGGTTCGCTGCGCCTGCTGCTGGGCGGCCAGGTTGGCCTGTTGATACAGGTTGCGCATGTCGGCCAGCTGCTGGTTGAAAGCTTCCTGGAGGGGGATGGCTTCCAGTACCAATACCCGATTCGCATCCGCACTGCGTTCGGCGTTGAGCAGATCGATCACACGTTCCTGCACCGACTGAATGTTATTAACCAGGCTTGTCTGGGTGTTGAAGCTGCGTTGCTCGTCGGGCGTGAACCCCATTTGGTGTAAGGCAGTGCGCCCAGTTCCGACCAGAAAGCCGGCGCGGTTGAATTCCAGGAAATGGGCGTCGCGTTCGAACGGATCGTCAGTCAGCGCCATATGTAACAACCTGTCGGTGCGGGTATGTGATGCCACCTGGGTTTGCGTGATGATATCGATCTTGCGGTTGTGGTTCTCGACCACTGTCTGCATTTGCGAGCCCAGTGTTCTCAACTGCACCAGACTATTCAGACCCAAGCCGCAGATCAGGACGATCAATGCGACGAAGGCAGAACTGGTGGTGGAGAAGCCACGAGTCATGGATTGGTGCCTGTAGTCGAATATCCTTATTTCTAGTTCATGATTGGTCGTCTGGCAGGGCAGTTGTCGTGCTGGGTGGCCGTTGCAGGATTCGCAGCGTGCGCGCGACCTCCTCCACATGCCGTGCCGGGTCGACCTTGTCGAAGCGCGCGGCGATGCGGCCATCCGGCGCGATGATGAAGGTGTGGCGGCGCGCAAATTTGATCACCCCCAGATTCAGCAGGCTACCGTAGGCCGCTGCTGTCTTGCCGTCGCGGTACGACAGCAGGGAAAACGGCAATTCATATTTGCGGGCGAAATCGGCATGCGCCTGGGTGTCATCCACGCTCACCCCCACCACCACTGCGTTGAGATCGCCCAGCACCCCGATGTCGTCGCGAAAGCGGCAGGCCTGTGCGGTGCAGCCCGGTGTGTCGTCCCGAGGGTAGAAATACAGCACCAGCCAGCGCCCGGCGTAATCGCCCAGGCGATGCGTCTGACCCTTCTGGTCCGGCAATTCAAAGTCCGGCGCCAGGCTGCCTTCGGGCCGCTGCCCACCCGGCCGCAGCATCCACAAGACCGAACTTGCCACCAGCAACAGCACCGCCAGCCCACCCAGTATCAGTTTCATAGACTCTCCTCACACCCATCATAGCGCGCGGCGTGGTTCGGTAATCCCTGCGTGATTCGGTACAATGCGCGCCACGCCCCGGTAGCTCAGTGGATAGAGCAACCCCCTCCTAAGGGGTAGGTCGGACGTTCGATTCGTCTTCGGGGCGCCA
>JBPPMF010000188.1:0-4221 GCA_051305915.1 Thiobacillus sp. | reverse complement strand
GCGAAGGCGACGCGGTAGCCGGCGGCGTCCAGTTCCGCAACCGGGAAATTGTCGTCGGTGAGTTTGGTTTCCTGCAGGCACACCGCGTCCGGCTGACGGGTGGCAAGAAAGTCCAGCAACTGCGGCAGGCGGACCTTGAGGGAGTTGACATTCCAGGCGGCGATTTTCATGGCGGCGAGTGTAGCGCATACGACTCCACATGAGCTTTTACCCTGAAGGGCACAAGAGCTCATAGTGGATCGGAGTACCCCGCAAGGGGGATTGCTATGAATCCTTTAGGGCAGTCGCCGACTGGCGCGACACGCGCCTCAAGGCGCAGCAGGTGCCGGGGATGCGGCGGTCTGCGGCGGCTGCTTGTGGCCGGGCGGGGCGGATTTCGGATAGCCGGCGCGATCCAGCAGAGCCTGCCACTGACCGGTTTCAAAGCCGTCGATCTTGTCGCTACCGACCACGAGCACCGGCACGCGGAGCTGCCCGGTGAGCTTCTGCAGTTCGGCCTGCGCTTCGGGGCTGGCCTGCGGATCCTTGTTACTGAAAGGTACGCCACGGTCCAAGAGCAGCTGCCGCGCCTGGTCGCAGGGCAAGCCGCATGCATTGGCATACAAGGTGATCGGATTTTTCTCGCGTGCCGTTTTGGTCGCGTAGGACTCGCCGACCTCGATGACGCTGCCCTTGAAGGACTTTTGTGCAGCATTCTTGATACTGGGCGGAGGCGGCTGGTCACTGTAGACCATGCGGCCCTGCGCATCCTTCCATTGATACAGTTGCGCGGCGGCAAGCGGCATGCTCGCCGCCACCAGCCATACCGCCATCAAGATGAATCCTGCTTTCATGCCGTGCTCCCGAAAGACGTAACCCTCCGCTCTAACGGCCATATCCGGCCGGGGCTTTACCCGCAAGTACGCTGAAGAGCATAAAGGGCAGGCCACCATGGGCTAAGCCCATGGTGGAATCGTATGCGTCAACAGCCACGCTTAAGCCATGCCGTTGTGGCGCAGCAGCGCGTCGATAGTCGGTTCGCGGCCGCGGAAAGCCTTAAAGGATTCGAGCGCCGGACGGGCGCCACCCTGGGCCAGGATCTCGCTCCAGAAACGATGGCCGACTTCGGGATTCAGCACACCGCCGTAGCCTTCGGCTTCGTCCTCGAACAGCGCGTAGGCGTCGGCCGACAGCACTTCCGCCCACTTGTAGCTGTAATAGCCCGCCGCGTAGCCGCCGGCAAAGATATGTGAGAAGTTATTAGGGAAGCGGTTGTAGTGTGGCGGCATGATGACCGCGACTTGCTTGCGGATATCGTCGATCAGGTCCTGCGCGGTGCGGCTGCCGGTGGGGTCGAAATCGTCGTGCAGGTGCATGTCGAAGCTGGCGAACTCGATCTGGCGCAACGTCTGCAGGCCGGACTGGAAGTTCTTCGCCGCCAACATCTTGTCGAACAGTGCGCGCGGCAGCGGCTCGCCGCTTTCCACGTGCGAAGTCATGTGCTTCAGCACGTCCCATTCCCAGCAGAAATTTTCCATGAACTGGCTCGGCAGTTCGACCGCGTCCCATTCGACGCCGTTGATGCCGGACACGCCGAGTTCCTCGATCTGCGTCAGCAGATGATGCAGGCCGTGGCCGGCCTCGTGGAACAGGGTGATGACTTCGTCGTGGGTGAACAGCGCAGGTTTATCACCCACCGGCCCGGAGAAATTGCAGTTGAGATACGCCACCGGGGTCTGGATGCCGTCGTTCTTTTTGCGGCGGGTGATGACGTCGTCCATCCAGGCGCCGCCGCGCTTGGATGCGCGCGCATAGAGGTCGAGATAGAACTGGCCGATGCGCTGGCCGCCGTGGTCGGTGAGCGTGTAGAACTTGACGTCGGGGTGCCAAACCGGCGCGCTGTCCTCGCGCACGTGCAGGCCGTACAGCGTCTCGATCAGCTTGAACAAGCCGGCCAGCACGCGCGGCTCGGGGAAGTACTGCTTCACTTCCTGGTCGGAGAAGCTGTAGCGGGCGACGCTGAGATTTTCCGAAACGTAAGTGGTGTCCCAGGCCTGCAGTTCTTCGAGGCCCAATTCGTCGCGGGCGAAAGCCTTGAGTTCAGCGTAGTCCTTTTCGGCATAGGAACGGGCACGGGCGCCGAGTTCGTCGAGGAACTTCAGCACCTCGGCCGGGGAGTCAGCCATCTTGGCGGCGAGCGAGACTTCGGCGTAACTATTGAATCCCAGCAGTTCGGCGGCTTCGCGGCGCAGCTTGAGGATGCCGGAGATCAGCGGCGTGTTGTCGAGCTCGGGCTTGCCGAACTCGGAGGCGCGAGTGACGTAGGCGCGGTACATAATCTGGCGAAGCTCGCGGCTGTCGGCATACTGCATCACCGGCAGGTAGGACGGCATGTGCAGGGTGAATTTCCAGCCGGTGGTGCCGGCGGCCTCAGCCGCGGCGCGCGCCGTTTCCAGCACATCCTCGGGAATGCCGGCGAGTTCGTCCTGCTCGTCGATGATGAGGGCATAGTCGTTGGTGGCGTCGAGGATGTTCTCCTCGAATTTGGCCGACAGCTGCGCCAGTTCCTCCTGCACCTGCATGAAGCGGGCCTTCTTGTCGTCCGGCAGCTCGGCGCCGCCGAGGCGGAAATCGCGCAGTTCGTTCTCCACGATCTTCTGGCGCGGGGCCGACAGCGCAGCATAGCCCGGGCTGGCTTTCAGCGCCTTGAACTTGGCGAACAGCGCCTCGTTCTGCCCCAGTTCGGCGTAAAAGATGGTGATCTTCGGCAGGTTTTCGTTGTAGACCTCGCGCAGTTCGGGCGAATCCATCACCGAATGCAGATGCGACACCTGGCCCCAGGCGCGGCCCAGCTTCTCGTTCGCATCGTCGAGCGGGGCGACGAAAGCGTCCCATTCGGCCGGCGTGTCGGCAGCTTCGGCCCGCGCCACGGCGGCGCGGGCGGCGGCCAGCAACTGGTCGATGGCGGGGGTGACGTATTCAGGCTTGAATTCGGCGAAACGGGGCAGACCGGAAAAATCGAGCAGGGGATTCATGGAAAGTCTTTCACAAATAGAACACAGAGAATGCCGAAGGAAAAGCGGTCGCGTACAACGATTATAATTTGAGCCCGCTTCCGCTACGTTTCAACCCTTTGTCCACCATGGCTTTAGATCACATTGCCGCCTTCCGGGGTGTCCACCCGCAACTCGCCGCCGGCGCCTGGGTACACCCGCGCGCCACGGTGATCGGCGAAGTCAGCCTGGGCCGTGACGCCTCGGTGTGGCCGGGCGTGGTGATCCGCGGCGACGTCAATTCGATCGCCATCGGCGAGGCGAGCAACATCCAGGACAACAGCGTACTGCACGTGTCGCACAAGACACCGGCCAACCCGGCGGGCGGGGCACTGGTCATCGGCGCACGCGTCACCGTCGGCCATGCCGTCATCCTGCATGCCTGCACGATCGAGGACGAATGCCTGATCGGCATGGGCAGCATCATACTCGACCGTGCGGTGGTGCAGAGGCACGTGCTGCTGGGCGCCGGTTCGCTGGTGCCGGAAGGCAAAGTGCTCGAATCCGGGCATCTGTATCTGGGCCGTCCCGCCAGACTGGTTCGACCGCTCACCGCCGAAGAAATCGCCTATTTCAATTATTCCGCCGAGCACTATGTTGCGCTGGCGCGGTCATACACCGTCTAGTTGCAAGGCAACCGATTGAAATACGCCAAGCCGCTTCTAATCGCCGTTACTGTGCTCGCCATTCTGGGCGCGCTGGCCTATGCCCTGATGGAAAAACCACAGGCGCCGGCGGCCACGTTCACCACACTGGACGGCCGCTCCATCGTCCTTGATGAAATGCGCGGCAAGGTCGTGCTGGTCAATTTCTGGGCGACCTCCTGTCCCGGCTGCATCAAGAAAATGCCCGACATGATCGAAACCTACAACCAGTATCAGGGCCGCGGTTTTGAAATCGTCGCGGTGGCGATGAGTTACGATCCGCCGAACTACGTGCAGAATTTTGTACAGACGCGGCAACTGCCGTTTCCGGTCGTGCTTGACGTCGACGGCGAGCACGCGCGCGCCTTCGGTGACGTGCAGCTCACGCCCACCACATTCATCATCGGCAAGGACGGCCGCATCCTCGAACACAAGCTGGGCGAGTTCGACTTTGCGAAGCTGAAAGCCTTGCTGGACAGGGAATTGTCGTGATGCGTGCACTCGCCGTGGCGGTGCTGCTGTTCACGCTGGGCGCATGCAGTTCG
>JBPPMF010000174.1:0-4188 GCA_051305915.1 Thiobacillus sp. | reverse complement strand
GGTTGGGGGCGACGATCAGCGGGCCTTCATCGCGCAGGACGTCAAGCGCGCTGAGGTCAAAACGGCAGGCCCCAATCAGGGCAAGCGCAGCGAGGTCGATGCGAAAAACGGTGGTGATGGCCCAACGCCCGTGCGGCTCGGCCCAACGCTTCGGCAATACGTGAGAGAGCGGTACGGCGAGCAGCGACCAGGTCAGGGTCGTCGTGCCGAGCAGTCCCAGGCCGAACCACAGCGCTGCGTATTCGTGAAGCCGATGCAGCCAGCGCCTGGGCAGGCTGGGCGGCGAAGCCAGTGCCATGTTCACTCGACCACCTCGACGCGGGTGGCTGATTTCCCGAGGATCCAGGCGATGCCGACGCCAGCGGCAAGGTAATTTTCACGCTTGACCAGCGGGCTCTCGGCGAAGACGGCGCCCTTGAGACTATCCCAGCGGGCAAACGCGCCCAGCCAGTATTTCGGGTAGCGTTTCGACACCGACATCAGGAACTGGCTGCCGGCGTAGCCCCCCTTGGCATCGAAAGCCGGGCGGTCGGCGGTGGCGTATTGCGGCGCCACCGAATAGAAATAGTCATGGTTGCGTTCCGAACCGGCCATCGGACCGGCGAGCAGTCCCAGATTCCAGCCGGCAAGCCCTGCGACATCGATGATGTCGAGGTTGAGGCGCGGTGAGAACACCCAGCCGATGTCGTCCATCCCTCCTTTTACCGTGACGGCGGCGCGCACGGGCAGGCGCAGGTCGAGCTTGTAGCGCCGGTCGTGGGTGCGCCACAGGTTGAGGTCGAGCGAGGGGCCGAACTCCAATGTCGGCTGCAGATCTGGCATGCCCTGGCGGGCCCGGCTGTCGTCGCTGTTCACCGGCAGCGAGGCACCGATGCTGAGGTTGAGTTCGATGCGGTCGCTATCGAAGAGGGTGCCGCGAATGCCGTTCCGGTCCGCCTTGAGAAACCTGCCGCGATAGACGAAGTAAGGAAAGGGGATGGCGTAGAGGCTGGATTCGTCCGAACCGCGATAATCTGGAAAAGACAGGGCACTCATGCCGGCGCCCAACTCCCACAGGGGTTTTTCAGCAGCGAAACTGTGGCCGGCTGGAAGGCCGGCGAGCAGCAGCGTGGCGAGGCCGGTCAGTCGACGTTGGAGAGGCATGGTTTGCTCCCTAATGAAATATCCGCTGGACTGGGACCGATGGCATGGCCGCCCGAGGCCTCGATTTCGACCAGCAGGTCGGCGCGGCACACATCGGCCTGCAGAAATATGGCGGATACCGGAACGCCGATGAATTGTGCCATTTCGTGGCGTACCGTGGCCAGGTTTTCTGGATGGCGGACATAGACCTTGTAGGCCAGGTTATCGAGGCGGAAGTCGGCGCCCGGCGCCTGGCGGTTGGCCTCGGCAACGATGGCCGCGATGTTGTGCAGGCATTCCCGCGTCTGCGCCGCGACGTCGTCGGAGTGCAGCGTCTGGTGGCCGACGATGCTGGCGGTGCCGGAGATGAACAGCATGTCGCCCCCCCCCAGCTTGACCAGCCCCGCACGCGAGAAGGTCGGGCTGCGCGGGCCGTACTGGCTGGGGTAATGGTAGGCGCTGACCTGGCGCGGATTCTCGACGCTGATCACGTTCGTCCGCGCCGCCAGGAAGGCAATCTGGAGGCCGCCGCCGGCAGAACCGAGGGCACAGGCGGCGGGCACATTGCCGATCACCGAGCGACCATGTGCGAGGAAGGCATCCTGGCGGCCGATATTGAACTGGCGGTAGCGCTCCTCGTGGTAACTTTCCCGGTTGATCGCGGGGAAATAGTTCCAGAAGCGCAGGGCGTGATAGCCACGGGCTTCGAGCAACTCGAAGATGGATGCGTAGGCGGCTTCGGTCGCCGCCTGCAGGGGCGGGCGCTCATCCGCAGCGATTTCGTCCAGACTCACGCAGCCGAACAGCAGGGTTTCGCCCTGACGGTAGCGGACAGGGCCCTGCCGGCCGGATTCCAGCGGCCCCGCGCCATGCCAGACTTCACAGATTGCCTCATCCCCAGCCGGCAGGCTCATATCCACGGCCAGGAACGGCAGCTCCCCCGCATCGAGCGGGCGGGCGGGATGAGAAAAACAGGCGCCACCCAGCAGGCCGCCCTGTCCGTCAGCGGCCAGACGGGAAAGCTGGGACGCGGGCAGGACCTCCAGCCGCAGAATCGCTTCCGCAGTCATCATCGGCAACCAGTTTCTTCCGCTTCTTCCAGGGGGAGGATATTCAGCTTGCGCCGTTTCCAGGCCATAACCGTGCGCTTCAGGTTGGCCAGCGAGGTGAGGCAATAAATCGCCTTGAATGCGAAGAGCGAACGCCAGATGGGTGTCTTGCCGAAGATGTCGCCGGCCAGCACCGACAGCAACGCCTCTCTGACCCGGAAGTAATTGCGCGGCGACATAAACAGGTTACGCATGGTGGGATTGGTGACCCGGTAGATGAACCAGGAAAATTCCTTCGGCCCGTGCTTCATCACCTGGTCGAAATGCTTAAGCGCCCTCGCTGCTTTTTCCGGCTGGCGCAGACAGGAGTCAACCGCCTCGGCACCGACGAAGGCGCTGTTCATGGCCAACAAGACACCGGACGAGAAGACCGGATCGATGAAGGCATAAGCGTCGCCCAGCAGCAGATAGTGGGTGCCGTGGCTGTGGTCGCAACTATAGGAAAAATTGCCGGTGGCTTCCACGTCCGAAACGAGTTCGGCGTCCTTCAGCCGTTCCGCCAGGACAGGGCATTGGGCGATGAGGTCGAGGAAAAAGTCGCGCACCGGTTGCTTGCGGGTTTTCAGGTGGGCCGGCCAGATCACCGCACCGACGCTGGTGGCGCCGTCGGCCAGCGGAATGAACCAGAACCAGCCATGCTCGAACCAGAACAGGCTGATGTGACCTTCCTTCTTGCCCGCGTTGCGCTGGGCGCCGGTGAAGTGGCCATAGAGCGCGGAACTGTTGTGTTTGGGGTTACGCTGCTTGGCTTTGAAGCGGTTGCCGAGGAAAGTGTCACGGCCAGAGGCGTCGATGAGAAACCGGCATTGCCAGGTCTCGCTGCGACCGTCGTCGTGTTCCGCCCGCACGATGGCGCCTGCGTCGTTCGGCAGGAATTCCACGTCGCGCACGCGACAGCCTTCGATGACGTCGGCGCCCTTGCGCGCGGCATTGCGAATTAGGATCTCGTCGAACTCGGAACGGCGCACCTGGTAGGCGAGCGGCATGGATTTGTCCCAGGCGTCGGCGAACTCGAAGGTCTGGCGGTGCTCGTGCCAGGGGGAAACGAATTCTGCCCCCCACTTTTCCATGCCGATGGCCGCCACCTCGGCGCGTACGCCCAGCTTCTCGAACAAGGGCAGGTTGGCCGGCAGCAGGGATTCGCCGATGTGGAATCGCGGGTGATGCGCTTTCTCCAGCAACGTGACCTGGTAACCTTTTTCCGCCAGCAGCGTGGCGGCGGTCGAACCGGCCGGGCCGCCGCCAATGACCAGCACATCGCACTGGTTTTCGGCTGCTAGAGAGGGGGGGACATCGTGCGGCATAGGTATTCCATGATTAACCACAGCGCAATGAAGACCTACTGCGCATACTGGATATGCAAGTGAATATACCCCAAACCCACCACCTTGCTGAGGGGGATTGCACGCCACTCAAACACCGCCGGCTACCGCGCGCGCTATGATGTGCACGTTTTGACCTGTGTGCTTCTCTCTATGCTGGTATTAGGCGTTGAATCCTCCTGCGATGAAACCGGTGTCGCGCTGTATGACAGCGTGCACGGCCTGCTGGCGCACGCCCTGTATTCGCAGATTGCAATGCATAACGAGTACGGCGGGGTGGTGCCGGAACTGGCGTCGCGCGACCACATCCGGCGCGTGTTGCCGTTGACCCGACAGGTGTTGACAGAGAGTGGGCGCGCACTACCCGACATTGACGGGATCGCCTATACGCAGGGACCGGGGCTTGCCGGCGCGTTGCTGGTGGGGGCGGGGATGGCGCGCGCGCTGGCCTATGCGCTGAACATTCCCGCAGTCGGTGTGCACCATCTGGAAGGCCACATGCTGTCGCCGCTGATTTCCGATACGCCGCCGGAATTTCCGTTTGTCGCCCTGCTGGTGTCGGGTGGACACACCCAGCTGATGCTGGTGTCGGGCGTGGGCCGCTACACCCTGTTGGGCGAGACGCTGGATGACGC
>JBPPMF010000164.1:0-2989 GCA_051305915.1 Thiobacillus sp. | reverse complement strand
GATACCCGCCAGGCGCTGGAAGCCGCGGCGGATCGCGTGCGCCGCTATCACGAGAAGCAAACTCAGGCATCGTGGACCTACACCGAGGACGACGGCACCGTACTGGGGCAGAAAATCACCCCGCTCGACCGCGTCGGCCTGTACGTGCCGGGCGGCAAGGCCGCGTACCCGTCGTCGGTGCTGATGAATGCGATTCCGGCCAAGGTGGCGGGCGTCGGCGAACTCATCATGGTGGTGCCGACCCCGGGCGGTGAACACAACCAGCTGGTGCTGGCGGCCGCGGCGATTGCCGGTGTCGACCGTGTGTTCACCATCGGCGGTGCGCAGGCGGTAGCGGCGCTGGCTTACGGCACCGAGACCGTGCCGCAGGTCGACAAGATCGTCGGCCCCGGCAACGCCTACGTGGCGGCGGCCAAGCGCCGCGTATTCGGCACCGTCGGCATCGACATGATCGCCGGCCCCTCGGAAATCCTGATTATCGCCGACGGCAACACGCCGCCGGAGTGGGTGGCGATGGATCTCTTCTCCCAGGCCGAGCACGACGAAATGGCGCAGTCGATTCTGCTGTCGCCCGACGCGGCTTATCTGGATGAGGTGGCCGCGGCCATCGACAAGCTGATTGAAGAGATGCCGCGCAGCGAGGTGATCCGCACCTCACTCACCAATCGTGGCGCGCTGATCAAGACGCGCGACCTCGACGATGCGGCGGCGATCTCGAACACCGTCGCGCCGGAGCACTTGGAACTGTCGGTGGCCGATCCCGATGCGCTGCTGCCGAAGCTGCGCCATGCCGGCGCGATCTTCATGGGCAAGAACACCTGCGAGTCGCTGGGCGATTACTGCGCCGGGCCGAACCATGTGCTGCCGACCTCGCGCACCGCGCGTTTTTCTTCGCCGCTGGGGGTGTACGACTTCCAGAAGCGCAGCAGCCTGATCCACGTGTCCGAGGCCGGCGCGCAGACGCTGGGGCGGATCGCCGCCACGCTGGCCTACGGCGAGGGCCTGCAGGCGCACGCACGTTCCGCCGAATATCGTCTGGTCCATAAATGAGCCTGCACTTCCAATGAGCCGCTATTGGAGCGCCGTGGTGCACGGCCTGACGCCCTACGTGCCGGGCGAGCAGCCGAAGCTGGCCAATCTGGTCAAGCTCAACACCAACGAGAATCCCTACGGGCCGAGCCCGAAGGTGCTGGAAGCTGTGCGCGCAGAAGCGGCCGACACGCTGCGTCTGTACCCCGACCCCAACTCCGACCGCCTGCGTGCAGGCATCGCCGCCTATCACGGTGTGACGGCCGACCAGGTGTTCGTCGGCAACGGCTCCGACGAGGTGTTGGGGCATGCGTTCATGGCGCTGCTGAAGCATGAGCAGCCGATCCTGTTTCCGGACATCACCTACAGTTTCTACCCAGTGTATTGCGGACTGTACGAGATCCGTCACCGTGTGATCCCGCTGACGGAATCGTTCGAGATATGGGTCGACGATTACCGGACGCCCAACGGCGGGGTGATTTTTCCCAATCCCAACGCCCCCACTGGGCGCCTGTTGGCGCTGGCGGAAATCGAGCGCCTGCTGGCCGGCAATCCCGATTCGGTGGTGGTGATTGATGAAGCCTATATCGACTTCGGCGGCGAATCGGCGGTAGGCCTGGTGGCGCGCTATCCACAACTGCTGGTCACCCGCACACTGTCGAAGTCGCACGCGCTGGCCGGCCTGCGCGTTGGCTATGCCATCGGCCAGGCGCATCTGATCGAGGCGCTCAACCGGGTCAAGGACAGCTTCAACTCCTATCCGCTCGACCGCTTTGCCCAGGCCGGCGCGCTGGCGTCGATGCAAGACCCTGTCTGGTTCGAGTCCATTTGCACCAAAGTTGTGGCGACCCGCACCCGGCTGGTGGCTGAAATGGAAGCCCTCGGCTTCGAGGTGCTGCCGTCGGCCGCCAATTTCATCTTCGCCCGCCATCCGGCGCACGATGGCGCAGCACTGGCCGCCGCATTGCACGAATGCAGCATCATCGTGCGCCATTTCAGGAATCCGGCGCGCATTGCGCCGTTCCTGCGCATCACCGTCGGCACCGATACGCAATGCAATGCGCTACTTGCCGCATTGAAAGCGATTGTTGCCTGCTAGAATCCGTTTACAGCCTTATTTCCCGACGCCATGCGCACCGCCAAAGTCACCCGCAACACCCTCGAAACCCAGATCACGGTCAGTCTCAATCTCGACGGTACGGGCGTTTCCAAGCTCGCGACCGGCGTGCCGTTCCTCGATCACATGCTCGACCAGATTGCACGTCACGGCCTGATCGACCTGGATATCCAGGCCAAGGGCGACCTGCACATCGATGCGCACCACACGGTGGAAGACACCGGGATCACGCTGGGTCAGGCTTTCGCACAGGCGCTGGGCGACAAGAAGGGCATCCGTCGCTACGGCCATGCCTACGTGCCGCTCGACGAAGCGCTGTCGCGCGTGGTAATCGACCTGTCGGGACGGCCGGGGCTGGAATACCACGTCGATTACACCCGTGCGCGCATCGGCGAATTCGACGTCGACCTGTTCCTGGAATTCTTCCGCGGCTTCATCAATCACGCTGGGATGACGCTGCACATCGACAACCTGCGCGGCATCAACGCGCACCATCAGGCTGAGACCATTTTCAAGGCCTTCGGCCGCGCGCTGCGCATGGCGGTGGAAGCCGACGTACGCATGGGTGACGTGCTGCCCTCGACCAAGGGTGCCCTGTGAGCCCACTGCAGATCAAAGGAGCTGCGCTGTGAAGGCGGACATCGCCGTCATCGATTACGGCATGGGCAATCTGCGTTCGGTGTCCAAGGCCATCGAGCACGTCGCGCCCGCAGCGAGCGTGGTGGTCACCTCCGATCCCGCGGTGATTGCCGAGGCCGCCCGCGTGGTGTTTCCGGGGCAGGGCGCAGCGCCCGACTGCATGCGCGAAATCGATGCCCGCGGGTTGCGCCAGGTGATCATCGA
>JBPPMF010000125.1:0-4500 GCA_051305915.1 Thiobacillus sp. | reverse complement strand
GTGCTGACGCCGCCGGTGCAGGTGCCGACCGCAGTAATATTTGCTGCGCCGGAATTGACACGCAACACGCCACCCCTCAAAATAGCGCCCTTTTCCGCAGGCATGGGTTGTAACGACCTGCAGCCCGTGGTCATCAGCCGCTATCCTGGGGTCGCCCGTCATCTTGAATGGCTGGCGCAATTCGGCGAGGCGCAAATGACCGGTTCTGGTGCCTGTGTGTTCGCATCATTCGGAACGGAAAACGCGGCGCGAAACGTGCTGCGGCAACTGCCCGAAACGATGCAGGGTTTTGTGGCGCAGGGTCTCGACAGGCATCCGCTGTACGATTTTTGCGCCGAGTAGTGCCTTTTGGGGAGTCGCCAAGTGGTAAGGCATCGGATTTTGATTCCGACATTCGTAGGTTCGATCCCTACCTCCCCAGCCAGTTAAGCGAACAGCCGCCGGCGGCGGCCGTTTTTGTTGTTGTGTCGGTCCAGCCAATCCCCCGGAGACTCGTGTGTCCATAGACAACTTGATGGTGTTTACCGGGAATGCCAACCCGCGTCTTGCCAGCGATGTGGCGCGGCATCTCAATATTCACCTCGGTCGTGCCACGGTGTCGCGTTTTTCCGATGGCGAGGTGATGGTCGAAATTCTCGAAAACGTCCGCGGCAAGGACGTGTTCGTGCTGCAGTCGACCTGTCAGCCGACCAACGACACTCTGATGGAAGTGATGGTGATGGTGGATGCGCTGAAGCGCGCCTCGGCCGGCCGCATCACCGCCGCGATCCCGTATTACGGCTATGCGCGCCAGGATCGGCGCACCCGTTCGGCGCGGGTGGCGATCACCGCCAAAGTGGTGGCCAACATGCTGCAGGGCGCGGGGGTCGACCGGCTGTTGACGATGGATTTGCACTCCGACCAGATCCAGGGCTTTTTCGATATCCCGGTCGACAATATTTATTCCAGCCCGATCCTGCTGGGCGATATCTGGAAGCGCAATCATCCGGATCTGGTGGTGGTGTCGCCCGATGTGGGCGGCGTAGTGCGGGCGCGGGCGATTGCCAAGCGCCTCGAGTGCGATCTGGCGATCATCGACAAGCGCCGCCCGAAACCGAATGTGGCCAAGGTGATGCACATCATCGGTGACGTCAAGGATCGCACCTGCATCATCATGGACGACCTGGTCGACACCGCCAACACCCTGTGCGAAGCGGCCAATGCACTGAAGGAACATGGCGCCAAAAAGGTGATGGCGTATTGCACCCACCCTGTGCTGTCCGGCAGCGCCGCCGAACGCGTGACGAATTCCGCGCTCGACGAACTGGTGGTGACTGACACCATTCCGCTGCGCGACGATGCGCGCGCCTGTACGAAAATCCGGCAATTGTCGGTGGCTGAACTGCTGGCGGAAACCATCCGCCGCATCAGCAACGAGGATTCCGTCAGTTCGCTCTTTATGGAGTAGTACTGGCCGAATGCCCCTGGTCGCGGGGGCTTTCATGCATGTCCGTGTGGAGATGCATTATTGAAGTAGATTATTGGAGAAATATTATGGAAATCGAAGTTATCGCCACCAAGCGTGATTTGCAAGGTACGGGTGCGAGCCGCCGTCTGCGTCACGCGGGCAAGGTCCCCGGCATCGTCTATGGCGGCACTGCTGCCCCGGTTCAGATCGAGCTGGATCACAACACGCTGTACCACGCGTTGCGCAAGGAAGCCTTTCACGCCTCCGTGCTGATGCTGAATGTCGATGGTGCCAAGGAGTCCGTGCTGTTACGTGACACGCAATGGCATCCCTACAAGCAGCAGGTGCTGCACATCGACTTCCAGCGCGTCGATAAAACGCACAAGATCCACGTCAAGGTGCCGCTGCACTTCCTGAACGAGGATACCGCGCCTGGCGTCAAGACCGGCGGCGGCAAGGTCAGCCACGTGGTGACTGAAATCGACGTGACCTGCCTGCCCGGTAACCTGCCCGAGTTCATCGCCGTGGACATAGGCGCGCTGGAAATCGGCCAATCCATCCATGCGAACGACCTCGCCCTGCCCGAAGGCGTGGAACTCGTTGCGCACATTCAGCACGAGAACCCCGCAGTGGCGACGGTCACGCTGCCCAAGGGCATGAAGTCAGACGAGCCTGCGTCCGAGACGCCTGCTGCCCCCGCAGCTTGATCATCAACGCAGCCTCTGTGGCTGCGTGGTGAGTCTTCATGACGGCACCCCGCCTGATCGTCGGCCTCGGTAACCCGGGGCGCGACTACGAAGAAACCCGGCACAACGCCGGGTTTTGGTTTTGCGCGCGCCTCGCGCAGGCGTGGGGCGTGCCGCTCGCGCACGAGTCCCGCTTTCACGGCATCGTCGGGCGCAGCGCCCGGAATATCTGGGTGCTGCTGCCGCAGACCTTCATGAACCGTTCCGGCCAGGCGGTCGGCGCGCTGGCCCGTTTTCACCGCATCGACCCGGCCGAGATTCTGGTGGTACATGACGAACTCGATATTCCGCCTGGCCAGTTGCGTCTCAAGTTCGGTGGCGGCATGGGCGGGCACAACGGCTTGAAAGACATCACCGCGCATCTTGGCACCCAGGATTACTGGCGGCTGCGTGTCGGCATCGGCCATCCGGGTGATCGCAATGAGGTCGTCAACTATGTGCTGAAACCGCCGCGCCGCGAGGAGCAGTCCGAAATCGACGCCGCAATCGATCGCGCGCTTGATTTGTGGCCGCTGCTCGAAAAAGGCGAATGGAACGCCGCCACCCAGCGCGCCAACACTAAACCCGCGTCCCCCAAATCCCAGGAAAAACCATGAGTCTCAAGTGCGGTATTGTTGGCCTGCCCAACGTCGGAAAGTCCACCCTGTTTAACGCGCTGACCCAGGCTGGCATCGCGGCGGAAAACTATCCCTTTTGCACCATCGAACCGAATACCGGCGTGGTTGAGGTGCCGGACCCGCGCCTGGCGCAACTGGCCGAAATCATCAAGCCGCAGAAAATCGTGCCGGCGATTGTCGAGTTCGTCGACATTGCCGGCCTGGTGGCGGGCGCCTCCAAGGGCGAGGGCCTGGGCAACCAGTTTCTTGCGAACATCCGTGAAACAGACGCGATCTGCCACGTGGTGCGCTGTTTTCATGATGAAAACGTGATTCACGTCGCCGGCAAGATCGACCCGCTGTCGGATGTGGAAACGATCGCCACCGAACTGGCGCTGGCCGACCTGGCAAGCACCGAGAAAGCGTTGATCCGCTATGAAAAAGCGGCGCGCGGCGGCGACAAGGACGCGAAAGTCATTGTTGAGGCCTTGAAGCCGGTGCTGGCTGCGCTGAACGAAGGTCGTCCCGCGCGCGCCGCCGGGCTCGATGCGGAGGGGTTGGAGGCGATCAAGCCGTTGTGCCTGATGACGGTGAAGCCGACCTTGTATGTGGCCAACGTCAGCGAGGATGGTTTCCACGACAATCCCATGCTCGACGCGCTCAAGGCGTTTGCGGAAAAGGAAGGGGCGCCGGTCGTTCCGGTGTGCGCGGCGCTCGAGGCCGAGTTGCAGGAACTGTCGCCGGAAGACCGCATGGAATATCTGAAAGAGTTGGGCTGGGATGAGCCGGGATTGAATCGCCTGATTCGCGCGGCCTACGATCTGCTCGGTCTGCAGACCTATTTCACCGCCGGGGTGAAGGAGGTGCGGGCATGGACCATCCACAAGGGCGACACCGCGCCACAGGCGGCGGGCGTGATCCATACCGATTTTGAGCGTGGCTTCATTCGCGCGCAGACCATTGCGTTCGAGGACTTTATCGCCTGCAAGGGCGAGCAGGGCGCCAAGGAGGCGGGCAAGATGCGCGCTGAAGGCAAGGAGTACGTGGTCAAGGATGGCGATGTCCTGAATTTCCTGTTCAATGTGTGATCCCGCGAATTTCCGCAGGGATTGTTTGACAGGTGAAACCGTAAGACCCTATAATCTCGCGCTTCGTTTGGGTGGGGTTCCCGAGCGGTCAAAGGGATCAGACTGTAAATCTGACGGCTCTGCCTTCGAAGGTTCGAATCCTTCCCCCACCACCAGATTTATTGCAGTTAGAGCAGGGCGAAGCGGGTGTAGCTCAATGGTAGAGCTGAAGCCTTCCAAGCTTAAGACGAGGGTTCGATTCCCTTCACCCGCTCCAGTTTTTGTATGGGCTTGCTTGTTGAGTCTAAGGCCCATGTAGCTCAGTGGCAGAGCACTCCCTTGGTAAGGGAGAGGTCGGCAGTTCAATCCTGCCCATGGGCACCAGTTTTTGGTGCCGTTGCTTATTAAGAATGCCTCACCAGTTTTGGTGTTGCTGCTTAAGGGCGGCGCACCGGTTATTAGGCAGTTGTCAAAGTCGTCACATCATTACTTGTGCAAAATTAAGGGGTACTTGAAATGGCTAAGGAAAAGTTCGAGCGGACCAAACCGCACGTAAACGTTGGCACCATTGGACACGTTGACCACGGCAAGACCACCTTGACCGCGGCGATCACCACCATTCTGTCGAAGAAATTCGGCGGTGC
>JBPPMF010000109.1:0-5454 GCA_051305915.1 Thiobacillus sp. | reverse complement strand
GTTGTAGACGCGGTAGGGGGCGTGGCTCGATGCCGGGTCGGGGTTCTTGTGGTCGAATTCGGGGTTGCCCTGCGGGATGCGGTCGAGCACTTTCACGGTGCCGTCGGCGATGTCGTCGATGTAGGTGAAGTCGCGCATCATGTCGCCGTGGTTGAAAACGTCGATGGTGCGGTTTTCCAGGATGGCGGAGGTGAACAGCCACGGCGACATGTCGGGCCGGCCCCACGGGCCGTAGACGGTGAAGTAGCGCAGGCCGGTGGTGGGCAGGCCGTAGAGGTGCGAGTAGGTGTGCGCCATCAGCTCGTTGGCCTTTTTGCTGGCGGCGTACAGGCTCACCGGGTGGTTGACCGGGTCGTGGGTGGAAAACGGAATCTTGGTGTTGGCGCCGTAGACGCTCGACGAACTGGCGTAGACGAAGTGCTTGACGCCGTGGTGACGGCAGCCTTCGAGCAGGTTGGCGAAGCCGACGATGTTGGACTGCACGTAGGCGTGCGGATTCTTCAGCGAGTAGCGCACGCCGGCCTGCGCGGCGAGGTTGATGACGGCGTCGAAGTGGCCTTTCTCGAACAGGTCCTCCATCACCATGCGATCGGAGATGTCGTCCTTGAGGAAGCTGAAGTTGGGATAGGGCTTTAGCTGTTCCAGCCGTGCGAGTTTCAGCGCGGGGTCGTAGTAATCGTTGAGGTTGTCGATGCCCACGACTTCGTCGCCGCGCTTCAACAGGATTTGTGCGACATGCATGCCGATAAAGCCGGCTGCGCCGGTGAGCAGGATTTTCATTGTATAGCCTCCAAGGTGGCGTCGATTCTAGCACCGCGCCCTTTACAATCTGCCGATGCCCACCCTGCGCTTGTTGCTCGACTGGACCCTGTACCGGCTCGCCCTGCTGCTGGCCGCGCCGCTGATTCCGCTGCGATTGCTCTGGCGTGGCCGGCGTGAGCGCGGCTATTTAAAACACTGGGGCGAACGGATGGCGCTCGGCCCGGCGCCGGTGGTGGACGCGCTGTGGATTCATGCGGTTTCGGTCGGCGAGATGCGCGCGGCGCAACCGCTGATCGCTGCGCTGCGCGCATCGCATCCGGATGTTCCCGTGCTGCTCACCTGCATGACGCCGACCGGGCGCGCCACTGCCGAAGCACTCTATGGCGACTTCGCCCGTATTGTTTATCTACCCTACGACTACGCCGGTTCGATGCGCCGCTTTATGCACCGGCTGCGGCCGCGCGTTGGCATCCTGATGGAAACCGAGCTGTGGCCCAACCTAATCCATGCCGCCGCGCGGGCAGGGGTGCCGCTGGTGCTGGCCAATGCGCGGCTGTCGGAACGGTCGGCGCGCGGCTATGCACGATTGCCGGCGTTGACGCGGGCGTGCCTGGCGCGGGTGGCGGTGGTCGCCGCGCAGACCGAAGCCGATGCGGCGCGGCTGGCTGCCTTGGGCGCGGCTTCAATCCATATCGCCGGCAATCTCAAATTCGACATCGCGCCGCCAGCGACGCAGCTTGAACGCGGTGCAGCCTGGAAAGCGACATGGGGGCAACGCCCGGTGCTGCTCGCGGCGAGCACTCGGGAAGGCGAGGAAGCGCCATTGCTGCGCGCGTTTGCCGACTCCGCTCCGGCCGACGTGCTGCTGGTGCTGGTGCCGCGCCATCCGCAGCGCTTCGACGAAGTGGCGAATCTGATCGAATCAGCCGGGCTGGCCTATCAACGCCGCAGCGCGCTGGGCGATGCGCCGCTGGATCCGCAGACGCGGGTGCTGCTGGGCGACAGTCTGGGTGAGTTGTTTGCGTATTACGCGGCGTGCGATGTGGCGTTTGTCGGCGGAAGCCTGATGCCGCTGGGCGGGCAGAATCTGATCGAGGCGGCGAGCGTGGGGCGGCCGGTGCTGGTGGGTCCGCATACCTTTAACTTCGAGGAAGCCACGCGGCTGGCGATTGAAGCTGGGGCGGCGCTGCGGGTGGATGATGCTGCGGCCTTGCTAGCAAATGCATTGAAGCTGCTGAACGATGCGCCGGCGCGCGCCCGCATGGGCGAGGCCGGGCTAACTTTTGCCGCGCGCCATCGCGGTGCGGCGACGCGGGTGGCGGCGTTTATTTCGCCGTTGCTGGCGGACGCAGATGCTGGTCGAGCTCGGCCAGGTCGGCCGGACTGAGTTCACCAACGGCGGCCTTGAGCGACAGCGCAGACAACAGGTACGCATAGCGCGCACCGGCGAGGTCGCGCTGTGCGGAACGCACCTGCTGCTCGGCATTCAGCAGGTCGAGGTTGGTGCGTACGCCGACTTCCAGGCCGAGCTTGGTGGAATCGAGCTGGGCCTGGGTTGAGACCAGCGCCTGCTCCAACGCACGCACGCGGGCAACGCCGCTATTGACGTTGAGCCAGGCCTGACGGGCCTGCAGGCTGGCTTCGCGGCTGGCGACTTCCACGTCTTGACGTGCTTTTTCCTGGTTGGCGACGGCCTCGCGTACGCGCGAACTGGTCAGCCCGCCCTGGTAGATCGGCACATTGAGTTCCAGCCCGATGCTGGCGGTGCGGGTGTCCAACTGCGTCGGACCAAAATTCTGATTGTTGTTGATGCTGTAACCGGCCACGGCGTCGAGCGTAGGGAGATGACCGGCGCGGTTGCGTTCGACTTCCTGGTCGGCGATGGTCTTGGCAATGCGCTGGATTTCGGCCTGCAGATTGCCCTCGGCGGCGCGCATGGCCCAGTCGTCGAGCGTGCCGGAATAGGCCTGCAAAATTTTGTTGTCAACCAGAATGTCGAGTGCGCCGGCTGGTTTGCCGATGAGCTTTTCCAGCGCGCGCAAACGGATGTTGAGCGTGTTCTCTTCGGCGATTTCCTGTGCGACCGCGAGGTCGAAGCGCGCCTGCGCTTCATGCGAGTCGGTGATGGTAGCGGTGCCGACTTCGAAGTTGCGCTTGGCGGCAGCCAGCTGTTCGGTGATGGCGGACTTCTGCGCATTGATGAAAGCGATGTTGTCCTGCGATTGCAGTACGTCGAAATAGGCCTGTGCCACCCGCAGGATCAGGTCTTGCTCGGCGATCTTGAACTGCATGCCGGCGATCTTGACCTGTTCCTTGGCCTGCTCGTATTGCACCCGATTCTGCTTGCGGTAGAGCGGCTGTGCGGCGCTCAGCGACAAGCTGCTGGAGGTGAAGTCGGCGTCGCCTTCGGGCAGGTTGGATTCGACGCTGTTGTAGCGCACGTTGCCGCCCAGGTTGACGTTGGGCAACAGACCGGCACGGGCCTGCGCGGTCTTTTCCTGGCCTGCCTGAAAAGCGGCGCGGGCAGCGGCAAATTGCGCATCGTAAGCCTGCGCGTCACGGTAAACGTCGGACAGGTTGGTGGCGTAAGCGGCGGGGGCCAGGGCCAGCGTCAGGGCAAGAAAAATGGGCTTGAGTTGCATGGTGGATCCAGTCTTGGGAGGTGGTTCAGTAACGTGGCATGGCCGGGTCGACTTCGTCTGCCCAGGCCGCCACGCCGCCCGACAGGTTGATGACATCGCCAAACCCGACAGTTTCAAGATAGCGCGCCGCGTGAAAACTGCGAATCCCATGATGGCAGATCACCACCGTTTCGGCATCCTTGTTCAATTCTTCCACCCGCGTAGGCAGTTCGTGCATCGGAATCAGGATGGCGCCAGGCAGGCGACACAGATCCCATTCCCACGGTTCGCGCACGTCGAGCAGCACCGGGGCGTGTCCGGCCTGCACGTAAGCGGCGAGTTCGGCGGGGCGAAACTTCCGCATGGGCTCAGAATACAAATGCCGCCGGCTGGGGCGCGTTCAATAGCGGTGCCACGCAGGTTTCAAACAGGGTCACGCTGCGGGTGGCGCCCGGCGCCGTGCAGGTGATGAGTTGTGCCGTCATCACCGGCGCTTCGCCCATGATGGCAAACAGGCGGCCGCCCACCTTGAGACGACGCAGCAGCGCGTCGGACAGCAGCGGGGTGGAGCCGGTCAGCACGATCACATCGAAGCCGGTCTCGTCGGGCCAGTCGCGGGCGGCGTCACCAGTATGCAACACCACATTATCGAAGCCGTGCGCGCGCAGTTTTTGTGTTGCGGACGCGGTGAATTCGGGCTCGATGTCTACTGAAACCACTTCGGCGGCCTGGGTCGCCAGCAACGCGGTGAGGTAGCCGCTGCCGGTGCCGATTTCCAGCACGCGGTCGGTGGAGCGAACGTCGAGTTCCTGCAACACGCGCGCTTCGAGTTTCGGCGTCCACATGGTCTGGCCGTGGCCAAGCGGGATTTCCATATCGATAAAGGCCAGCGCGCGGTGCGCTTCCGGCACGAAGTCTTCGCGGTGCAGCTTGAACAGCAGGTCGAGAATGTGCTGGTTCAGCACATCCCAAGGGCGGATTTGCTGCTCGACCATGTTGAAGCGCGACTGCTCGATGTCCATGCGGGGCCCTTGAATATCAATAAGTTAGATGGGGTCTTGCCTTGCAATTATTCCACATTTCGGCTAACTTGAACTGCTCGCCAGGGGTCTCCAGCCGGATGTTTTTCCGATGGAGTGAGACATACCCTTTGAACCTGATGCGGTTGATACCGTCGTAGGGAGGCCGATTGACCGCCTCCCGTATTGAATGAACGAGGCTGGTTTGCAGCCTCCATTGTTTTTTCAGTGAGGCTGTTCAAGGCCTCCTGCTTTCCGGAGCGCTACCATGAACGCCAATCCCCAATTCCTCGCTGCCAGTGCCCACGTCGATGAGGCCGCGGTCAAGCCGTTGCCCAATTCGCGCAAGATATACGTGCAGGGCAGCCAGCCCGACATCCGCGTGCCGATGCGCGAAATCAGTCAGGACGACACGCCCACCAGCATGGGCGGCGAGAAGAATCCGCCCATTTTCGTCTACGACTGCTCGGGCCCTTACAGTGACCCGGCGGCAAAAATCGACATCCGCCAGGGCCTGCCCGCGCTGCGCAACGGCTGGATCGAGGCGCGTGGCGACACCGAAATCCTGACCGACCTGAGTTCCGAATACGGTCGCCAGCAGGCCGCCAATCCTGAGCTTGCCGCAATGCGCTTCCCCGATCTTGCCCGCACGCCGCGCCGCGCCAAGGCGGGCATGAACGTGTCGCAGATGCACTATGCGCGCAAAGGCATCATCACGCCGGAGATGGAATTCATCGCCATCCGCGAGAACAACAACCGCGCGGCGTATCTTGAATCGCTGAAAACGTCCGGCCCGCTGGGCGAGAAGCTTGCCGCCATGATGAACCGCCAGCATCCCGGGCAGAACTTCGGCGCGAATCTGCAGAACGAGATCACCCCTGAGTTCGTGCGCGACGAGATTGCGCGCGGCCGCGCCATCATCCCCACCCACATCAACCACCCGGAATCCGCGCCGATGATCATCGGCCGCAATTTCCTGGTGAAGATCAACGCCAATATCGGCAACAGCGCGGTAGCCTCCGACGTCGCCAACGAAGTCGACAAGATGGTAT
>JBPPMF010000095.1:0-3560 GCA_051305915.1 Thiobacillus sp. | reverse complement strand
TCTGCCGGCGTGACATCGACCCGATCCATCATGATCTGCCTCAAGGAGCCACCATGAAATTCAAACTTGTCGTTACCGCCCTGCTCGCCGCCAGCCTGATCGGTTGCCAGGCCAACCCGGTGTCCGGCCGCAAGCAACTGTCGCTGGTGTCCGAGGAACAAGCGCAGGCCTCTTCGACCCAGGCCTACACGCAGACGATCTCCGAAGCGCAGAAGAAGGGCAAGCTCAGCACCGACGCGGCGCTGAACAGCCGCGTCAAGCGCATTACCGACCGCTTGGTCGTACAGGCAGGCAACATGTATCCGCCCAGCCGCGACTGGAAATGGTCGGTTGCCGTGTTCGACGAACCCACGCTCAACGCCTGGTGCATGCCCGGCGGCAAAATGGCGATCTACACCGGCGTCATCCAAAAGCTGAATTTGAGCGATGACGAAATCGGCCAGATCATGGGGCATGAAATCGCGCACGCCCTGCTGGGACACGGCCGCGAGCGCATGTCGCGCGCGATGGCGATGCAAGGCGGCATGCAACTCGGCTCCATCCTCGCCGGGCGCGACCTCTCCGGACTGGCGCCGGTGGCCGCGATCGCGCTGACCCTGCCCAACAGCCGCAACGCCGAAACCGAAGCCGACCGCTACGGCCTTGAACTGGCCGCCCGTGCCGGCTTCGATCCGCGTGCCGCGGTGCGGCTGTGGGAAAAAATGAGTGCCGCCGGCAGCGGCGGCACGCCAGAGTTCATCAGCACCCACCCCGCGCCGGGCAACCGCATCGAGGCGCTCAACGCGCTGCTGCCGGAAATGATGCCGATATATGAGCGCGCTCGCCGATGAACGAGGAACTCGCACCCGACGAAAAACTCGCCAGCCTGAAAACGCTGTCCAACGTCATCTACGGCTTGTATGCGCTGTCGCTGTTTTTTGGCGTCACGGCCATCATCGCCATCGTGCTGAACTACATCAAGCGTGAAGATGCCCAGGGCACCTGGCTGGAAAGCCATTTCCGCTGGCAGATCGGCACCTTCTGGTGGGGCCTCTTGTGGCTGGTCGTCGGCGCAATCACCTTGGTCATCCTGATCGGCTGGCTGGTGTGGGGCGTGGCCTGCATCTGGTTCATCTACCGCATCGCCAAGGGCTGGCTCAACCTCAACGACAACAAGCCGATGCCGGTGCAGTAGCGGCGTTGCGGGCCGCCCCGCTGCCGATACGCTGACGAAGACCGCCATGCCCCCGCCCCTTCACCCCAGCAACCTCCAGGCAGACTTGGTCCTGCCCGACTACAGCGGCGGCGGTTTGGTCAACCTGATGAGCTCCCTTGCCACCGCGCTGGGTGGGCACAGTTCCTATCCACCGCTTGCCGCGCTGCCGCCCGCAGCGCTGGCCGGTGCGCGGCATGTGGTGCTGTTGGTGGTGGATGGCCTCGGTCTCGATTACCTGCTCGGCCGCGATAGCGCCCTGCGCCACCACCTGTTCGGACAGATGACCTCGGTTTTCCCCTCCACCACGGCCAGTGCCATCCCCACCTTCCTCACCGGCCTTGCGCCGCAGCAGCACGGCCTGACCGGCTGGAATATGTATTTCCGCGAGATCGGCGCCATCGCCGCCCCGCTGCCGTTCCGCCTCCGAACCGGGCGCCACAGCCTGCGCGAGGCCGGGGTCACGCCGACACAGCTGTTCGGGCTCACCTCGTTGTTCGACCGCTTGCCCCTGCCCTGCCACGTGGTGAGTCCGAAGCAGATCGTGCATTCGGATTTCAATGTCGCCCTTTCCGGACGGGCAAAACGGCACGGCTATGAAACCCTGCAAGAGATGGCCGAGTTGATCGCCGGACTTTTGCGCAGCGACGCCCCGCGCAGCTACACCCACGCCTACTGGCCGCAGCACGACAGCCTGGCCCACGAACACGGCATCCACAGTCCCCAGGTGGCTGACGCCTTCGCCGCGCTCGACGCGGCCTTTGCCCAACTGGTCGAGGTGGCGCGCAGCCACGACAGCCTCATCGTCGTCACCGCCGACCATGGCTTCATCGACACCTCGGCGGAACTGACCATCGACCTGGACGACCACCCCTTGCTGCGCGACACCCTGCTGCTGCCCCTGTGTGGCGAGCCCCGCATGGCCTACGCCTACGTTCGAGCCAGCCGCGAAAGGCAATTCGAAGAGTATGTCCGCGACCGGCTGGCCGGCCAGGTCGACCTGATCCAGAGCGAAGCCATCCTGCGGCAGGGCTGGCTGGGGCCGGGCGAAGCCCATCCCGCGCTGCGCGACCGCATCGGCGACTATGTCCTCATCCCCCGGGGTCGAGCCATCCTGCGCGACTGGCCCCAAGGCGAGGAACGCCACACTCTCATCGGCGTGCATGGCGGCCTTTCCGCGGCGGAAATGACCGTACCGCTCGTCGTCGCGCCGCATCGCTGACCCCGCAGCGCAGAGAGCGCTCCTTGGCTTTGCCCAAAACTCATCTTTAATGGACTTTCAGCTGTTCTCTATCGGGAGAACCGACATGATCAAGTCCACCCTCCTGGCCGTCGCCGCAAGCTTCGCGTATCTGCTGCACAAACCGCCCGCCGGGGCCGCAACCCGCACCTTCGTTTTCGACACCACGGATACGGCGATCCTGGGCACCGGCGCAAGTCCCCCATGACGGCGCCTTCCGCACATCCTCGATCGCGCCCCGTAGGAGCGGCGTCCACGCCGCGATCGCCGGCCGCGCCTTCGGGTACAGCAGCTGCGCTCGACGAGTACGCCGCCAAGCGGGCCTTCGCCGCCACGCCCGAACCTGCGCCGGCGATCCAACCCCGCACCGGGCCGCTGCTCTTCGTCGTACAGCAGCATTCCGCCCGGCAACTGCATTACGACTTCCGCCTCGAACTCGACGGCGTACTGAAGTCGTGGGCCGTGCCCAAGGGGCCGTCGCTCGATCCCGAGGTCAAGCGCCTCGCCGTGCAGACCGAGGACCATCCCTTCGACTACGCGTCCTTCGAAGGCGTCATCCCGCCGAAGCAGTACGGCGCCGGCGAAGTCATCGTGTGGGATTGCGGGGTCTACGCGCCGGACGAGGCGCATGGGGGCGGATTCCACGACCGCGCGGTAGACGAAGGCCGGGTTCGCGCCGCGCTGGAACAGGGCAAACTGAGTTTCATGCTGCGCGGCGAAAAGCTGAAGGGTTCGTTCGCGCTGGTGCGCAGTTCCGACCGCAAAAACTGGTTGCTGATCAAGCATCGCGACGCCTATGCCGCACAAGGGGATATGGCCGAGCAGAACCGCTCGGTGCTGTCCGGCCTCGCAGTCGACGACCTGAAGCAGCGGCCCGGCCCGCCGCCACTGCCCGCCTCACTGCCCGCCTCACTGCCCGCCTCACGGCTCGCGCCGGCCGGCAGCCCGGAGCCGATGCCGACGAAGCTCGCGCCGATGCTGGCCGAACTGGCCGACGCGCCCTTCACCCATCCGGACTGGCTGTTCGAACCCAAGCTCGACGGCTACCGGGTGCTCGCCTTCATCCACGGCGGCGAGGTAAAGCTGCGCTCGCGCCGTGGCCTCGACCTGACGCCGGCATTCCCGGCC
>JBPPMF010000072.1:0-3292 GCA_051305915.1 Thiobacillus sp. | reverse complement strand
TGGCGGTGACGTATAGCGTGGAAGTGCTGTAATCAAAAGGAGATCGACATGCGCGTGATTCTGGTGGCCAACCCCAAAGGCGGCAGCGGCAAGACGACCCTATCGACCAACCTGGCCGGCTATCTGGCGTCCAGGGGCGAGCGCGTTGCGCTGCTGGATCTGGACCGTCAAAAATCCGCTACCCACTGGCTGGCGATGCGCGACATGGCGTTGCCGGATATCGAACTGATGCGCGAGGGCCAGAAGCAAGATACGGACTGGCTGGTGATCGATTCCCCAGCTGGGCTGCATGGCAAGAATCTGGAACGGGCGCTGAAACTGGCGCACAAGGTGGTGGTGCCGATCGCGCCGTCGCTGTTCGATATTCGCGCCAGCCAGGAGTTTCTCGCCGCGCTGCATGCGGAAAAAGCTGTGCGTAAGGCGCATGCTTTCGTCGGTGTGGTGGGCATGCGGGTCGATCCGCGCACCCGTGCCGGCGTTACGCTGGAACAGTTCATGGAGCTGCAGGATCTGCCGGTGCTGGCGCATCTGCGCAACACCCAGCATTACGTCAACGCTGCGTTCGAGGGCAAAAGCCTGTTCGACCTGCCGCCCCATATTGCAGAGCGCGATGTGGAGCAATGGCGGGATTTGATCGACTGGCTGGACCGCTGACCCTTGTCTAGCAAGCGGGAGGGGGTGGGTTGCGCGGCGTATCGATTCCTGCGGGCGCTGTTTCATCCTCTCCCCAACCCTCCCCCCTCAGGGGGAGGGGGCGGAAGTGTGCCCAAACCGATTAGTGCGTGGTCGGCTTCATCAAATTAACCACCTGCGGCTTGGTCACGCCACGGGTCGATGAGCATGAACCATCAACGGTCACGCCCAGCTGTTGCTCGGCTTCGTGCAGCAGGTTGATGACATCCACATAGTATTTATCGTCCGCCATCATGCGCGCGGTGCGGCCGCCTTCGTTGGCGGCGAGCACGTCGGCGCCGGCGTTGATCAGCCATTCCACCACCGGGGCGTCCCCGCCGCCAGCGGCCAGCATCAGTGGGGTGATGCCAAAGAAAATGCGCTCGTCGAGCGGGGCGCCGGCCTGGTGCAGCACTTCGATGACTTCGACATAACCCCGTTCGGTGTCGCCGTTGTAGGCGGCCTTGGCGAGCGCGGTCCAGCCCTGTGGCGACTTGGCGTTGACGTCGGCACCGGCCGTAATCAGCACCTGCACCGCCGCAACATGGCCGTTGCGGGCGGCATGCATCAGCGCGGTTTCGCCGGCTTCGTCGGTGGCGCCATGATCGGCACCGGCCTCAAGCAGGCTTTTGATTTGCGCGGCATCGCCCGCCTGGGCGGCAGCAAATAATTCCTGGGACATAAAGCGCTCCTGCGTTTGTTAGAGAGTGCGGCAAGCGTACAATTGTTGACTGATTTAATCAACTATTGGCCGCTGCGCCCCATTCATCATGCCGAATCGCCTCGCCACCGAACCCAGCCCTTATCTGTTGCAGCACGCCGACAACCCGGTCGATTGGTACCCGTGGGGCGAAGAGGCGCTGGAAAAGGCGCGCCGCGAAGACAAGCCCATCCTGCTGTCGATCGGTTATTCCGCCTGTCACTGGTGCCACGTGATGGCGCACGATTGCTTCGAGGATGCCGAGGTGGCGGCGGTGATGAACCGGCTGTTCGTCAACATCAAGGTCGACCGCGAGGAGCGTCCCGATCTCGATCAGATCTACCAGGCCGCGCACCAGCTGTTGACCCAGCGCGGCGGCGGCTGGCCGTTGACGATGTTTCTCACGCCCGACCAGACGCCGTTTTTTGCCGGCACCTACTTCCCCAAGACGCCGCGCTACCAGTTGCCGGGCTTCATCGATCTGATGGAGAACATCGCCCGCGCCTGGCACGAACGGCGCGGTGAAATTCTGGCGCAGAACTCGGCGGTACGCGATGCGCTGGCGCAGCTACAGCCGGCCGCAGCGCAGCAGGACGAATTGAGCGATGCACCGCTGACTAAAGCCGTGCGTGATCTGGGCGAGGCCTACGATCCGGTATGGGGCGGCTTTTCGCGCGCGCCCAAGTTTCCGCGCCCGGGTGAGTTGGTCTTCTTGCTGCTGCAGGCTCAGCAGGGCAATGCGCAGGCGCGCGCGATGGCGCTGTTCTCGTTGAAGAAAATGGCGTCCGGCGGCGTGGTCGACCAGATCGGTGGCGGTTTCTGCCGCTATTCGGTCGACGAGCAATGGGCAATCCCGCACTTCGAAAAAATGCTCTACGACAACGGCCCGTTGCTGCATCTGTATGCCGACGCCTGGGCGCTCACCGGCGACACCTTGTTTAAGGACACCGCCGAGGGCATCGTCGACTGGCTGCTGCGCGAGATGCGCGCACCGGAGGGTGGCTTTTATTCCGCGCTCGACGCCGACAGCGAAGGCCATGAGGGCAAGTTCTACGTGTGGACGCCGGATGAAGTGCGCGCGTTGCTGACAGCCGAGGAATACGCGGTGGCCGCACCGGTGTATGGCTTCGATCAGCCACCGAATTTCGAGAATACGAGCTGGAATCCCATTCTCGCCAAGCCATTGAACGCAGTTGCGGCCGAGTTGGGGCTGGCTGATGGTGAGGCACGAGACCGGCTGAAAGCTGCGCGCGCCAAGCTCTTCGCCGCACGCGAAACCCGGGTGCGCCCCGGGCGCGACGACAAGCAACTCACCAGCTGGAACGCGTTGATGATCGGCGGGCTGGCGCATGCCGGGCGGGTGATGGGACGTCCGGACTGGGTGGGAGCGGCGCAGGCGGCGGTCGATTTTCTGCATCGAAACCTCTGGCGCGACGGCCGCCTGCTCGCCAGCTGCAAGCATGGCGAAGCGCGACTTAACGCCTATCTCGACGACTATGCCTTCCTCCTTGATGCCTTGCTGGAATCGCTGCAGGCCGGTTACCGCGAGGCCGACATGGCGTGGGCCGGTGAACTCGCCGATGCGTTGCTGGCGCATTTCGAGGATCCCGAAGCGGGCGGCTTTTACTTCACCAGCCATGACCACGAAGCGCTCATTACCCGCCCCAAGCTTGGCTACGACAACGCGATGCCATCGGGCAACGGCATCGCGGCATTGGCCCTGCAGCGGTTGGGGCATCTGCTGGGCGAGCCGCGTTACCTTGACGCCAGCGCGCGCTGTCTGCGCCTGTTTAATGCGCATCTGCTCCAGCAGCCGATCGCCTATCCCACGCTGTTAGCGGTGCTGGACGAGGCACTGGTGCCGCCGCGCGCGATCCTGCTGCGCGGCCCGGCGGCGGATCTGCGTGAGTGGACAGCGGC
>JBPPMF010000040.1:0-5948 GCA_051305915.1 Thiobacillus sp. | reverse complement strand
CCATGCTTCAGCGGATTGATATGCACATAATCCATGTGCGCCTGAAAATCCGCCTCATCGCGAATCAAATGCTCCCAATACCGTCGTTGCCAGATGCCCCGTTCTCCACGCGCCGAGCGTACCTTCGAGATACGCTCGTGACGGGGTAAGGCCTTGGAAAAACCCATCTTGATCAAACGCCAGCGCGTTGCGAAATCCGCATCACCCGGCGGCAATTCAATTACGCAATGAAGATGATCCGGCAACACCACCCAGCCATGGATTCGGAATGGATGGCGCACCTTAACCAACCGAACGGATTCGCGCAGCGCATCAATATGCCGCGTCAGCAAGTCATTGCCATGACGGTTGAGCAAGTTGACAGTGAAGAAGTAGGTGCCGCCCGGATACCAGGCGCGACGGTAATCAGGCATGGCGGCAGTATTGCGGGGGGAAACATTCGGCGCAATAAGGATTGCGCCCTACCGGGTACGCCTTACGCGCGCTGCAACAGCGCCTCGCGCAGCGCCAGCAGGTTTTTTTCCTGTTGCGCCTCAAAACGCAGGGCGTTGATGGTATTTCGCTTGTTGCGACGGCAGCGGTAATAGCGCCGATACAGATTCTCAAGCGAAAGATCGAGGGCAATCATTATCCGGGGCTGACAGCTAACGCGTAGAAGCCATTGTTCTTGTTGTTCGCGTTCTGGTTGCCGTTGTTGAAGTTGAAGTTCCACGCGTTGCCAGTATTGGGCGCGTACTCCGTACCGGACCAGTAGTTGTTGGCCTGAAGATTGGTGAATTTTGACAAATCGAGATCGCTACTGTTCAGAATGGATACGCCAGCAACACCGCCCAGTTCACTGTAAAACAGATGTCCCATTTCGCTGCCGGTACAGTTGTAGCCGTAAGAAATCACGCCAGACTGAAACTCACAACTGGTATCGGGCTGAAGAGTGGTAGGCAAGCGCCAGTTGTCGTAGGTGTTGACGCCATCGGTGAAGCTGAGGTTGGCGGCCCAGGTGTTGGCGGCGTCCCAGGTCATCAGGCCATTGACGTTGGCGTTGGCCAGCCAGGTGATGTTGAGGTCGGTGTCGTAATAGGCTTCGAAACTGCCAAGGCTGCCGTTCAGGTCGCGGCCGATCAGGGTGGCGTGCGCTGCGCCGGAAACCAGGCTGGCGGCGATGAGGCTGGATGCGATAAGCGTGGTGCGGATAGTCATGGTGCTCCCTTCGGTTTTTGTAATGGTTGTGTCGCCTGCGGATAAACATTCACCCATGGCCGCCAAAGCAGAGTTCCCTTCGGCTTGATTGACCTGGGCATATTAAGCAGGATTCAGGCCGCCACAGCGCCACATCAGATAAGCCGATGATTCAATGAAGAATTCAATAATCGAGTGAGCAAGCAAGCAAAAGTGTAAAGTTTTCCGACAAGCCGCCTGCACATATTCCCTGCCCGCCACCTACCCAACGCGCGAACCAGAACTTGAGTCAAACTGCATATTTAGCGTAAAATCCGCCGTTTCCCAGAACGTGTCCCGCTCAGCCGCAGGCCACGCGATTTAGAAGGAGTACACCATGGCTGTTACCGTCACTCAAAAAGCTGAGATCGTCCAGAATTACCAACGCGCCGCCGCTGATACCGGCTCGCCCGAAGTGCAGGTTGCCCTGCTGACGGCCCGCATCAATGACCTGACCGGCCACTTCAAGGCCAACATGAAGGATCACCACTCGCGTCGTGGCCTGCTGAAAATGGTGAGCCGCCGCCGCAAGCTGCTGGACTACCTGAAGCGCACCAACCTCGAAGGGTACAAGACCCTGATCGAACGTCTCGGTCTGCGCAAGTAAGCGCTTCGCATCGGTGATTCGCCGCTGCTACATTGTCGAAAATCTGGCCCAGGGGCTGTGCCCCTGAGTTTTCTGCGCCCCGCCTGAAGCGGGGCGTTTTTGTTTGAAAGGAATTCGTGTGAGCGCTATCAAGAAAACGTTTACCTACGGCCGCCACCAGGTCACCCTCGAAACCGGCGAAATCGCCCGCCAGGCTTCCGGCGCCGTCCTCGTCAACATGGACGACACCGTGGTGCTGGTCACCGTGGTTGCCAAGAACGAAGTCAAGCCCGGCCAGGATTTCTTCCCGTTGACGGTCGACTACCAGGAAAAAACCTACGCCGCCGGCCGCATCCCCGGCGGGTTCCTCAAGCGCGAAAGCCGCGCGTCCGATGGTGAAATTCTGATCTGCCGCCTGATCGACCGCCCCATCCGTCCGCTTTTCCCGGAAGGCTTCTTCAACGAAGTGCAGATCATCGCCACCGTGATTTCGTCCAACCCCGAAGTCAGCGGCGACATTCCCGCGCTGATCGGTGCCTCCGCCGCCCTGTCGCTTTCCGGCCTGCCGTTCGACGGCCCGGTGGGCGCGGCACGCGTCGGTTTCATCAACGGCGAATACGTACTCAATCCGACCAATTCCGAGCTGAAGGATTCGGCGCTGGATCTGGTCGTCGCCGGCACCGACACCGCCGTGCTGATGGTCGAGTCCGAAGCGAAGGAACTGCCTGAAGACATCATGCTGGGCGCGGTCGTGTTCGGCCACACCCAGATGCAGGCTGCGATCAACGCCATCAACGAACTCACCGACGAAGCCGGCGCCGATGCATGGGACTGGCAGCCGGTCGCCGAAGACACCGCGATGGTGGAGCGCCTGAAAGCGCTGGCCGAAGACGGCCTGCAGCAAGCCTACAACATCAAGCAGAAACAGGCGCGCATGAGCGCGATCGACGAAGTGCGCAGCAAGGCCTTCGCCGAACTCATCACGTCCAACATGGACACCGTCGCCGCCAACGCGGTGAAGGACGCGTTCCACCGCGTGGAAGCCAGCGTGGTGCGTAACCGCATCCTGTCCGGCCAGCCGCGCATCGACGGCCGCGACACCCGCACCGTGCGCCCGATCACCATCCGCACCGGCGTGCTGCCGCGTACCCACGGCTCCGCCCTGTTCACCCGCGGCGAAACCCAGGCGCTGGTGGTCACCACGCTCGGCACCGGACGCGACGAACAAACCATTGATGCGCTGGAAGGCAGCTACTCCGACCACTTCATGCTGCAGTACAACATGCCGCCCTACGCCACCGGTGAAACCGGCCGCGTCGGCGCGCCCAAGCGCCGCGAAGTGGGCCACGGCCGCCTCGCCAAGCGTGCCTTGATGGCAGTGCTGCCGAGCAAGGAAGAGTTCGGCTACACCATGCGCGTGGTCTCCGAAATCACCGAATCCAACGGCTCGTCATCGATGGCTTCGGTGTGCGTCGGCTGCCTGTCGATGATGGATGCCGGCGCCCCGCTGAAAGCGCACGTCGCCGGTATTGCCATGGGCCTGATCAAGGAAGGCAACCGCTTCGCCGTGCTGACCGACATCCTCGGCGACGAAGATCATCTGGGCGACATGGACTTCAAGGTCGCGGGCACTGAAAAAGGCGTGACCGCACTGCAGATGGACATCAAGATCACCGGCATCACCACGGAAATCATGCAGGCCGCGTTAAGCCAGGCGCAGGAAGGCCGCATGCACATCCTCGGCATCATGAAATCGTCGGTCTCCGACAGCCATGAAATGTCGGCCTACGCGCCGCGCATCATCGCGATGAAGATCAACCCGGAAAAGATTCGTGACGTCATCGGCAAGGGCGGCGCTGTCATTCGCGCACTGACCGAGGAAACCGGCACCCAGATCGACATCCAGGAAGACGGCAGCGTGAAGATCGCCTGCACCAGCATGGAAGCCGGCGAACTGGCGAAGAAGCGCATCGAGGAAATCACCGCCGAAGTCGAAGTCGGCAAGGTGTACGAAGGCCCGGTCATCAAGATGCTGGACTTCGGCGCGATCGTCAACGTGCTGCCGGGCCGCGACGGCCTGCTGCACATTTCGCAGATCGCACACGAACGCGTCAACACCATCGGCGACTATCTGAAAGAAGGCCAGGTCGTGAAAGTGAAGATTCTGGAGGCCGATGAAAAAGGCCGCCTGCGTCTATCCATGAAGGCGCTGCTGGAAATTCCCGCAGCGGCAGCGACCTCCAGCGACGAAGAACAGCCCAGCTAAGTGGCAATGCCGTGCCCGTTGGCACGGCGTGTTCGTCCCCAATTAAAAACGCGCCGATTGGCGCGTTTTTAATTGGGCCGCAGCCAACTCGGCAATCAGGTCGCTTCACCCAGAAATGTCTGCCACCAACGCTTGCGCTGGCCGGTCACCACACCATGCACTTCGAGTTCATGCGGCGGTGTGCGGCTCATCAGCCAGCCTGGCAGCACCGATGATTTCATCGAACTGGAACCACACGAACTGCCGAGGTGATTGGGGTCGTATATTTTGATGAAATTCGGCGCATCAAGGTCGTCAGCGTAAACAATCGCGCAGTAATCCTCGTGATGCTCCCGCCGCAGCAGTTCATCCAGCTCGCGCATGAACTGTTGCACCTTGTCGGCAGCCGCAGGCGCCTGCGGCACCTCCTGGCCAACCGCATAGAGATACCAGCCCGCCTCAGCGTCGACCTTTTGCCAGAATGCCGTCAACTGGTCCCAGCGCATCACGCTGTAAAGCAGCCCATTGAAATAACGGTCAAACTCGTCGGGCTGATTTGAGCTGCGCTGTGCCATGACGTTCCCCTGAATGTTTACTTGACGAGCTGAGATGCCAAATTCTTACTTGGCGACCTGACGTGCCAACTTTTATTTGGCGACCTGGCGTTCGCGAATTTCCTCAAGCGTCTTGCAATCGATGCAGAGCGTCGCGGTCGGGCGCGCCTGCAGACGGTCGAGTCCGATTTCGATGCCGCAGGATTCACAATAACCGTAATCGCCACTGTCGATCTTGGCGATGGTTTCGGTGATTTTCTTGATCAGCTTGCGCTCGCGATCGCGGTTCCGCAATTCAAGCGCCATGTCCGATTCCTGGGTGGCGCGGTCGTTGGGATCGGCAAACACGGTCTGCTCGTCCTGCATGGAATGCAACGTGGTATCGATATCCTGCGACAGTTCCGCTTTCCAGACTTCGAGCATTTTGCGAAAATGCGCGAGCTGTTTTGCATTCATGTACTCTTCGCCTTTTTTGGCCTTGTACGGCTCAAAGCGCATCAAAGTTTCAGCCATCTTCTTCTCTTTGAAAAGTTCAGATTATTCCGGGCAAAAGCCCAACCCGACTTAATATCAGAATCGCTTAAGCGTCGCAACCCATATGACACTACACGCCCTACTCTTCGACGTTGACGGCACCCTTGCCGACACCGAGCGCGACGGCCATCGTCCCGCCTTCAACCAGGCCTTTGCCGACGCCGGTCTCGACTGGCACTGGGATGCTGAACTCTACGGCAAACTGCTCGCGGTCACCGGCGGCAAGGAGCGAATGAAGTATTACATCGACCACTTTCGCCCGGATTACACCAAACCAGCCAATTTTGACGAATTAGTGGCCGAATTGCACCGGGCCAAGACCCGTCATTACAGCGCACTTACCGCGCGCGGTGGTATTCCCATGCGCCCCGGGGTCAAGCGACTGCTGGCCGAAGCGCGCGCTGCCGGGCTGCGTCTGGCAATCGCCACCACCACCACGCCGGAAAACGTCACCGTGCTGCTGGAACATAGCCTGGGGCCGGGCACACAAGACTGGTTCGAAGTCATCGCCGCAGGCGACATCGTGCCGGCGAAGAAACCCGCACCCGACATCTATCATTACGCACTGGAGAAAATGGGACTCGCCGCGGCCGACTGCCTGGCATTCGAGGACTCGGAAAATGGCCTGCGCGCAAGCCTGGGGGCCGGCCTGAAAACGCTGATCACCGTCAACGATTACACGCTGGATCATGACTTCTCCGGCGCTGCCGTCGTGCTGTCCGATCTCGGCGATCCCGGCGCGCCAAACCGCGTCATCGCCGGCCCAGATATTGGTCAGCCGTTCGTCGATGTGGGGTATCTGAAGGCGCTGCAT
>JBPPMF010000387.1:0-10807 GCA_051305915.1 Thiobacillus sp. | reverse complement strand
GAATCGGTGCCGCTGGTGATGTTGTTGACCGAATACAGCAGCAGGTCGGCGCCGCTGTTGACCACGGATTCGAGCGCCTTGAAAGCGGCGTCGACCGGGCCGGAGCCGTCTCCTTCCGCCTGCTTTTCGGCGCCTTCATCGCTAAACACCAGTTGCGCGTGCGGCACTTCGCCAGTTTCCGAACACACCTTCAGCGACACCAGTTTGTAGCGCTCGTGCTCGGCCGCATAACCTTCGCTGGAGACCAGCGCCTGCAGGTCCTCGTCGAAAATCTCGCGCTTCTTGTCGGCCAGGTCCTTGAAGCGGGCGAACGCGGCGTTGAGCGCCTCCTCGCTGTCGAGCACGATGCCGAGTTCGGCCAGCTTGGTCTTGAAGGCGTTGCGCCCGGAAAGTTTACCCAGCGTCAGCCGGTTGGCGTTCCAGCCCACGTCTTCGGCACGCATGATTTCGTAGGTTTCGCGATGCTTCAGCACACCGTCCTGGTGGATGCCCGATTCGTGCGCGAACGCGTTGGCGCCGACGATGGCCTTGTTCGGCTGCACCGGGTAGCCGGTGATGGTGGAGACGAGCTTCGACGCCGGTACGATCTGGGTGGCATCGATGCGGCTGTCGCAGTTGAACACGTCGCGACGAGTGCGCACCGCCATCACGATCTCTTCCAGCGAGGCGTTGCCCGCGCGCTCGCCCAGGCCGTTGATGGTGCACTCGACCTGGCGCGCGCCGTTCATCACCGCGGCGAGCGAGTTGGCGACCGCCATGCCGAGGTCGTTGTGGCAGTGGGTCGACCAGATCACCTTGTCGGAATTCGGCACGCGCTCGATCAACTGCTTCATGCGCTCGCCCCACAGGGCGGGGATGCTGTAGCCGACGGTATCAGGCACGTTGATGGTTTTGGCGCCGGCCTTGATTACCTCGTCGAAAATCCGGACCAGGAAATCCATCTCCGAGCGCACCGCATCTTCGGCCGAGAATTCCACATCGTCGGTGTATTCGAGCGCGAGTTTCACCGCCTTGATCGCAGCCTCGACCACCTGGTCCGGCTGCATCCGCAGCTTTTTTTCCATGTGAATCGGGCTGGTGGCGATGAAGGTGTGGATGCGTCCCGACTTCGCCGGCTTGATCGCACCGCCCGCGGCGTGGATGTCGCGTTCGTTGGCACGCGCCAACGAACAGATGGTCGAATTCTGGATCGTCTCGGCAATGGTGCGAATCGCATCGGCATCGCCCGGACTGGCGGCGGCAAAGCCGGCTTCGATGACGTCGACGCCGAGCTTTTCCAGCTGGCGCGCAATGCGGAGTTTTTCTTCCTTGGTCATCGACGCGCCTGGGCTTTGCTCGCCATCGCGCAAGGTGGTGTCGAAAATAAACAAACGGTCTTTCATGGCAGGCTCCATGGTGGGTCGGCGTCAAGCCGACGCATTATAAGGGGTTGCCGCGTGAGGCTGGCGGCACGGGTACTGCAGGGAGAGGGAATTAATGTGCGCGCGTGACGCGCAGCAGCAGGTCGCCAAACAGAACGTTCGACAGACAGAAAAGACAGGGTGGGTGCGGCTGATTAGACATGGTCTAAATTCTATCTATTTTTCGCCACCCTGCAAGGGGGCAGGCTTTTTGCGGCGAATCAGCTGCCACAAGGCATCGCCATAACCAGACAGGCCATACAGCACGAACACGCCGAACAGCACTTCGGGCGGGCTGGTCGACACCAGAATGAAAGCCAGCACCACCAGCAGAATGACGAAGAACGGCACGCTCCTCCTGAGGTTGATTTCCTTGCCGCTGTAAAAGCGGAAATTGCTGACCATGGAAAGCCCGGCGAAGAGCGCGATGAACGCGGCCAGCCAGCGCATTTCCTCGCCGCGGATGCCATATTCGACCATCACCCAAACGAAGCCGGCGATGAGCGCGGCCGCCGCCGGGCTGGGCAGGCCCTGGAAGAAGCGCTTGTCGGTGACGGTGTCGAGCTGGGTGTTGAAGCGCGCCAGCCTGAGCGCGGCGCCGGCACAATAGACGAAGGCGGCAATCCAGCCGAGTTTACCCAGGCCCTGCAAAGCGAACTCGTAGATCACCAGTGCGGGGGCGACGCCAAACGACACCATGTCGGACAGGCTGTCGTACTCGGCGCCAAAGGCGCTTTGGGTGTGGGTCATGCGGGCAACCCGGCCATCCAGTCCGTCAAGCACCATGGCGATGAAAATGGCCACGGCGGCAAACTCGAACTGACCGTTCATCGCCTGGACGATGGCGTAGAAGCCGGCGAACAGCGCGCCAGTGGTGAATAGGTTCGGCAGCAGGTAAATGCCGCGATCCCGCATCCGCGGGCGACCCGTTTCAGACTTTCGACGCTCTAATTCGGACATAGGCTTCAGGTTTTACCAGCTTTACCAGCGAGCCAGTATGGTACGCCCGCCGGTGACTTTCTGCCCAATCGAGACTTCAGCGCGCGCGGTAACCGGCAGGTAGACATCCACCCGCGAACCGAAGCGGATGAAGCCGTAACGCTGGCCGCGCACCAGTGTGTCGCCGGTACGCACGTAGCACAGGATGCGCCGTGCGATCAGCCCGGCAATCTGCACGCTGGTGACGTCGCCGCGCGACGTCGCGATGTGAATCGCGTTGCGCTCGTTCTCGGTCGACGCCTTGTCGAGGTCGGCGTTGACGAAGCTGCCTGCTGTGTACCAGACCCCCTTCACTTCGCCGTCGACCGGGCTCTTGTTGGAGTGCACGTTGAACACGTTCATGAAGACGCTGATCTTCAGCGCCTCGCGATCCAGATATTCGTCACGCACCTTTTCCACCACGACGATGCGGCCGTCGGCCGGTGCGATCACCGCGTCGGCATCGGCCGGCGGCACGCGCGCAGGATCACGGAAAAACTGCAACGCGAACACCGCCCAGATCCAGAAAGGCGTCGACCACCAGCCGATGAGCCAGGTCGCGATCAGGGCTGCTGCGAATGCGGCCAGCAGAACCAGCCAGCCCTCGCGGGCGATAAGGGGATGGGGCATTTGTAGGGGCTAGGAATTAGGAGCGAGGGGCTAGGGGAAACCAGGAGGCGCGGTGCAACCGCACAAGACCCCCTGAATCCTAGCCCCTGGATTCTTAGTTTTTGGTGTGATCGACCAGCTTGTTGGCGGTGATCCAGGGCATCATGGAGCGCAGCTTGCCGCCCACCACCTCGATCTGATGCGCGGCGTTGTTGCGGCGCCAGGCGGTCATCTCGGGGTAGTTGGCCTGGCCTTCCAGGATGAAGCGCTTGGCGTAGTTGCCGTTCTGGATGTTGTCCAGGCACTCCTTCATCGCGGCTTTGGATTCGGCATTGATGACCTTGGGGCCGGTCACGTACTCGCCGTATTCCGCGTTGTTGGAGATCGAGTAGTTCATGTTGGCGATGCCGCCTTCGTACATCAGGTCGACGATCAGCTTCAGCTCATGCAGGCACTCGAAGTAGGCCATCTCGGGAGCATAGCCCGCTTCGGTCAGCGTTTCGAAGCCGGCCTTGACCAGCTCCACGGCGCCGCCGCACAGCACGGCCTGCTCGCCGAACAGGTCGGTCTCGGTCTCGTCCTTGAAGGTGGTTTCGATGATGCCGGTGCGGCCGCCGCCGATGGCGGAAGCGTAGGACAGGGCGAGGTCACGCGCCTTGCCGGAAGCGTCCTGGAACACGGCGATCAGATCGGGGATGCCGCCGCCCTTGACGAACTCGGAGCGCACGGTATGGCCCGGTGCCTTAGGGGCGATCATGATGACGTCGAGGTCGGCGCGCGGCACAACCTGGTTGTAGTGAATGGCGAAGCCGTGGGCGAACGCCAAGGTCGCGCCCTTCTTCAGGTTGGGCTCCACTTCGTCACGATACAGCCTGGACTGAAATTCGTCCGGGGTCAGGATCATCACCAGATCGGCAGCGGCGACCGCCTCAGGCACGCTCTTGACGGTGAGGCCGGCGTTCTCGGCCTTTTTCGCGGAGGGGGAGCCCGGGCGCAGAGCGACGGTCACGTCGACGCCGGAGTCCTTCAAGTTGCAGGCGTGGGCATGGCCCTGCGAGCCGTAGCCGATGATGACGACCTTGCGCTGCTTGATCAGGGAAAGGTCGGCGTCCTTGTCGTAATAAACTTTCATGGTGTATTCCTGGGCAAAAAATTAAAAATGGCGAATTAAAATCAAACTTTGAGGCTACGCTCGCCGCGTCCGATGCCAGACGCACCGGTACGCACGGTTTCGATGATGAAGGCGGGGTCGATCGCCTCCAGGAACGCGTCCAGCTTGGAGCCGGTGCCGGTCAGTTCGATGGTGTAGGTCGAATCGGTGACGTCGATGATGCGGCCGCGGAAAATGTCGGCGGTGCGCTTCATTTCCTCGCGCCCCAGCCCCACCGCCTTGACCTTGACCAGCATCAGCTCGCGCTCGATGTGGCGACCGTCGGTCAGGTCCATCACCTTGACCACATCGACCAGCTTGTTGAGCTGCTTGGTGATCTGCTCGATGACGTCTTCCGAGCCCGTGGTGACGATCGTCATACGTGACATCGTGGCGTCTTCGGTCGGCGCGACGGTGAGCGATTCGATGTTGTACGCACGCGCCGAGAACAGCCCGGCCACGCGCGACAGCGCACCCGCTTCGTTTTCCATCAGCAGTGAAATGATGTGGCGCATGTTAGAGTTCCTCCGCCAGAATCATTTCGGACAACCCCTTGCCGCCTGCCACCATGGGGAAGACGTTTTCGGCCTGGTCGGTCTGGAAATCCATGAACACCAGCCGTTCTTTCAGCGCGGGCGAGAAGGCTTCCTTCAGCGCGGCTTCGACATCTTCCGGTTTGTCGATGCGCATGCCGACATGGCCATAGGCCTCGGCCAGCTTCACAAAATCGGGCAGCGATTCCATGTAGGACTCGGCATAGCGGCTGCCGTAGAAGAATTCCTGCCACTGTCGCACCATCCCCATGTAGCGGTTGTTGAGCGTGACGATCTTGACCGGGATACGGTACTGCTTGCAGGTCGACAACTCCTGGATGCACATCTGGATGCTCGACTCGCCGGTGATGCAGGCGACCTGCGCCTCGGGGTGGGCGAGTTGCACGCCCATGGCATACGGCAGGCCGACGCCCATGGTGCCAAGACCGCCGGAGTTGATCCAGCGGCGCGGCTTGTCAAACTTGTAGTACTGCGCCGCCCACATCTGGTGCTGACCGACGTCGGAGGTGATGAAGGCATCGCCCTTGGTCACTTCCCACAGCTTTTCCACCACGTACTGAGGCTTGATGATGGCGCCGTTCTGGTTGTACTTGAGGCAATTCTTCGAGCGCCACAACTCGATCTGCGTCCACCACGAATTCAGTGCAGGCGCATCGGGCTTTTCCTTGGCCTGCTTCAGCAGTTCCAGCATGTCGGTCAGCACGTTCTTCACGTCGCCGACGATGGGCACATCGACCTTGACGCGCTTGGAGATCGACGACGGGTCGACATCGATATGGATGATGCGGCGCTCCTCGCGCGCGAAGTGCGCGGGGTTGCCGATCACGCGGTCGTCGAAGCGGGCGCCGACAGCCAGCAGCACGTCGCAGTGCTGCATCGCCATGTTGGCTTCGTAGGTGCCATGCATGCCGAGCATGCCAAGGTTCTGCCTGTCGGTGGCGGGATAGCCGCCCAGGCCCATCAGGGTGTTGGTGACGGGGAAATTCAGCAGGCGAGCGAGTTCGACCAGTTGCGCCGAAGCATCGCCCAGCACCACGCCGCCGCCGGCGTAGATCATCGGACGCTTGGCTTCGAGCAGCATCTGCACCGCGCGCTTCATCTGCCCGCTGTGGCCCTTGACCACCGGGTTGTACGAGCGCATCTCGACCGTGTCCGGATAGACGAATTCCGTCAGGTGAGCGGTCACATCCTTGGGTACGTCGACCACCACCGGACCGGGACGGCCGGTGGCGGCAATGATGAAGGCCTTCTTCATCGTTGCCGCCAGATCTTTTACGTCCTTGACCAGGAAGTTGTGCTTGACGCAGGGGCGCGTAATGCCAACGGTGTCGACTTCCTGGAACGCATCCAGGCCGATTGCCGGGGTCGGCACCTGGCCGGTGACGACCACGATGGGAATGGAATCCATGTAGGCGGTGGCAATCCCGGTCACGGCATTGGTCACGCCCGGACCCGAAGTCACCAGCGCCACGCCGACACGGCCGGTGGAGCGCGCATAGGCATCGGCCGCGTGCACCGCAGCTTGCTCGTGGCGCACCAGCACGTGCTTGAATTTGTTCTGTTTGAAGATCTCGTCGTAAATGTTGAGCACGGCCCCACCGGGATAGCCGAACACGAATTCGACCCCCTCTTCAGCCAGACAACGTACAACGATCTCGGCGCCCGTGGCTTCCATAAACTGGCAATAAATCAATTCGTTGGTGGACCTGCGAGAGTAATCGCTTTGCCCTGTTTCGGTCAAGAAATCATGCCCTGGTGGTCAATCTGGACGGTTTTGGTAGCCTGAAAAAACAAAAACCCTTCCGCGGACGGAAGGGTTTCAGGCGAAAAAAGCCATTTACTGCGGAGAAACACCCAACGCCTTGACGGCCTCAACGGTGAGGTAACCATCGGCAGGCAGGCCTTTGGACTTCTGATAGGCCGTTATTGCACCCATCATATTGGGGCCCAGCTCACCATCGATCGGGCCGGTGTAGAACCCGGCGGCCTGCAATGCCTTCTGGATCTCCTTAACCTTGTCCGCCGTCGCATTCACGTCGCACAAGACCTGGGAACAGTACTGCGTGGACGGGCTGACCTGCACCTGTTGCTCGACGGTCTCGTACACGGCCGGAACGGAAACACGCTTCTCGGTAGCGGGCTGAACCTCGGTCATGATTTCACGCTCGTAATCCACCGGCACAACCTTCGTTACCGTGGTGGCGGGCGTGACCAGCTTGTTGACTTCGCGCTCCTCGTATTCGGCCGACATAGGCACGGAACGGGTTGTTTCCGGACTCTTCAACACGGTTCGCTTGGCCATATCGTAGACCGCCGGAACCTCTTCGTAGCGAATCGTTGCGGGGGTTTTCAAGACGCGCGTGGTGACGGTCTGGTATTCGGCCGGCACTTCAACCAGGCAGAAAATCTCGCCGGTTTTCTCGTCGATACGCTGAATGTTGGTGTAAGCACCCGGTTTCCAGGTGTTATAGGCTTCGCGAACCAGCTTTCTTTCCGTGACATCTTCGTAAACGGCAGGCACCTCGACGGGCTTGGTAGTGGCGGGCGTCACCATCACACGCTCTTCAACTTCCTCGAAAACGGCCGGCACTGTTTCCAGGTGGATCGTGGCAGGTTTCACCATGACGCGTTCCTTGACCGTTTCATACACGGCAGGCACAACTTCCTGGACTTCCTCGCTCGTGACGCGAACCTTCACGGCCTTGAAGACGGGTGGCATGATTTCGACGCGCTCGCCGGCTTCCTTGACCAGTTTCTGGACGCTTTCGGTGCGATAGACCGGGTCCTTGACGATCAAGGCATAGCACTCGCCCGGTTTGGCGTTAGCCATGCATTCCTCTTTGGTCGCAGGCATGGGGGCCGGCACGGGAGCCGCCTTGGCCACAGGTGCAGGAGCGAGTGCAGGTGCAGGGGCAGGCACGGGGGCCGGGGTGAGTTCGACGACAGGCCGGACATTGTCCGGACAGGGTGGGTCCAGCAACTGACGTCCAGGACAGCCGATGGTCCCGTAGAGCTCATAACCGGTGGTATTGCCATCGTCGTTACCAGGCGCGATATTGGTCGGATCGTAGGCAGGCTTTGGTTGCGCAGCGACCGGCAGTGCCAGCGCGCAACATCCAACAGCAATCAGTGCCGCATTCAGGGTATTGAAGGGAATACGCATGGCGAGCTCCTTTTTACAAGGGGGATAGATCAAGCTAGACCATGAAAAACCATTGTCCAGCTCGATCAGGCCCTGCGACATGAACCCGAAATCGATTGCCCACAAATGAATAACTCGCCACTGCACCTCGCCAGCAAAGCCGCTGCAACACAAGAGATGGCGCCAGATTGCCTGGCGCCATCAGGATGGCTATTCGTGTGCCGCTTCGCCCAGCGCCTGCATGATTTGATTCAGCGAGCCCTGCGCATTCTCGAACAGGCAAACCATATTTCCGGCGCTGCACACCGTCATCGCGCTGCCCTGCACGACCCAACCCTGCGACGGCGACCAGCCGTTCATCTGCGAAAACAGGGACAGCAGGTCGGTATTGCTCGACACCATGCGGCGATACCACTGGGCAAATTTCGCCAGGCGATCCATCAGTTCCTGCGACAACACGCCCTCGGCCTCCATCAACATGCCATCGTCACGAAAGCGGCACACGGCAGTCACGCCATCGAGCACCAGGATTTTTCTCAGCGACATACGCGCTCCTCAGGCAGCCTGCACGGCATTGAAGGCGGCCTCGTAGTCGGCGTCGCGATTGCGAACGACGACACCGCGGTTGCCATTGACGACCACCGACCATTCCAGGCCCACCACCGAGAACCCCTGAAGCGGCTGAAACCCGCCCTGCCCGGTAACGGCCTCCCAGCCACGCGCTTCCATCCCGGCAATGGCCATATTGGCAACGCACGAGCGAGCCAGCAAGTCCAGCACCTGCGGCGTCATTGCTGTGCCCTCGCGCAGCACATGCGATTGCAGATCGCCCTTGTCACTAAACGTAAACGCCGCCAGCGCACCCGGCAATTCCATCATTTCTTTCAGATTCATATTTTCTCCCCCCACGTTTGGTATCAGGCTTAGTACAAGGCTTCCTTGGTGTCGCCACCCAGCCTGGCATACAGATTGACCAGCAGGTCGTCCTCCACGTCACCGACCTTGGCGCGCATGATGGTCATGACGTCGTTCAGCAATTCATTCCGATTTTCGATCAAGGCAAAATAATTGCCCACCGAGCAGACGCTCACTTGCGCACCACGCACGATCCAGCCCTGCACCGGGCGGCAGCCGCAGTTTTCGGAAAAGGAATCGAGTATCTCGGCTTGCATGTGGACCGAGAGCGTATTGGCTCGGCACAGGATCGACGCCATGCGCGCAAACTCATCGGTGAGCGCGCCCTCGTGCGAGAAACGGTCGCCACGATAGGCATATTCGCCAGCGGCGATCACACCAGGAATCGCCATAAGTTGTTTTACGATACGCATCCAGCCCCTCCTCGAATTCTAATTATGGTTGCGGCGCACTGTGGCAAAGTACCGCACCAGCCCGCAATATAGAGCCACCATGCAAGACAACGCAATAGCCCTCCTCCCGGCACCGTTTCTGGTGCGCATCGCCGCCATGGTCTACGAATCGCTGCTCGTCACGGCCGTTGTGTTCGTCACTGCACTGCCTTTCCTCTACCTGGTCGGCACTGCAGAGACCGGCTGGATACGTCATGTGTTTCAGCTGTATCTGCTGGGCATTTTGTTCGCCTATTTCAGCGCATTCTGGCTGCGCAGCGGGCAAACGCTGGCGATGAAAACCTGGCGCATACGCCTCGTCACCGTGGATGGCGGCACCCTGGTTTTCAGGCAGGCCGTGCTGCGCTTTTTCCTTGCGCTAATCGGTTTGCTGCTAGCGGGAGCGGGCTTCTGGTGGGCCCTGTTCGACCGCGACCGCCAGTTCCTGCACGACCGCCTCGCCGGCACCCGCCTGATTCGCGTCCCGCGCAAGATCGAGTCGTGAACTGGTACGATCATCTGCGGACATACTTGCTGGCAATCCAGCCTAAAAGTGTGTGCGCACTGGATGCGCAGGCCCATCAACTGGCCGCGAAAGTGCTGCCCAACACGCCCGTGCGCCGGCATGAAAATTTATCGGGGCCAACCTGTGCGCTGGCACTGGGCATCGACGCGCTGAACGGACTGGATGCGCAGCAAGCCCAGCACCTGATCAGCCAGGCGCGCCTCTACGCCGCCCCACGCATCCTGCTTGCCGTGCAACCCGACTGCGCATTGGACGAAGCCGCATTCCGCGCACTCGGCTTCACGCTGGCCGTAACCGACACGGGGTCAAATCTGCGCCTCTACGACTACGATATCTCCACCTACAAAACCGTTCCGGACTGGCTCAATGCCCGTTTCTGGGCACACCCCGAACGCTGGAAGTAATGAACCTAAAAACCGCAGTTGACCGCTCATCATTTCGACAGGCGTCCCATGAATCCTGATGTTCGAACCCTCGTTGGGATTCACCTGCGGGGTGAGAACGCTACGCACTCGCTGGCACGTCCGGTCGAGCGCCTGACTTTGTACCCGCAAGGAGTAGGCCGGATTCGTAAAGCCGCTAAAGCGGCAACGACTCCGCTCTCTCGCCTCCTTGCAGGCCCCGGCCTGCGGCGTCGTTGCTTCGCGTCAGACACTCGCCCAAACGCACCATCGAATGCGTCCAACTGCGGTTTCTAGGTTCAATCCGCAAGGGCCATCGCTTGCGCTAAACTGCCCTTTCTCCTGCAAAGTCGGACAACCATGAACTTCATCCCCCACAACGCGCTGGAAGAACAGCTAGTCGCCGTCCACGCCGGCACCCTCGATCCCGAGACCTTCGTGCTGCAACTGGTGAACCAGCAGCTGTTCATGCCGGTGCGTGACGAGAAGAATCCCATCCAGGGCTTCCAGCGCAGCACCCAGGCCGATCCGCTGATCATCGAAGACGAGGACGGCGAGCGCGTGCTGGTCGTCTTCAGCAGCCCCGAGCGCGCCAAGCCGTTTGTCGAGCATTACCCCGATTTCTCGGGTGGCATCCTCACCGAGTTTTCCTGGCTGCTGCGCCGCATCGGCGGCGGCGTGCCCATTTCACTGAATCCGGG
>JBPPMF010000378.1:0-26804 GCA_051305915.1 Thiobacillus sp. | reverse complement strand
CAAAGACGGCAGGGTCGAACATCGGCTGCCCCTCCCGATCAAGAAGGACCGGAAGGCGCTCGCCCGAGGTGAGCACGACAGTCTTGACACGGTAGCCGGAAGACATTGTTTACATTTTTATAAGGTATACGATAGCAGACAGTATAGACACAAAACAGAAAAACTGTAAACAACAAAAAATCCCAGCAAGCACAGGGCTTACTGGGACCTTATTTACGAATTACGTCTTGGTGGGAACTAGAACGGAATATCGTCGTCCATGTCGTCAAACCCGCTGCTGGCGGGACGCTGTGCGGCGGCCGGGGCGCTGGCGCGCGGCTGGCTGCGCTGGGGGGCGGCCTGGTTGAAGCCGTCGTCCATATCGGCCATGCCGCCGCCACCCTTGCTGCCCAGCATCTGCATGCGGTCGCCGCGAATCTCGGTGGCGTACTTTTCAACGCCATCCTTGTCGGTGTATTTGCGCGTGCGGATGCTGCCTTCGACATAAACCTGGCTGCCCTTTTTCAGGTACTGGCCGCACACTTCGGCGGTACGGCCGAAGAAGCTGACGCGATGCCATTCGGTCTGCTCGACCATTTCGCCGGCCTTGTTCTTGAACTTGTCGGCGGTGGCGATGGCGAGGTTGGCGACGGCTTCTCCGCTCGGCAGATAACGCATTTCGGGGTCACGCCCCAGGTTGCCGACCAGTATGACTTTGTTGACGGATGCCATGTTTCCCCCTGAATTGAAATTGGATTGACTACGCTTGGTAGGTTGCGAATTCTAGCAGGCCCACCGTCAGGCAGCCGCAGTATCGAGCAGGCTGCGCGCGGCGTCCTCATCCCAGCCTTTGAGACTGACCTTGAGCATGGCCACGCCTTCTTCGGCCAGCACCACGGCCTCGACCACGCCGGCCACCTCGGCCAGTTGCGCCTTCAGCAATGCGGCCTGATCCGCGGGCATCACGCCGACGCGAAACATGCGGGTCTTGACCGCGGGCGGCGCGATCATCGACAAGCTCGTCAGCAGCCATGCGCCCATCAGGATCACGCAAAACAGGAATACGGCCTGAAAACCGTGGTGCTGCGCCAGCCAACCGCCAAACACGCCGCCGAAGAACAAGCCCAGCGCCTGCGCGGTGTTGTAGACCCCCATCGCGGTGCCCTTGGCCGACGCCGGGGCGAGCTTGGAAATCAGCGAGGGCAGGCTGGCTTCGAGCAGATTGAATGCGACGAAATAAAAGAACAGCGCCCACACGATGCCCCAGAAATGGTCGATGCCGAACGCGAATCCAAGTTGCGCCAGCAGCATCAGCGCCACCGCGCCGATGAACACCGGCTTCATCTGGCCGCGTTTCTCGCCATAAATGATCCCAGGCACCATCAGCGCGAAGGAACCGAGCAGCACCGGCAGGTACACCGCCCAGTGGTCATCGGCGGCCAGGCCGCTGTTTTTCAGCGCCACCGGCACCACGACGAACATCGCCATCTGCGCCGCGTGCAGGGCGAAGATGCCGAAGTCGAGCCGGGCGAGCTGGCCGTTTTTCAGCACGTCGATCAGTTTCGCCGGATTGGCCTGGGCGTCGGCGTGGAAATGGCTGTCGGTGGGATCGGGCACCCATACTTTCACCACCCAGATGGCGGCCAGCGCCAGGACGCCGGTCAGCGCAAAAAGTCCCGGTACGCCGATCACGCGGTTAAGCGCCGGCCCCGCCACCAGCGACACGCCGAAGGCGATGCCGATGGTGGAGCCGACCAGCGCCATTGCCTTGGTGCGGTGTTCCTCGCGGGTGAGGTCGGCCAGCATGGCGGTCACCGCGGCGGAGATGGCGCCCGCACCCTGCAGCGCGCGACCGGCGATGGTCCAGTAGATATCGGTGGCGGTGGCGGCAAGAAAGCTGCCAAGCGCGAAAACGATCAGGCCGAAAATGATGACCTTCTTGCGGCCGATGCGGTCGGACGCCATACCGAAGGGAAGCATCAGGATGGCCTGGGTCAGGCCGTACATACCGAGCGCGAGGCCGACCAGGGTATGGTTATCGCCACCAGGCAGGTCTTCGGCGTACAGCGCGAACACCGGCAGGATGAGGAACATGCCCAACATGCGCAGCCCGAAGATCGCCGCCAGGCCCGATGCGGCGCGCTTTTCGGCGCGGGTCATGCTTTCGGACAGGTCAAGATGTGCCACTGCGAGATTCGATGAACGCTGGAAGTCCGTTATATTAGCAGGTTGCGAATCACGCTCGCTGCCTTAACCGATAGCTGCCAATCTAATGGAATTCATCCGCATCCGTGGCGCCCGCACCCACAACCTGAAGAACATCAACCTCGATTTGCCGCGCAACAAGCTGGTGGTGATCACGGGGTTGTCGGGCTCGGGCAAGTCCTCGCTCGCCTTCGACACGCTGTACGCCGAGGGCCAGCGACGCTATGTCGAGTCGCTGTCGGCCTACGCGCGGCAGTTTTTGCAGCTGATGGAAAAACCCGATGTCGACCTGATCGAGGGCCTGTCGCCGGCGATCTCCATCGAGCAGAAAGCCACCAGCCACAACCCGCGCTCGACCGTCGGCACCGTCACCGAAATCCACGATTACCTGCGCCTGCTGTATGCCCGTGTCGGCGATCCGCAGTGTCCGGAACATGGCATCACGCTCGCCGCGCAGACGGTGTCGCAGATGGTCGACGCGGTGCTGGCGCTGCCGGAAGACACCAAGCTGATGATCCTGGCGCCGCTGGTGGTGGGGCGCAAGGGCGAGAACCTCGAACTCTTCGCCGAGTTACGCGCACAGGGCTTCGTGCGGGTGCGCGTCGATGGCACCGTGTACGAAATCGACACCGTGCCCAAGCTCGACAAAAACAAGAAACACACCATCGAAGTGGTGGTGGATCGCCTGAAAGTGCGCGCCGACGCCAAGCAGCGGCTGGCCGAAAGCTTCGAGACCGCGCTGCGCCACGCCGACGGCCGTGCGCTGGCGGTGGAAATGGACTCGGACCAAGAACATCTGTTTTCCGCCAAATTTGCCTGCCCGATCTGCAGCTACGCGCTGCCCGAGCTGGAGCCGCGCCTGTTTTCATTCAACAACCCGATGGGCGCGTGCCCGAAATGCGACGGCCTCGGCCAGATCACGTTCTTCGACCCGGCGCGCGTGGTCGCCTTCCCGCACCTATCGCTGGCCTCCGGCGCAATCAAGGGCTGGGACAAGCGCAACCAGTTCTTTTTCATGCTGCTGCAAAGCCTGTCGATGCATTACGGTTTCGAGCTCGATACGCCATTCGAGTCGCTGCCCGAACGCATCCGCGATGTGATCCTGAACGGCAGCGGCAAGGAAGCCATCAATTTCCAGGTGCTGGCGCCGCGCGGTGGCTTCACCACCCGCAGCTATCCGTTCGAGGGCGTGCTCGCCAACATGGAACGGCGCTACCACGAGTCCGACTCGACGGCGGTGCGCGAGGAACTCGCCAAGTACCAGAACAACAAGCCCTGCCCGGCCTGCCATGGCACCCGGCTGCGCGAGGAGGCGCGCCACGTGATGGTCGGCGGCGTGCCGATTTTCCAGGTCAGCGCGATGCCGCTGAAGCAGGTGCTGGTGTTTTTCGAAGCGCTGACACTCGACGGCCACCGCGCGCAGATCGCCGACCGCATCGTCAAGGAAATCATCGCCCGCGTCGGCTTCCTCAACAACGTCGGGCTGGATTACCTGTCGCTCGACCGCTCCGCCGACACGTTGTCCGGCGGCGAGTCGCAGCGCATCCGGCTGGCCAGCCAGATCGGTTCAGGGCTCACCGGCGTGATGTACGTGCTCGACGAACCCTCGATCGGCCTGCACCAGCGCGACAACGACCGCCTGCTGGCGACGCTCAAACACTTGCGCGACATCGGCAACTCGGTGCTGGTGGTCGAGCACGACGAGGACGCGATCCGCGCCGCCGACTACGTGGTCGACATGGGCCCCGGCGCCGGGGTGCACGGCGGTGAAGTGGTGGCGGAAGGCACGCCCGAAGCGATCCGCATTAGCGAACACTCGCTCACCGGGCAATACCTGTCGGGCCGGCGCCGCATCGCCATGCCGAAAAAACGCCGTCTCCCCGACCCTGAGCGGCAACTGGTGGTAACCAACGCGGCCGGCAACAACCTGAAAAATGTCACGCTCAACCTGCCGGTCGGCCTGTTCGTCTGCATCACCGGTGTATCGGGGTCGGGCAAGTCTACCCTGATCAACGACACGCTCTATGCCGCCGTCGCACGCCATCTGTACGGCTCGTCGGCCGAGCCGGCGCCGCACGGCGAAATCCACGGACTGGAATTCTTCGACAAGGTGATCAACGTCGACCAGAGCCCGATCGGCCGCACCCCGCGCTCCAACCCGGCGACCTACACCGGCCTGTTTACCCCGATCCGCGAACTTTTCGCCGGGGTGCCGGAAGCGCGCACGCGCGGCTACGGGCCGGGGCGCTTCTCGTTCAACGTCAAGGGCGGGCGCTGCGAGGCCTGTCAGGGCGACGGCGTGATTAAGGTCGAAATGCATTTTCTGCCAGACATCTACGTGCCTTGCGATGTATGCCACGGCGCGCGCTACAACCGCGAAACGCTGGACGTGCAGTACAAGGGCAAGACCATCCGCGACGTGCTGGAAATGACCATCGAGCAGGCGCACGAATTCTTCGCCGCTGTGCCGGTGGTCCGGCGCAAGCTGCAAACTCTGCTCGACGTCGGCTTGGGCTACATCCGCCTCGGCCAGTCCGCCACCACGCTGTCGGGCGGCGAGGCGCAGCGGGTCAAGCTCGCGCTCGAACTGTCCAAGCGCGACACTGGGCGCACGCTCTACATCCTCGACGAACCCACCACCGGCCTGCATTTTGCCGACATCGACCTGCTGCTGAAGGTGCTGCAGCGGCTGGCCGAGGCCGGCAACAGCGTGATTGTCATCGAACACAATCTGGATGTGATCAAAACCGCCGACTGGCTGATCGACCTCGTCCCCGAAGGCGGCGCCGGCGGCGGGATGATCCTCGCCGAAGGCACGCCCGAAGCGGTGGCCGACAACCCGGCCAGCCATACCGGCCAGTATCTACAACCCGTGCTGGCGAGGCACTAGAGCAGGCTCATCATGGCTGAACCCATCCGCCTTTCCAAACTCATGTCCGAACGCGGGCTGTGCTCGCGCCGCGAAGCCGACAGCTATATCGAGCGTGGGCTGGTGTTTGTCGACGGCCGCCGAGTGAGCGAACTCGGCACCAAGGTCGATCCCAACTGCGTGATCCGTCTCGATACCCAGGCCAGCGTGCAGCAAGAACAGCGCGTCACCATCCTGCTGCACAAGCCAATCGGATATGTGTCGGGACAGCCGGAACCGGGCTATCAGCCGGCGGTGACGCTGATTCGCCCCGAAACCCTGTGGCAGGACGGCCGCGCGGGGCAGGCGTTTCATCCGACGCATCTGAAGGGACTGGCGCCCGCCGGGCGGCTCGACATCGATTCCACCGGGCTCTTGGTGCTGACCCAGGATGGGCGCATTGCCAAACAGCTGATCGGCGACCATTCGGATGTCGAGAAGGAATACCTGGTGCGGGTCGATGGCCGGCTCGACGAGCGTGGCCTCGCACTGCTCAACCACGGGCTCTCGCTCGATGGCCGCAAGCTGCGCCCGGCCAAGGTCGGCTGGCAAAATGCCGATCAGCTGCGCTTCATCCTGAAGGAAGGCCGCAAGCGCCAGATTCGCCGCATGTGCGAACTGGTGGGGCTGAAAGTGGTGGGGCTGAAACGCGTCCGCATCGGCCGGGTGCGGCTGGGCGATCTGCCGCTGGGGCAGTGGCGCTATCTACGCGACGACGAGCCGTTCTGAGCGTCGAAATCGTCAAATGACAGCGGTGCACCCGCGCAACAGATTGTTTCGTCAGCCTTTTGATCTATTAATTAAGCATGCAGGTTATTAGCCTGCATGTTTTTTCATAGCTTGAGGGAGATATCCATGCAATCCAAACTTCTCGTCGCACTGTTCGCCGCCCTTGCACTGACCGCCTGCCAGAAGGCTGAAGAAGCGGCCGCCCCCGCTGTGGAACGAGCCCAGGATGCGGCAAGCGCTGCTGCAGATTCCGCTGCTGACGCCGCGGACGCGAGTGCCGATGCAGCGGCAGCCGCTGCCGACGCTGCAGGGGATGCCGCCTCCGCGGCTGGTGACTCCACGATGGATGCCGCAGCCGAGGCCGCTCAGGCGACCGCCGATGCAGCGCAGGATGTGGCCGACAAGGCCAAAGACGCTGCCAACCAGTAATTCCGTTTCCTGCCACCCATAGCGGCCAGGCTTTCCTGGCCGTTTTTGTTTGCTGTCAGTCTTACGTGTTCCACGCCGCGCCGCCCAAGCCGCTACAATTCCAGCATCCCTTTTCACTGATCCCGCCATGCGCCTCGCTATCTGCCTGTTCGCCCTCTTATGGATGCCCGCGCTGGCCGCGCCACCGGTTGCCATCAAGAGCCGTCCGCTGTCCGAACTGGCGATTCATCCGCAGCGCGAAGCATCGGCCCAGGTTGTTTCGCTCAACCTTGCCAAACTGTCTGCGGAGTTGGCGGCGCGCATCGACAGCATTCCGGTTGAACCGGGGCAGCGCATCGCCAAGGGCGCGGTAGTGGTGCAACTCGATTGCGCGGACACGAAAATTGCCGCGCAGCGTGCGCAGGCCACATTGGAATCGTCGCAGGCACGGCTGAAACTTGCCCAGTTACAATTGCAGCGCAGCGTCGAACTGGCCGCCAAAAACTTCATCTCGAGCGACGCGCTCGACACGAAAAAAACCGAAGTGTCGGTGGTGGCAGCCGAAGTCAGGCTGAATACCGCCGCGCGCGCCGCAGCCCAGCGCGAAGTCGGCAAGTGCACGCTGCGCAGTCCCTTCCCCGCGATCGTGGAGGCACGGCTGGCGCAGGTGGGCGAACTGGCCAGCCCCGGCACCCCGATCGTGCAGTTATGGGACACCTCGCGGCTGCAATTGTCGGTGCAGGTACAGGCCGCCGATGCCAGCCTGCTGGCACAGGCGAAACCCGTGTTTGTCAGCCAGGGTCGCGAATACGGGGTGAAGCTGTTGCGTGTGTCTCCCGCGATGAATCCTGCCAGCCGCAACCACGAAGCACGTTTCAGTTTTCCCCAGGCGGCGCCCGCGCCCGGCAGCAATGGGGTGCTGCGCTGGCGCGACCCGCGCGCCTTCGTGCCGGCGGATTATCTGATCAAGCGTGCGGGCCAGCTCGGTGTGTTTGTCGTCAGCGGTCCGCGCGCACGCTTTGTGCCCCTGCCCGGTGCGCAGGAAGGGCGGCCCGCCTCCGCCGCAAGCTTGCCCGCCGGCGCCGTGCTCGTCACCGACGGCCGCTTTGCCCTGCAGGACGGCATGGCCGTCACGCCGCGCTGAATCCGCGGAGCAGCCCGTCATGAGCCTGTATGCGCGCTTCATCACCAACCATCCGCTGGCGAATGTGAGCTTCGTGGTGATCCTTCTGCTCGGCACGCTGGGTTACCTCAACATGCCACGCGAGCAGGATCCGGAGATCAACTTCAACTGGCTGGTGGTGAACACGGTGCTGCCGGGCGCCGCGGCCGAGGATATCGAAAAGAAAGTCACCGATCCGCTGGAAGAGGCGATCCGCACGCTGCCCGATATCCGCTTTGTATCGAGTACCAGCCGCGACAATTCGTCGATCATCCTGGTGCGCTTTCGCGAGGTGTCCGAACGTCAGTTCGACAAGCACGTCACCGACCTGCGGCGGCTGGTGCAAAACAAGTACAACAGCGACCTGCCGGACGACGCCAGGGAGCCCGACGTGCAGGAAATCACCACGTCCAACGGCTTCCCGACCGCGATGGTGCTGCTGACCGGCCCCGCCAACGATGAACGTCTGCGCATCACCGCGCGACAGATCAAGGACGAGATCGAGCGGCTGCCCGGCGTCGACAAGGTGCTGGCGACCGGCCAGGGCGACCCCGAACTGCGGGTGGAATTCTCTCCGGCCGAAGCCGCCGCACGCGGCCTCACTGCCGCGCAGATCGCCGACGCGGTGCGCGCCTGGTTCCGCGACACCTTTGCCGGCCGCGCGCGGGTGGGCGAGGACGACTGGCTGGTGCGGGTGATCGGCCAGCAGGCCGACGCCGACTATCTGGCACGGCTGTCGGTGCTGTCGCCGAAACTGGGCGCGCCGGTGCCGCTCTCCGCGGTGGCAACGGTGGCTACTGCGCGCGCTCGTCCCGGCAGCTTGGCGTCAAGCAACGGCCAGCCCGCGGTGATCCTCGCTATCACCAAGAAGAGCAAGGTCAACACACTGAACCTGGTGGCGGACATCAACCGCGCCATCGCCGAACGCGAGCCTGCGCTGAAAGCGGGCGGCTTCTCCCTGATGCTGTTCGACGACCAGACCGTGCCGACCAGGCACGCCATCGGCGTGATGGAAACCAACGCGCTGATCGGCCTGCTGGTCGTGCTGGGGCTGTGCTGGCTGTTCCTCGGCAGCCGGCTGGCGTTGCTGGTCAGCCTGGGCATTCCGTTTTCGCTGGCGGGCGCGTTCGCCATTTTGTATGCCTTCGATTTCACCCTGAGCATCCCAGTGCTGCTTGGCATCGTCATCGCGCTGGGCATGCTGGTGGATGACGCGGTGGTCATTACCGAGGCGATCTATTACCGCATTGCGCGCGGCGCCGATGCCCTGCCCGCGACGCTCGGCGCCATTCACGAGGTGGGGCTGCCGGTGCTGGCCGCGGTCGCCACCACCATTGCCGCATTTTTACCGCTGATGCTGATGCCTGGCATCGTCGGCAAGTTCATGCTGCTGGTGCCGCTGGTGGTGACCCTGGCGCTGCTGATGAGCCTGTTCGAAGCCTACTGGATAATGCCTGCGCATGTGGTCGGACTCGGTCTTAATTTCAAACAACCGACACGCTTGCAGCCCTTGCGTGAACGCGCCATCCACACGCTGCGTGTGAAATACACCCGGCTGCTGGTCAAGCTGATGCGCCACCCCTGGATCAGCGGGCTGGCCGTACTGATGCTTTTTGTTGGCGCGGTGGGCTTGGTGGCGAGCGGCGCGGTACGCACTCAGTTTTTTGCCTTCGACCCGATTCGTCTGTTCTACGTCAGCGTGGACATGCCAAGCGGCAGTGCCATCGACGTCACCCTGCGCGAAACGGCGAAGGTGGAAGCCGTGGTGCGCCGCCACCTGCTGGAGGGCGAAGCGCGCGGAGTGACGAGCTATGCCGGGGTGAAATGGACCGACACCGAGCCCTTGTATGGCGAATCCTACGGCCAGGTCAGCGTGTCGCTCAACCCACGCGGCGAGGATATGCGCGAGGTCGGCGAGGTGGTGCAGGCGATGCGGCAGGAGATCGAAGCCCTGCCCAGCCCCGGCAAGATTTCCTTCACCCAGCTGTCGGGCGGCCCGCCTGCGGCCAAGGCGATCAAGCTGCGTTTGCGCGGCGACGATGTCAACGAATTGCGCGCCGCCGCCCAGGAATTGAAGCAGGCGGTGATACAAATCGACGGCACTCGCGATGTCACCGACGACGACCTGCCGGGACGCCCGCAATTGGTGCTGCAACTCGACGCCGAGGCGCTGAAGCATGCCGGAATCGATCCTGCCACGGCGGCCCGCCTGATCCGCTTGCACACCGAAGGGGAAATCATTACCGAAATGCGCGACAGCGGCGACCGCATCGAGGTGCGGGTGCGCGGCGCTACGCCGAATCAGGACAGGCTCACCGACATCCAGCAGTTGCTGGCCGACCCGGTGGCGCTGCCAGATGGCGGCACCACCACGCTGGGGGCTCTGGTGCAGACCGAGACCCGCATTGGTTCGGGCGGCATCAAGCACTACAACCTCAAGCGCGCGATCACCATCGAGTCCGACCTCGACAAGACCCGCATCGACACGGTGGAAGCGAACGCACGGATTGCCGCGCTGTGGGACGCGATGAAAGCGCGCTATCCGAACACCCGCATCGACTTCACCGGCGAGCTCGACGACATCAACGAGAGCCTGGGCGCGATGAAGATGCTGTTTCTGCTCGGGCTCGGTCTGATCTATCTGATCCTCGCTGCGCAGTTCCGCTCCTACTGGCAGCCGCTGCTGATTCTGCTGACGGTGCCGATGGCCTTCACCGGCGTGGTGTTTGGCCTCTTCATCACGCAAAATCCGTTGAGCCTGTACACGCTGTACGGTGTCATCGCGCTCACCGGCATCGCAGTCAACTCGGCCATCGTGCTGATCGACGCTGCCAACGCCCGTCTCGCCTCCGGCATGGGCCTCCTGCACGCCACGCTGTATGCCGCGCGGCGCCGCGTCGTACCGATCATCATCACCACCACCACGACCATCGGTGGCCTGTTCTCGCTCGCGGTCGGGCTCGGCGGCAAGTCGCTGATCTGGGGGCCGATGGCGGCGAGCCTGGTGTGGGGCCTGCTGGTCGCCTCCACGCTCACGCTGTTCACCATGCCGATCCTGTTCCGGCTGGCAATGCAGATCGGCCCCGGTCTGCGCCGTGGAATCTCAAACAGACTGCGCCACGCGCCGGCCACCTGATCCGATGCCTGTGCGGATGACGCCGCGCGACTTGCTGCTGGGCTCCTTCCAAGCTGCGGTCGCGGCGGCGGATCCCGCGCAGATCCTGCCGCGGCATCTGCCCGCCCCGCCCCGCGGTCGCACCCTGGTAGTCGGTGGCGGCAAAGCTGCCGCCAGCATGGTGGCGGCGGTCGAAGCCCACTGGCCGGCGAATGCGGCGCTGTCTGGACTGGTCGTCACCCGCTACCGGCACGGCCTGCACACACGCCGCATCGAGGTCGTCGAGGCCTGCCACCCGCTGCCCGACGGGCGCGGCGAAGCGGCCGCCTTGCGCATGCTGGACATGGCGGGCCAACTGGGGCCGGACGATCTGCTGCTGGCACTGATTTCGGGCGGCGGTTCCAGCCTGCTGGCCGCGCCGGTCGAGGGGGTGAGTCTGAAAGAACTGCGTCAGGTCACCAAGGCGTTGCTCAACGCCGGCGCGGCCATCCACGACATCAATACCGTGCGCAAGCACCTCACTCGCCTGTCGAGCGGGCGGCTGGCGCACGCGAAAAACGGTGCGCAAGGATTGGCGCTGATCATTTCAGACGTCGTCGGCGACGACCCGACCCACATTGCATCCGGCCCCTGCGCGCCCGATCCCACCACCTGCGCCGACGCACTCGAGCGGTTGCAGCGCTTCCGCATCGCACTGCCGGCTGGCATTCAAGACCATCTGCAGGCCTGTGCGGGTAGCCCATTGGCCGACACGCCGAAACCCGGCGACCCCTGTTTTGTCCGAATGGAAAACCGCGTGATCGCCAATGCGCGCACCAGCTTGCTGGCGGCAGCGCGATACTTCGAGCAACACGGCATTCCCGCCCTGGTGATATCCGACAGCGTCAGCGGTGATGCGCAGGCGGTGGCCAAACACCACGCTGCGCTGCTGCCCGCGCTAGCTCGACGGCAACCGATCGCCCTGATTTCCGGTGGCGAGACCACGGTCACGCTGCGCCCGCAACATGGACGGGGTGGCCGCAATACAGAGTATCTGCTTGCGCTCGCGCTGGCCTTGAAGGACACGCCGGTATGGGCGATTGCCTGCGACACCGACGGCGTCGATGGCAGCGAGGACAACGCAGGCGCCATGATCGGCCCAGACACGCTGCTACGCGCGGACAAGCTCGGCCTCGACGCAGCCGAGCAACTCAACATGCACGACAGTCACGGTTTTTTTGACGCGCTGGGGGATTTGGTCATCAGTGGCCCCACCCGCACCAATGTCAACGACTATCGGGCACTCCTGGTCGGACTGGATTAAGTCACTCAGTTCAGTCGTTGCACCTGCACCGGATCGCCCACCTTCAGCCCAAACCTGGTTTCAGCGCTGCCTCGGTTGACCGCCAACTCCAGCAAGCCAACACTATTGATGAACCAAAAGCACTCACCCTTGCCGACGAAGCCAAAGCTTTCGCTGTGCTTGAACAATTCGCCGGCCGCACTGACGCGTGCGTCACTTGGCACCTCGCGCACTCCTGTCCAGGCATTGCCGAAATGGTCGATGTAAATCACCCGAGTCAGATCGCCGACGTCGAATTCGACATTCAGACTGGCAATCGGACTCAGTTTGCTGGTGGGAAAGTCTCCACGCGCGATCTCTGCCGCAATCGGCGCGAACAAGTCGCGCCCATGAAAAGTAGCCGACAGAACATCAGGCTGCCAGACAATACGCCACAGCCTGGTATCGGCATGGCGTGCGGCAACGATAGACAGCAGGCCATAGTCCGGGCCGACAAACCAGCGCCCACCGGCCATCATCACCACGGCGTCGCGCTGCGTGCCCACACCCGGATCGACCACAGCCAGAAATACACTGCCGGGAGGGAAACCGTCGGCAAACGCAGCCAGCAAATGCGCACCCGCATGCGGATTGAAATCAGGCACCTCATGCAGCAAATCCACCACCTGTAGCGCAGGGGCATGTTCGGCGAGGCGTGCCTTCACCAGCCCTACGTAAGGATCACACACTCCAAAATCGGTAAATAAAACGATCATGGGCATTTTCAGGCTAAAGAGCGTGTCGACTATGCCTGACAAGGCCGACTCGCAGCAAGGGTGGTAGCAAGCCAGTCACACGATCAGATCCAGCCCTGAACAGGGGCGTGAAAAAGCCGGGATCAACCCGGCTTTTTGTGCAGCGTGGAACGGGTTAGGCTTATTCAGCTTCGACCGCCTCAACATCGGTATCAGGACGGTCAACCAGTTCGACCAGCGCCATCGGTGCATTGTCGCCATTGCGGAAACCGTATTTCAGGATGCGCAGGTAACCACCGGGACGGGCCTTGTAGCGCGGGCCCAGTTCGGCGAACAGCTTGACGACCATATCGCGATCACGCAGGCGGTCGAATGCCAGGCGATGATGGGCCAGCGTCGGCTCCTTACCCAGGGTGATCAGCGGCTCAACGAAGCGGCGCAGCTCCTTGGCTTTAGGCAGCGTGGTCTTGATGACTTCATGCTTCAGCAGCGACACGGTCATGTTGCGGAACATGGCCAGACGGTGGCTGGTGGTGCGGTTCAGTTTGCGGTTGGATTGACGATGACGCATGGCGATTCCTTTCAGTCAGTATTCTTGGGCAAGGCCGCCAGCCACGGCGACCCGCACTTTATAGTTTTTTGGTTACAGTAAACTTGCTTGCTAATTCAGGGGCGCTCAAGGCCGGCGGGCGGCCAGTTTTCCAGCTTCATCCCCAGGGACAGGCTCTTGGAAGCCAGCACGTCCTTGATTTCGTTCAGCGACTTGCGGCCCAGGTTGGGGGTGCGCAGCAGTTCAGTTTCGGAACGCTGGATCAGGTCGCCAATGAAATAGATATTCTCGGCCTTCAGGCAATTAGCCGAACGCACAGTCAACTCCAGATCGTCAACCGGACGCAGCAACAGCGGATCAACCTGCGGCGAGCGCGGCGACTCGGACTCGGCTGGCGTACCTTCCAGATCAGCGAACACGGACAGCTGGTTCACCAGGATACGGGCAGCAGTGCGCACAGCCTCTTCCGGCTCGACCACGCCATTGGTTTCAATGTCAATCACCAGGCGGTCAAGATCGGTACGTTGCTCAACACGCGCGCTCTCAACCGAGTAGGCAACGCGGCGAACCGGGCTGAACGATGCGTCCACCAGAATCGATCCCACGGTGCGGGTTTCTTCCGAAACCTTTCGGGCGGTAGCAGGCTGATAGCCACGACCGCTCTCGACCTTGATTTCCATATCGAGCTTGCCACCCTTGGTCAGGTGAGCAATCACGTGATCCGGATTCAGCACTTCGATATCGTGACCGACTTCGATGTCACCCGCAGTGACCACGCCTTCGCCGGATTTCGACACCTTCAGCACGGCCTCAGTCTTGCCATGCATCTTGAAAGCGATGCCCTTGAGGTTCAGCAGGATATCAACGACATCCTCCTGCACACCATCAATCGTCGAGTACTCGTGAACGACACCGCTGATGGCGACTTCAGTCGGAGCACATCCAACCATCGAAGACAACAAAATACGGCGCAGCGCATTGCCGAGCGTGTGACCATAGCCACGCTCGAAGGGCTCCATGATGACCTTGGCGTGCAACGGGGAGGAGCGATCCACCTCCACAATACGCGGCTTGAGAAATTCCGTAGCGCTTTGCATAGAGTGCGTTTCCTTGAGAACCGGCCCTTAGGACCAGGTCGACTTATTTGGAGTACAGTTCGACGACGAGCGATTCATTGATGGTCGACGGCAATTCAGAACGCTGCGGTGCGGCCTTGTAGGTGCCTTTGAGCGCCTTGGCATCGACTTCAACCCACTCGGGGTAACCACGCGCCGCTGCCGCTTCTGCAGCCGCCTTGATGCGCAGATGGGCTTTCGCCTTTTCCGACACCTCAACCACATCGCCGGCACGGACCTGATACGACGGGATATTGACCCGTCGACCGTTCACCATGATGCCGTTGTGACGCAACACTTGACGCGCTTCGGTGCGCGATGCGCCAAAGCCCATGCGATAACACACCGAATCCAGACGCGACTCCAGCATGGACAGCAGGTTTTCACCGGTTACGCCCTTGCGGCTGTCAGCACGCTTGTAAGTCAGGCGAAACTGACCTTCGAGCACGCCATAGATACGACGGATTTTTTGTTTTTCACGCAGTTGCACGCCATAACCGGACAGACGGGCACCACTCTTCTGGCCGTGCTGGCCAGGAGCATATGGACGACGCTCGATAGCGCACTTGTCGGTGAAGCACTTTTCGCCCTTCAGAAAGAGCTTTTCGCCTTCACGACGGCACTGACGGCATTTGGGATCAAGATTACGAGCCATGACTTTCCCTAGTATTTAGATACGACGCTTTTTGGAGGGGCGGCAACCGTTGTGCGGGATCGGAGTCACATCCGAGATCGCAACGATCTTGAATCCCAACGCATTCAACGCACGCACGGTGGAGTCACGACCAGGACCCGGGCCCTTGATACGCACTTCCAGATTTTTGACGCCGCATTCCTGCGCCATCTTGCCGGCGTTTTCAGCCGCGACCTGCGCCGCAAACGGCGTGGATTTACGCGAGCCTTTGAAGCCGGCGCCACCGGCGGTCGCCCACGACAGAGCATTGCCCTGGCGATCGGTGATCGTCACGATGGTGTTGTTAAACGAAGCATGAATGTGCGCAATACCTTCTGCGACATTCTTCTTGACCTTTTTGCGAACGCGCGTAGCGGGTTTCGTTGCCATGATTAACCTTTATTTCCTGATGGCCTTACGCGGACCTTTACGGGTGCGCGCATTGGTACGTGTACGCTGACCACGAGCTGGCAAGCCTTTACGATGACGGAAGCCACGATAGCAGCCAAGATCCATCAATCGCTTGATGTTCATGGTGATCTCACGGCGCAGGTCGCCCTCGACCGTGAATTGAGCCACGCCTTCGCGCAAACGCTCAATCTCGGGCTCGGACAAGTCCTTGATTTTGGAAGTAGTGGCAACGCCAGCTGCTTCGCAAATCTTGCCGGACGTAGTCCTGCCAATGCCATAAATGGCGGTCAACGCGATGATCGCGTGTTGATGATTCGGGATATTAACCCCAGCAATACGAGCCATTCGAAAAGCCCCGGACGCAAAACAAAATATTATAACATGCCAACCCGATTTTGGGTGGGCTCGTATTCAAACCTGGCTGCAATTGCAGCTTAGCCTTGACGTTGCTTGTGACGTGGATCATCACAGATCACGCGCACAACGCCTTTGCGGCGTACAACCTTGCACTTACGGCACATTTTCTTGACAGAAGCCTGTACTCTCATGGTGTTCTCCATTCACTCGCCGACAGCACGCTGTCAGGCAAAAATTATTTGGCCCGGAAAACAATCCGGCCCTTGGACAAATCGTATGGGGTGAGCTCAACCGTCACCTTGTCTCCCGGAAGGATTCGGATGTAGTGCATCCGCATCTTTCCGGAGATATAACCCAGCAGAACATGACCATTTTCCAATTTCACCCGAAATGTCGCATTGGGTAGGTTTTCAACGACCTCACCCTGCATTTGGATGACATCTTCCTTAGACATCAACGCCCCACAAATCCATTCTTAAAATTGGCTTTCTTCAGCAAGCCTTCATACTGGTGCGACATGACATAAGCCTGAACCTGCGACATGAAGTCCATGGTCACAATCACAATAATCAGCAGGGAGGTTCCACCAAAGTAGAACGGAACATTCCACTTCAGAATCAGAAATTCGGGCAACAAACACACCAGTGTGATGTAGATAGCACCCACCAGCGTCAGCCGGGTCAGAATCTTGTCGATGTAGCGCGCCGTTTGCTCACCCGGCCGAATCCCCGGCACAAAGGCACCGCTCTTCTTCAGGTTGTCAGCCGTATCCTTGGGGTTGAACACCAAGGCCGTGTAGAAAAAACAGAAGAAGATGATCGCCAGCGCATACACCAAAACATAAACAGGCTGCCCAGGTGACAAGGTTGAGCCGATGTCCTTCAGCCAGCCCATCCCTTCGCCGCTACCAAACCAACCCGCCAGCGTTGCCGGGAACAGAATGATGCTGGAGGCAAAGATCGGAGGAATCACGCCAGCCATATTCAATTTCAACGGCAGGTGCGAGCTCTGGCCGCCCACCACCATCTTGCCGACCTGACGTTTGGCATAGTTCACCAGAATCTTGCGCTGGCCACGCTCGACAAACACCACCAGGGCGGTCACCAGCAGCACGCCAACAAACAACAGCAGCACGAGCGGAATCGAGAATGCACCGGTTCGCGTCAATTCCAGCGTACCGCCAATCGCGGACGGCAATCCCGCAACAATGCCCGCGAAAATAATAATCGAAATACCATTTCCCAAACCGCGCTCGGTGATCTGCTCACCCAGCCACATCAGGAACATCGTGCCGGCTGTCAGCGTAACAACGGTAATCAGGCGAAACCACATGCCGGGGTCCAGAACCAGCCCAGCCTGCGACTCCAGCGCAATCGATATCCCCAGACCCTGAAAAATTGCCAGGAACAAGGTGCCATAACGCGTGTACTGCGTAATCTTGCGGCGTCCGGCCTCGCCCTCTTTCTTGAGGGCCTCCAGCTTTGGGGACACCGTCGACATCAACTGGACGATAATCGAGGCCGAAATGTACGGCATGATCCCCAACGCAAACACGCTGAAACGCGACAGCGCGCCACCAGAGAACATGTTGAACATGCCCAGAATGCCGCCTTGCTGCGACTTGAACAACTGATCGAGCACCATCGGATCGATACCCGGCACCGGAATAAAGGTGCCGATACGGTAAACAATCAAGGCGCCGAGCAGGAATAACAAGCGGCGCTTAAGGTCGCCGAATTTGTTCAAGCCGGTTTTGGGCGTGGCCAAGATCTATATCCTCGCTGGATCAGTCGGCGACAGAGCCGCCCGCCGCTTCAATCGCAGCACGCGCACCCTTGGTCACAGCAATGCCGCGCAACTTGACTGCCCTGCCGATTTCACCGGCCAGGTAGATCTTTGCCGCCTTGACAGCGGAGCTCACCAGACCGGCCTGCTTCAGCACCAGCAAGTCAATCTCATCCACCCCAACCGCAGACAATTCGAACAAACGAACGTGTGCCGTATTTGCCTTTGTCAGCGAAACAAAGCCGCGCTTCGGCAGGCGACGATGCATCGGCATCTGACCGCCCTCAAAGCCCACTTTGTGGAAGCCACCCGCACGGGATTTCTGACCCTTGTGACCACGACCAGCGGTTTTACCAAAGCCAGAGCCAATGCCACGACCCACGCGACGCTTGTTCTTCTTGGCGCCGTCAGCCGGTTTAATCGTATTTAGTTCCATTTAAGCCTCGCACTTCACCAAATAGGCGACCTTGGTGATCATCCCGCGATTTTCCGGGGTATCGAGCACTTCGACCGTGTGGTGCATCCGGCGCAGACCCAAGCCACGGACACAGGCACGATGCGGTGCCTTGGTGCCAATGAGGCTTTTGATCAGCGTCACTTTGATTTTTTTCTGCTCGCTCATGACTTACCCCGTGATGTCTTCGATCGATTTGCCGCGCTTGGCAGCAATCTCGGACGGCGTAGACATTTTCATCAGGCCGTCAATCGTCGCACGCACGACGTTGTAGGGATTGGTGGATCCCAGGCACTTGGCAAGAACGTTCTGCACGCCCATCACCTCGAATACTGCACGCATCGCGCCACCGGCAATAATCCCGGTACCTTCCGAAGCGGGCTGGATCAGAACGCGCGAAGCGCCATGCTGACCGACAACCGTATGATGGAAGGTGCCATTCTTCAGATTGATCTTAACCAGCTTGCGGCGGGCTTCTTCCATCGCCTTCTGCACGGCCACCGGCACTTCGCGGGACTTGCCCTTGCCCATGCCGATTCCGCCATCGCCGTCGCCAACCACGGTCAGCGCGGCAAAGCCCATGATCCGACCACCCTTCACCACTTTGGTGACACGGTTGATCGAGATCATCTTTTCGCGCAAACCGTCGCCGCGCTCTTCGTTACTAGTAGGTGCTGTACGGGCCATCTTGATTCTGCCTCGTTAAAAAACCAAACCGCCTTCACGAGCGGCTTCAGCCAGGGCTTTTACACGCCCATGGAACCTGAAACCCGCACGGTCGAAAGCTACTTTTTCAATGCCCAAACCCTTGGCTTTTTCAGCCAGGCGCTTGCCGACTGCGGCAGCCGCAGCAACGGTCCCGCCATTCGGCAGTTCAGCGCGCATGTCCTTGTCGTTGGAAGATGCGCTGGCCATGACCGTACCACCATCGGCAGAAATAATCTGCGCGTAAACATGGCTGTTGGTGCGGTGAATTGCCAGGCGAATCGCCTTGACGGCCGCGATTTTGGCGCGGGTTTTGCGCGCTCTGCGAATCCGTGATTGTCTGGTGTTCATTTTCTGTCCTTAAGCCTTACTTCTTCTTGGTCTCTTTCTTGATAACCACTTCGTCGCTATAGCGCACGCCCTTGCCCTTATAAGGCTCCGGCGGACGGTATGCGCGCACATCCGCGGCTACCTGCCCAACAACCTGACGATCGATACCCTTGATGACAATTTCAGTCTGCGTGGGCGTTTCGACCTTAATCCCGGCGGGCATTTTATGCACCACGGGATGGGAGAAGCCCAACGTCAGATTCAGCGCATCGCCCTGTGCTTGCGCACGGTAACCGACACCGACCAGCAAGAGTTTCTTTTCGAACCCCTTGGAAACACCCTGTACCATGTTGTTGACCAGCGCACGCATGGTGCCAGACATGGCATTCGCCTGGATGGTTTCACTGGTCGGCGCAAAAGTCATCACACCGCCATTAAGCGCGACCGATACGTTGCCCGACATCGCCCGGCTCATCGAACCCAGCGGACCTTTGACCGAAATCTCGCTACCCAGCGAAACCTCGACGCCTTTCGGCAACGTAATAGGATTATTGGCTACACGTGACATATCCGCTCCTTATTACGCGACGACGCACAAAACTTCACCACCCACGCCCTTGGCGCGAGCATGGCGGTCAGTCATTACACCGCTTGACGTGGACACAATGGCAACACCCAGGCCATTCATCACACGCGGCAAATCTTCTGCGCCCTTATAAACACGCAGACCGGGCTTACTGACGCGCTCAATGCGCTCGATAACCGGACGTCCAGCGTAATACTTAAGCTGCAATTCAAGCTCGGGCTTGGCCGCCTCGCCACGAATAGCGAAGCCTTCGATGTAGCCCTCGTCCTTCAGCACTTTGGCGATAGCCACTTTGACCTTGGAAGAAGGCATCATGACTGCCATTTTCTCGACCGCTTGCGCATTACGAATGCGGGTCAGCATGTCCGCGATGGGATCACTCATACTCATATCGTTTGCCCCTTACCAGCTTGCCTTGACGATGCCTGGGATCTCGCCCCGCATCGCATACTCACGCAACTTGCTACGCCCCAGGCCAAACTTGCTGAAAACGCCACGCGGACGGCCTGTCAGTTGGCAGCGATTACGCTGACGAACCGGGCTGGAATCTCGCGGCAGCTCTTGCAAGGTCTTGTACGCAGCCATGCGATCTTCATCGCTGGTCTGAACGTTGGCGATCAAAGCTTTGAGCTCAGCACGCTTGGCCGCATATTTCTTAACCATGCGTGCGCGCTTTTCTTCGCGATTAATCAAGGATAACTTGGCCATGCCTACCTCAATTCTTGAACGGGAAACTGAAGGCAGCAAGCAAGGCTCGCGCTTCATCGTCGGTCTTGGCGGTGGTGGTGATCGTAATGTTCATGCCACGCAACGCATCGATCTTGTCGTACTCGATTTCGGGGAAAATAATCTGTTCCTTGACGCCCATGTTGTAGTTGCCACGGCCGTCAAAGGACTTACCCGAAATACCCCGGAAGTCACGGATACGGGGCATTGCCACGGTTACCAGACGATCCAGAAATTCATACATCTGTGCGCGGCGCAGGGTCACCATGCAGCCCACCGGATAATTGTCACGAATCTTGAAGCCCGCGATCGACTTCTTGGACTTGGTCACAACCGGCTTCTGACCCGCAATTTTCTGCATGTCCGAAACCGCATGATCCATGACCTTCTTGTCGGCAACCGCTTCGCCAACACCCATGTTCAGGGTGATCTTCTGGATGCGCGGGACTTCCATAACGGACTTATAGCCAAACTGCTCTACCAGTTTTGGCACTACCGTCTCACGATAAAATTCTTGAAAACGCGCCATGATTACCCCTGTGCGTCAACCATTTCGCCATTGGACTTGTACACACGCACTTTGCGGCCGTCCTCCAGCACCTTGTAACCAACGCGATCCGCCTTCTGCGTGCCGATGTTAAACAACGCCACATTGGAAGCCTGGATCGGCATTTCTTTTTCGACGATACCGCCCTGCACATTGCGCATGGGGTTCGGCTTTTGATGTTTCTTGACGCGATTCACGCCCTCAACCAGCACATGGCCATCGTCAAGCACTTTGAGTACAACACCGCGCTTGCCTTTGTCTTTACCGGTCAGGACGATCACCTGATCACTTTTATGGATTCGTGCCATGATTACCTCTCACAGAACCTCAGGCGCCAGCGAGACGATCTTCATGAACTTCTCGTTACGCAACTCACGGGTAACCGGCCCAAAGATACGGGTTCCGATCGGCTCCAGCTTATTGTTCAGCAACACGGCCGCATTGCCATCAAAGCGCAACAGCGAACCATCCGGACGCCGAACACCCTTGGCGGTGCGAACAACAACCGCGTTGTAAATATCGCCTTTTTTGACGCGACCACGCGGCGCAGCATCTTTGATGGTGACCTTGATGATGTCACCCACGCTTGCATATCGCCGATGACTGCCGCCCAACACCTTGATACACATCACCGAGCGTGCACCTGTGTTGTCCGCCACATCCAATACGGACTGCATCTGAATCATTTAATTGCCTCCAACTTAATCCACCACAAGGCGGCCAGTTTTGGATCCCGTTCGGGAGAAAATCCCACTTGACGCGGAACTACTTGAGTCAGCGAACCGGACTAAAACCAACCGGCTCACCTACCGGAAAACCCAGCACTATACTGAGCTTTTTAAAACTACGCAAGCATTAAACGCGAGCGCGCTCAACTAACTTGCTCACGGTCCACGCCTTGGTGCGTGACAGCTTGCGTGATTCCTCGATCTGCACCATATCGCCCTCATGAAACTCGTTGTTTTCATCGTGGGCATGATATTTCTTGGACAGACGAATCACTTTGCCGATCACCGGATGTTTGACGCGACGTTCAACCAGCACGGTGACCGTCTTGTTCATCTTGTCGCTCACCACACGCCCTGTCAGCGTGCGAACCATCTTCTTGATTTCAGTCATGCTTGACCCGCCTTCTCGCGCATAATGGTCTTGACCCGGGCAATATCACCGCGCAACTTACCCAGATCCGCAGTTTTGTTCGACTGCTGGGTGGCCACTTGCATACGCAATGCAAAATGGGCACGCAACAGCGATTCAAGTTCCTGCTTCAGTTCTACGGCATCCTTGCCGCGCATTTCTTTTGCATTCATCACTTAGCTCCCGATCATGCGGGTCACGAAGGTGGTCGCGATCGGCAGCTTGGCAGCCGCCAGGCGGAAAGCCTCACGTGCCAACGCTTCATTCACGCCATCCATTTCGTACAACACCTTGCCCGGCTGGATTTCAGCCACATAGTATTCCGGCGCACCTTTACCGTTACCCATACGCACTTCGGCCGGCTTACGCGAAATCGGCTTGTCCGGGAAAATACGGATCCAGATGCGTCCACCGCGCTTGATATGGCGGGTCATGGCACGACGAGCGGCTTCGATCTGACGCGCCGTCAAGCGACCACGACCGACAGCCTTGAGGCCGAAGTCGCCAAAGCTGACGTCAGCGCCACGCGTGGCCATACCGGTATTACGGCCTTTCTGTTCCTTGCGGAATTTTCTTCTAGCTGGCTGCAGCATGTTTCACTCCTGGTTTCTTGCCGCGCTTGTCCTGTTCGGCCGCTGCAGGCTGTTCGGCCCGATTGAGCGCGTCGCCCTTGTACACCCAAACCTTGACGCCGATGATGCCGTACGTTGTCTTCGCTTCGGCAAAGCCGTAATCGATTTCGGCGCGCAGCGTGTGCAACGGCACACGGCCTTCGCGATACCACTCGGTACGGGCGATTTCCGCACCGTTCAGACGACCCGAGCTCATGATCTTGATACCCTGAGCGCCCAATCGCATGGCATTCTGCATCGAACGCTTCATGGCGCGACGGAACATGACACGCTTTTCGAGCTGCTGAGCAATGCCGTCGGCAATAATCTGCGCATCGGTTTCGGGCTTGCGCACCTCCTCTATGTTGACATGGACCGGCACCGACATCAGGCGCGCGAGTTCACCGCGAAGCACTTCAATGTCTTCACCTTTTTTGCCAATCACCACGCCAGGGCGACCGCTGAAAATCGTAATGCGCGCATTCTTGGCAGGGCGCTCGATCAGCACCTTGGAAACCGAGGCATGCGCGAGTTTCTTTTTCAGATAGTCGCGAACCTTGATGTCCTCAAGCAGCGTGCTGGCGAAATTGCGGTTCGAGCCATACCATTTTGCTGTCCAGATACGCTGAACACCAAGACGGAATCCAATCGGATGTATTTTTTGTCCCATTGCGCTTCCTTAATCCCCAACCGTCACGCTGATGTGACAGGTCGGCTTGCTAATACGGTTGCCACGGCCTTTGGCGCGGGCAGTGAAGCGCTTCAGCACCGAACCCTGATCGATAAGAATCGTCTTGACTTTCAGGGTATCGATATCTGCACCTTCATTGTGCTCGGCATTGGCAATGGCCGACTCGAGCACTTTCTTGATGATGCCTGCACCTTTCTTGGGGCTGAAGGCCAGGATATTTAGCGCCTTTTCCACGCGAAGACCGCGAATCTGGTCAGCAACCAGACGGCCCTTCTGTGCGGACAGGCGCGTACCACGCAAAACTGCAGAAACTTCCATCATGCGCTCCTTATCTCTTCGCCTTCTTGTCCGCGACGTGGCCCTTAAAGGTACGCGTCAGGGAAAATTCACCCAGTTTGTGGCCAACCATGTTCTCGGTCACGAAAACCGGAACATGCTGGCGACCGTTATGCACCGCAATCGTCAGACCGATGAAATCGGGCAACACGGTGGAACGGCGCGACCAGGTCTTGATCGGACGCTTGTCGTTGGAACCGCGGACGGTTTCAATCTTTTTCAGCAAATGCCCGTCGACGAAGGGGCCTTTTTTAATTGAACGTGCCATATCTTTCTACCTCAATCAGCGCGCGTTGCGGCGGCGGACGATCATGTTGGAGGTGCGCTTGTTGCTGCGGGTACGATAGCCCTTGGTCGGGGTACCCCACGGGCTGACCGGATGACGGCCAGCTGCGGTACGGCCTTCGCCACCACCGTGCGGGTGGTCACACGGGTTCATCACCACACCACGCACCGTCGGACGAATACCACGCCAACGGTTGGCACCGGCTTTGCCGATCGAGCGCAGGCTGTGCTCTTCGTTGCCAGCTTCACCCAGTGTGGCGCGGCAATCAATGTGCACCTTGCGGATTTCACCCGAACGCAAACGCAACTGGGCGTAGCTGCCTTCACGCGCCAGCAACTGCACCGAGGTGCCGGCCGAACGCGCGATCTGCGCACCCTTGCCCGGCATCATCTCGACACAATGCACCGTGCTGCCGACCGGGATGCTGCGCAGCGGCAGGCAGTTACCCGCCTTGATCGGCGCCTCGGCACCGCTCACCACCTGCGCACCCACGGCAACCCCACGCGGCGCGATGATGTAACGGCGCTCGCCATCGGCGTAGCACAGCAAGGCAAGGTGCGCCGTGCGGTTCGGGTCATATTCAATACGCTCGACCTTGGCCGGAACACCATCCTTGTTGCGGCGGAAATCCACAACACGATAATGCTGCTTATGGCCGCCACCTTTGTGACGCACGGTAATGTGGCCATTATTGTTGCGGCCGGAACCACGCTTCTGCGGCTCGAGCAGTGCAGCAAGGGGCTTGCCCTTATGCAGACCGGGTGTAACGACCTTGACAACCGCACGGCGACCGGCGGAGGTAGGTTTAACTTTAATCAATGCCATGGTTTTCTCCCTTACTGACCGGCCGCGAAGTCGATGTCCTGACCCGGCTTGAGGGTGACATACGCTTTTTTCCAGTTGTCACGGCGACCCGTGACACGACCGGAGCGCTTGACCTTGCCCTTGACGTTCAGTACCTGCACACCCGCCACTTCAACCTTGAACAGACTGGCAACGGCTGCGCCAATTTCCTGCTTGGTTGCGTCGGGCAACACCCGAAATACGACCTGATTCTGCTTATCGGCAACGCGCGTGCTCTTTTCGGAGATCACCGGCGCGAGAATGACTTTGAGCAAACGCTCTTGACTGATCGCACGCATCACACCATCTCCTCAAACTGCTTGACCGCCGCCTTGGTGATCAGCACGTTACCGAACTTGACCAAGTTCCAAGGATCCGCCTGATGCGGCTCGACCACATAGACATTCGGCAGGTTACGCGACGACAGCCACAGGTTGTCATCCACACTATCCGCAATGATCATGACCTTGCCGTAGCCCATCGACTTCAGCATGCCCGCGAGCAGCTTTGTCTTGGGCGAATCGATGCCCAGGCTTTCCACCACCTTCAGCTTGCCATCCCGTGCCAGCTGCGACAGGATGGTTGCCAGGCCAGCGCGATACATCTTGCGGTTGACCTTGTGGCTGAAATTCTCGTTCGGCTTGTTCGGGAACGTGACACCACCCCCACGCCAGATCGGGCTGGAGGTACGACCGGAACGTGCACGGCCGGTACCCTTTTGACGCCACGGCTTGTGGGTGGAAGCGGTCACTTCGGCACGCGTTTGCTGCGCGCGGTTACCGCTGCGTGCATTCGCCTGGAACGCGGTCACCACTTGATGAACCAGCGCCTCGTTGTAATCGCGACCGAAGGTTTCATCGGAGGCCGAAACGCTGGCCACCTGTTGTCCCTGGTCATTAATAACGGTTAAATCCATTAGGCACCCCCTTTCACTGCCGGGCGCACCACCACGTGGCCACCCTTGGAGCCGGGAACGGCACCCTTCAACAACACCAAACCGCGTTCGGCATCCACACGCACAACCTCAAGGTTCTGCTTGGTACACGTTACCGCGCCCATATGGCCCGACATGCGCTTGCCCGGAAACACCCGACCCGGATCCTGCGCCATGCCGATAGAACCCGGCACGTTGTGCGAACGCGAGTTGCCGTGCGTGGCACGCTGCGATTTGAAGTTGTGACGCTTGATGGTGCCGGCGAAGCCTTTACCCTGCGTCACGCCGGTGACATCGACCTTCTGCCCGGCCTGGAACAGCTCGACCGAAACGGACGCGCCAAGCTGGTACTGAGCGGCAACATCAGCCGACACGCGAAACTCGCGCATCAACTCGCCAGCGTCGACACCCGCCTTGGCGTAATGACCGGCTTCCGATTTATTGACACGGCTATTGCGGCGGCTGCCATAGGCAAGCTGCACAGCGGAATAACCGTCAGTTTCTGACGTGCGCACTTGCGTCACACGATTGTTGGACATTTCCAGCACTGTCACTGGAACGGACGCGCCGTTCTCGGTGAAAATGCGGGTCATGCCGACCTTGCGGCCAACGAGCCCGATACTCATCTTTGTATTTCCTATCTCAAGCCAGCAGTCGAAACCGCCAGCGAGGGTTGTAGGTGCCGATTACAATTGACCGGCGACTATTGGTACAGCTGAAGGGGCGGCATTATAACCATGCCGCCCATTTTTTACAACTTGATTTCGACGTCGACGCCAGCAGGCAGGTCCAGCTTCATCAGCGCATCCACCGTTTTGTCGGTGGGATCCATGATGTCCATCAAACGGCGATGGGTGCGAATTTCGAACTGGTCACGCGACGTCTTGTTGACGTGGGGTGAACGCAGCACGTCAAAGCGCTCGATCGAGGTCGGCAGCGGAATCGGGCCCTTGACCACGGCGCCAGTGCGCTTGGCCGTTTCCACGATCTCGAGTGCAGACTGGTCGATCAGTTTGTAGTCAAACGCCTTCAGGCGGATGCGGATTTTCTGGTTTTGCATGTGATGGACCTTAATTACTCTTCGATCTTGGCCACGACGCCGGCGCCGACGGTGCGACCGCCTTCGCGGATGGCGAAACGCAGACCTTCGTCCATGGCGATCGGCTGAATCAGCGAGACCTTGATGCTGACGTTATCGCCAGGCA
>JBPPMF010000263.1:0-7381 GCA_051305915.1 Thiobacillus sp. | reverse complement strand
GTTTACGGCCGCTGCTGGGATGTGATTGAGAAATCCGGAAAACGCAAACCGGTCTGGGTGGAACCGTTCAACGAGGACCGCCTGGCCTTTCGCTGCATCATTTCGCAGCCTGCAACCCTGATCCGGCGTTCCGCCTGGGAGGCGGTGGACGGCCTGGATGAGACGCTGCACATGGCGATGGACTATGACTTGTGGTGGCATCTGTTCAAGTCGCTGGGCCCGCTGCATTTTGTCGATGACTTCGTTGCGGTGAATCGCGAGCACGTTGACACCAAGACCCGAACCCAACGCCATCGGCATTACCGCGAGGCCATGGGGGTCGTTCGCAAATATCACGGGAGCGTGCCGCTGAAGTGGTGGCTGGCGCAGCCCTATTCAGTATGGTTCAGGTCAATCGCCGGGTATCTGCAACAGAGCCGCCGGCAGGGCGGCTGAAGCCGCCGAAATCCATGGTGGAAGGGTCTGAAGATCAGGCAAAAGTGCCGAACTCAGGCCTGTCTGTGCAAAAATCTCGGACCTGGGTTTTTTCACCGCTATTTGTTGGTGTCGACCAGCCCTGCCCTGTAGGAGTGGCTTCAGCCGCGATGCGCCGCAAGGGCAAGGTGGCGGCCAAGACCGCGCCACCTTTGCGGGCTACCGCCCGCATCGCGGCTGAAGCCGCTCCTACAGGGCCGCATGCGGGATGCCGCAGGGTAGGGGTTTCATCGGAGGGGGCAAGACATAACCCCAGATAGTTTATTAGGGCGAGATGCTTTGGGTAGGGTGCACTCCGTGCACCGATTGACGCCCGAAGGTGCACGGAGTGCACCCTACGCGCCATAAATCTTCTAATGAACAATCTGGGATAACGTTAGCCAACAGTGGCACAGCCAAAATGATGGAGGATCCGCGCGCACTGTGTGCGTTTTTCGGATGCAGGGATAGACATGAAGATCAATGAAAAAACGGCCCAATTTGCCTGGCTGGCAGTGGTCCTGCTTGCGCTCTCGGCAATCTACCTGCCAGGTCTAAACTACCCCCTGATTTTTGATGACGGTGCGCTCACCGATGGCCGGATTTTCGGGGTGTACGGTTCGTTGTTGCAGGGGCAGCCGCGTACGCTGTCCTATGGCAGTTTTGTCTGGGTTCAGGCTGTTTTCGGCGAGGGCTGGGCCATCCAGCGGGCATTCAACCTGCTGATCCACCTTGGCGTGGTACTGGCGCTGTGGGCGTTTTATCGGGAAATTCTCAAGTCCATCGCGCCATCGGATGAAGAGCCGTCCGGCGTGGCATACCACCAGTCTCCCGCGCTCGGCTTGGCAGTCGGTTTCTTTGCGCTGAATCCGGTCGCGGTGTATGCGGTGGCCTACCTGATCCAGCGCTCCATCCTGATGGCGACCTTGTTCGTCGTGCTGGGGCTGTGGCAGTTCGCGCGCGGCCTGCAGCGCGGGAGCAAGCTGTCGTTCGTGGCGGCGCTGGCCTGTTACGTGCTGGCGGTGATGTCCAAGGAGCACGCCATCATGGCGCCGCTTGCGGCATTGCCCGTGTACATCCTGGTGGCACGCCCGTCCCTGAAGAAGCTGGCGCTGATCGGCGGCGCCGGGGCTGTGCTGGTGGGTGTTGCCGCCGCGGTGCTGGCGCTGAGATACGGCGAGATCATCGGCAAGCCGTTTGATCCGTTTTCGAAGATCTTCCTGACGCAGCTGGCGGCGCTGGGGCCGGACGTCGAGAAAAACGCCTTTCTGCTCAGCATCCTCAACCAGGCCTGGTTGTTCTTCAAATACAGCCTGCACTGGCTGGTGCCGTATACGGGATGGATGTCCATCGACATGCGCCCGCCTTTCCCGGTCAGCTTGACGGCGTTTCCGCAGGTTCTCGGGGTGGTCGGCTACCTGGCCGTGCTGGTGGGCGGGTTTTACCTGATCGTCCGCTATCGCGACTGGCGCGCCTTGCTGGGGATTTCGGTGCTGCTGCCGGCCCTGCTGTTCGTGACCGAATTCGCGACGGTCTGGGTGCAGGATCCATTCGTTTTGTACCGGGGTTATCTATGGGCCATCGGCGTTCCCGGGCTGGTGTTTTTTCTGTTTCATGGGTTGTCCGGCCGCGTGCTGGGGGTGATCGGGTCGGTGCTGGCCGCGGTGTTCATCTGGCAGGCGCTGGATAGGGTGCATTCGATGTCCAGCCCGATCCGTGTCTGGAGCGATGCGATCGCCAAGCTCCCGGATGACCCCAGGGCGGTCGGACGCTGGTTTCCCTACTTGAATCGGGGCGATAAGCAGCTCGACCAGGGGAACTTGAGGGGAGCGTTCGAGGATTTCCGAATTTCCTCCACGCTGGGTGACAAGGGGATGGGCATGTTCAACATGGGTTCGCTGCTCCTCGAAGCCGGCCGCCATGCTGAAGCCCTGCAGGCATACGACAAAGCGCAGCAACTGGGGTACGACTTCCCCGGGCTCCGGTATCAGCGTGGCATCGCGCTGCATGTGCTCGGGCGCCGGGCGGAGGCGCACCGCGAATTCGAACTTGCGCTGAAGGAAACCCCGGTCGTGCCTTCACGCGAGGCTGTGCTCGCGCTGAAGGGGCGGGTGGCGCTGGAAATGGGGCGGGTGGAGGAGGCGATTGCCGATTTTGAGGCTGTGCTGAAACTCGATCCACGCCACCTGAAGGTGCGCACCGATCTCGGCATGGCGCGGGTGTTCCAGCGCGATTACGCACGTGCGCGTACCCTCTTTGGCAAGCTGATCGAGGCGTCGCCGGACGGGCCGGCCTACTATGGCCGAGCCCTTGCCAATCATGGACTGAACAACAAGACGGAGGCGCTGGCCGATATCGAGAACGCCATCCGGCTGACGCCGGACAATCCTATGCTGGCGGAATGGCGCAACCGCATCAAGGCCATGCCCTAGTGCGGGCGTGAGGCGAAACGGAACAGACATGCACATTCTCCACATCGGCAAGTTTTTCCCGCCCGTCCCCGGCGGGATGGAGCGCTATCTGGGCGATCTTGTGCACGCGCAACAATCGGCCGGCGACGCGCCGGCGGTGCTGTGCCATGCGGATGCGCAGGCTGGGACACGACACGATCCGACCTGGCTGATGCGTTGCCCGGTCTGGTTCAGTCTGTTGTTCGCGCCGATCAGCCCGGCCTTCCCGCTTTGGCTGGCGCGCGCGATTCGCCGCCACGAGCCCGAGGTGCTGCACATGCACCTGCCGAATCCCAGTGCGTTCGCTGCGTTGGCGCTCCCCTCGGCGCGGCGCCTGCCGTGGGTCCTGCACTGGCACGCCGATGTCGAGACCGGCCGGTTTCCCTGGTCGATGCGGCTGGTTTACCCGTTTTACCAACTATTCGAGCGCGCCATGCTGGAACGCGCCGAGGCCATTGTCGTCACCTCCGCACCTTATCTGGAAGCCAGCCGGCCACTGCAGCCGTGGCGTCATAAAGCTCACGTGCTCCCCCTCGGTGTCGATCCGGACCGCCTGCCCGAAGTGCGGGTGGAGGGAACCGGCGGGAGTTGGCGGGGGGATGGCATGAGGGTGCTGACAATCGGCCGGCTCACCTACTACAAGGGTTTCGACACCCTGATCCGGGCGGCGGCGGATGTGCCAGGGATCGAACTGGCCATCGTCGGCGAGGGCGAGGAACGGCCTCGCCTGGAGCGCCTGCTGGACGGGCTCGGCCGGCCCGCGCACATCCGCCTGCTCGGCCAGGCCGACGATGCGGCCTGCCAGCGCCTGCTGGCTTCCTGCGATGTGTTCTGCCTGCCCTCGCGTGAGCGCACCGAGGCGTTCGGCATCGTCCTCATGGAAGCCATGCGCTATGGCAAGCCCATTGTCGCCAGCCGCCTGGCTGGCAGCGGAGTCACCTGGGTGGCGCGGGAAAACGACAACGCCGTTCTGGTGCCGCCCGACGATGCGCCCGCGCTCGCCGTGGCGCTCGCCGGGGTGCGGCAGGATGCGGCCCTGCGCGCCTGCCTTGGCGCAAGCGGCCGGCGGCGTTTTCTCGCCGAATTCGACATCGCTGCGTCCGCGCGCAGGCTGCGCCGGCTGTACGCCCGGATCGACCCGGAGCAGGACCGCCCGGTGGCCGAAACGATCCGACGCGACCAACTTCTGGTCGTCATCCCCGCGCTCAACGAGGCGGCCAGCATCGCCGACGTGGTCCATCGCGTGCTCGCGCTCGGCGACATCGACGTCCTGGTGGTCGACGACGGCAGTCACGATGACACCGCCCGCCTGGCGGCTACGGCTGGCGCCGTCGTGCTGCAAGCGCCGTTGCGGCAGGGCGCGTGGGGCGCTATGCAGACCGGTATCCGCCATGCCATGCGAGAGGGCTATTCGGGCGTGGTGACGATGGACGCGGATGGCCAGCACGAACCCGCTGAGCTTGCCCGCCTGCTGCAAGCCGCCGAAGCGGGCGCCGATGTGGTCATCGGCGCCTGTCCGGCGCGCGGCAGTTTCATGCGGCGTCAGGCCTGGCGCTACTTTCGTTTTCTGACCGGATTCGCTTTTGAGGATCTGACTTCCGGCTTTCGCTTCTACAACGCCAAAGCCTGTTATCTTCTGGCGCGAGCGGAAGCGACCTTGCTCGATTACCAGGACATCGGCGTGTTGCTGCTGTTGCACCGCGCCGGCCTGCGCGTGCAGGAAGTGCCGGTGGCGATGAATCCGCGCCAATTTGGCGCATCGAGGATTTTCTACTCCTGGTGGAGCGTTGCCGGCTACATGGCGGAAACCACCCTGTTGTGCCTGGCACGCTGGAACACGAAACCCCGCAAAATATGATGGAATACCACCTGCTTGTTACCGTGCTTGGCATCGGCCTCGCGCTGACCATTCTCACGCTGATTCGGCGCGACCACATCCATTTGCGGCAAGGGCTGTTCTGGACCGTCGTTGCCGTTGCCTCGCTGGTTTTCGGCATATGGCCCGGCCTGATCGACTTCCTGAGCCAGACAGTTGGCATCGCCTACTCGCCGGCACTGCTGTTCCTGGTCGCGATCGTCGTGCTGATCCTGCGCGCGCTGTTTACCGACATCGCAATCACTCAGCTCAAGCGTGACGTGCGCCGCCTCAACCAGCGCATTGCCCTGTCCGAATCGCGGGACAAACCGGACAGGGATGCCGGCATGTAATGCCAAATAGCCGCGCTCGCGCCAGAGCCGCTTAATCAATCAAGGGGTTGCAGGCGTGATCGCAAGCACTCACCCTCTCCCCAGCCCTCCCCCATCAGGGGGAGGGGGTTTTTGACCGGCAATGTTGCCCGCGCCAAAGCTCGCCCGATCTTGCCTTCTCAAGTTGGAGGGGGTTGTTGACAGCCTGACTCTCCGGGAACGAGCTGATCGGCGTCTCCATGCCACTGAAAATCAAGCCGGTTTTACAGGCAGAGGCATTTCCGCTAGAATATAGCTTTGCGCAATAAGGGTTTGCGCAATGTTGTGCGCTGATTATCCAGTGATACAGGCGAGCACCAGAACAAACCAGCATGATCGCTCGCCTCCTGTGGCCTTCCATCTGCCAACCCGGTTTGACGCCCACGAGGCGGCATCCGTCAGCGTACTGGGTATCCCCTCCGATATCCGGCCCGGCAGCTTGTATAGCCGCACCTTAAAGTGGCGGGACCAGCAACCCCCAGCCGTCCATCCAACGAGCGCGCGCCCACCGTGCCCCGACCTGGAGATTACATGTTCAACATGACTGAAGGATTCAATCCGATTCCGCTTACCGATTTATCAGGTTTATCAGGCGGTACGTCGTCCCAGACGCGCGCCGCCGTTCTGGGCGCCGGCGCCTGGGGCACCGCTCTGGCCAGCGCCCTGCAGCGCGGTGGCGTGCAGACCATGCTCTGGGCGCGGCGACCCGACGTGGCGGAGGCTATTCATAGGCTGAACCGGAATCCGCGGCACCTGCCGGAAATCGAGCTGCCTGTGGGATTGGGGGCCAGCACCGACCTGGCGAAGGTGGTGGCGGGCGCGCAACTGCTCGTCCTCGCAGTGCCGTCGTCGGCCATGCGCAAGACCGCCCGACAGCTGGCAAGTCTGCTGCAGCCCGGTACGGTGGTGCTCAGCGCCAGCAAGGGCATCGAGCAGGAAACCGGCGCGCTGATGACCCGGGTGTTGGACGAGGAATTGGGCCGGAACATGCTGACAGGGTCGATCGGCGGGCCGAGTTTCGCCGCCGAGGTGGCGCGCGGCCAGTCCACCCTGCTGACGCTGGCGCTGCCGGCACTGGAGCGCTTTCATCCGCGTCACAAGGACGCGCGCCGCCTCACTGACAGCCTGGCGCAGCAACTTGCCGGCGCCGGTGTGACGCTGGAACTGACCCACGATGTCATCGGGGCGCAGGTGGGCGGCGCGCTGAAGAACATGATCGCCATCGCCTGCGGCATGGCCACCGCGCAGGGCATGGGCGAGAACGCCCGGGCCGGTATCATCACGCGCGGCCTCGGCGACATGCACCGCCTCACCCTGGCCATGGGTGGCCGCGTCGAAACCCTGCTGGGTTGCAGCGGGGTGGGCGACCTGTTCCTCACCGCATCCTCCGAGCAATCGCGCAATACCCGGCTGGGCATGCGGCTCGGCAAGCCGGGCGCCGAGATGCAGGGCGATGTTGGCGAGCTGGCCGAAGGCGCGGTCAGCGTGCTGTCGGTCGAGATTCTGGAGCTCAAATACGGCCTGCAACTGAGTGTGGCCGCTGCTGTGCGCGCCGTGCTGCAGCAGCGCGCCACGCCGCAACAGGCCTTGCACCACCTGCTGCACTCAAGCGCACCGGCCATGACGTCGCCCGTGGAGCGGGTGGCGCGACCAGCCGTTATCCGGCCGAGAATCGGCGGCGACAACGATGTACGACCGGCTACGCAAACCCTGGGCCTGAGTTATGCGTAACGCCAGCGGCAAGCTGCCGCAGACCATCCTCGCCACCGATCTCGACGGCACATTCCTCGGCGGCAGCAGCGAGCAGCGCACCACGCTGTACGACTGGATTGCGCAGCACCGCGACGAGATCGTGCTGATTTTCGTCAGCGGGCGTGGCCTCGACTTCATGCGCGGCCTGGCCCGGGAGTTGCCGGTGCAGCCCGACCACATGGTCGGCGACGTCGGCACCAGCGTTGCCCGGGGCCCCGGTTACACCCCTTTGCCGCATCTGGAGCAGTGGCTGGACGCCAGTTGGCCGGCCGACGCCCATGAACGCATCGACCAGGCCATGCAACAGCATCCGGGGCTGAGCGAACAACCGGGGGTCAGCGGCCGCCGTCGATCTTATTTTTTCAAGGATCACGCCCATGCGCTGGCGGCGCAACGCGAGGTGAAGAAACTGGGGTTCGATGTCCTGATCTCGGACAACCTGTATTTCGACGTACTGCCGCGCGGCGTGCAGAAAGGCCCCACCCTGCTGCGCACCCTGC
>JBPPMF010000217.1:0-3777 GCA_051305915.1 Thiobacillus sp. | reverse complement strand
GGCCTGGTGCTGCTGATGTTCCAGATCGGCCTCGAGTTCGACTTTGCCCATCTGACCGCGCGCAACAACCGCCGCGCCGTCGCCCTCATCGCCAGCGCCAGCATGGCAGTGCCCTTCGCGCTCGGCTTCGGTTTCGGCTGGCTCAGCGCGCCGCTGCTGTCGCCCGGAATCAATCCGCTCGCCACGTCGCTGTTCATCGCCACCGCCTTCTCCATCACCGCCTTGCCCATCCTCGGCCGCATCATGATGGAGTTCAAAATCACCCGCCTGCCCATCGGCGTCATTGCCATCAGCGCCGCCGCCATCAACGACGTCATCGGCTGGCTGCTGCTCGCGCTAATCACCGCGCTCGCCCTGGCCGAATTCAGCGCCGCCGCCTTTGCCCTCAAGGTGGCGCTGGTCGGGGTGTTTTTCATCACTTGGTGGTTCGTCGTGCGGCCGCTGATGAAGCGCGTGATCCGGGCCAGCCAGGCGAAGCCTGTGCCAGTCGGCGAGAAAGCCGGGCGCGGCAAGCTCACCCACAACCTGCTCGGCATCCTGCTCGCTGCCATCTTCATCTCGGCGATGACCACCTATCAGATCGGCATCTTCGCCATCTTCGGTGGCTTCATGATGGGCGTCATCCTGCACGACGAGCATGAGTTGATCGAAGCCTGGAAAGAGCGCATCGGCCACTTCGTCATGGTCTTCTTCCTGCCCATTTTCTTCACCTACACCGGGCTGCGCACCAACGTCGGGGGCTTGGATTCCGCCGCCGCCTGGGGCTGGTGTCTGCTGCTGATTGCCCTGGCCACCCTGGGAAAATTCGGCGCCAGCTACGTCGCCGCGCGCTGGGCTGGCATGTCGCACCACGAAGGGAAGGTGATCGGCATCATGATGAACACCCGCGCGCTGATGGAGTTGATCGTCATTAACGTCGGCTATGACCTCGGCGTGATCTCGCAGCAGGTGTTCACCATGCTGGTGCTGATGGCGATTTTCAGCACAGTGATTACGACGCCGGGGTTGCGGCGGTGGCTGCCGAAGATGGGGGTGGTTGTTGCGGGGCGGCATTGAGGCGCATTCGCTAGCGTTGTCCGTCATTGCGAGCAACGCGAAGCAATGACCAAGAAACTGAAGGGGCCAGCTTCGCAATTAAAACAATGCGAAGCTGGCCCCTTCAGTGGGTCGAAGCGCGGTAGGTCATCGCACGTACGGCTGATTGCGATGAGCCTCCCTTTGAGCGTCGTCAGCCGCCGATACGTATGCTGTCCATCGATCCCAACACGCCGAAAACCTGCAGCAGCCATATCACGACAACAATGACGACGACGATATTCAGGATGTTTTTGATCTTTCGATCCATGGGGATGTAGGTATTGACGAGCCAAAGCAGCACGCCAACCACAATCAAGACAATGACCAAGTTAATCAAAGGCATGCGGATTCTCCTGTGAGCACATTAAATTACGAGAGCGCCGCCCAATTGGTTTAGGTGCGGCTTGATACGACTCTTTACGTTATAGCTGATCGTAAGCGGTGTCTTCGTCGTTGTCCCATACCGCCGCGAAATTTGTCTCGCTCGCAGCCTGCGGCGTGCGAGTCAGCCGGGCTTGACCGCCTGATACTCGGCCAGGATGGACAGCGCCCGGCTTTCGATGTGCCGGTTTACCCTGGTAAAACCAGCCTTCTCCAGCGTATCGATCACGCCACTCGGCGGCACGCAGGCTTCGATGGTGTCCCAGTAGTAGCGCCACAGCTTGGCCGATTCGGCGCTGCCGCCAATCAATCGAGCCAGCACCGGCACCACGCCGCGCATGTAACCCTTGAGCAGTGCCTGGCTCCAGGTGCGTTCAGGTTTGGTGATCTCGAGCAGGCACAGACGGCCGCCGGGCTTGAGGACGCGATGGAATTCGCTGAAGGCAACCGAGAGGTCGCTGATATGGCGCAGCGCGTAGCCCATGCTGAGGAAGTCGAAGCTGGCATCGGGAAACGGGATGGCTTCCGCTCGCCCTTCAATGAGTTGGACACCCGGCAGGTGCGCGCAGGCCATCATGCCGGGGCTGGGATCGACGCCCACCACCAGGGCGGGATCGCCCACCAGGGTGACGGCTTCGCGCGCCACCAGACCGGTACCGACGCCGATGTCGACGATGCGCATGCCGGGCTTCAACCCCGCCCGCTGCAGCGCCTGGTTGCGGTACCAAGGGCCGCTGCCCAGCGCCAGCAGGCGGTCGATGCGGTCGTAGTCGGAGGCAGTGCTGTCGAACAGCTTGCCGACGAAACCGCGCCGCTCGTGTTCGCTGGCGTAGTAGCCGGTGAGGGGAAGATGCGGGGCGTGCACCGCTTGCGCGGGTGAGTCGGGGGTGTTTTTCATGGGGTATTCGATCGGTAAACGTTCAGGCGCCGCACCAGCAGAAGCGGCACACGCAGCAGGAAACCCAGCATCAGCCGGAGATGCATCCAGGTGAGCAGCGTGTTGTCGCGCAGGTAGTTGAAGTGGGACACGCCCCCCTCGTCGGCGCGCAGGTATTTCACTGGCGCGGGCAGGTTGATCGGGCGCACGCCACGCCAGCACAGGCGCACCGCGGCTTCGGGGTCGAAATCGAAGCGGCGCATCCAGCGCTGGCCGCGCATCACCTGGCGCAAGGGCTCGATGGGGTAGATGCGAAAGCCGTAGAGCGAATCGCCGATGCCCGCCCACAGGGTTTCCAGGTGGGCCCAGCCGTTCGAAATCTTGCGCCCCTGCACCCGAATCGTGGGAGCAGCGGCATCGAACACCGGCTTGCCGAGGACCATCGCATCGGGTGCCTGTTGCGAAGTGGCCATGAAGGCCGGGATGAGATCGGCCGGGTGCTGGCCGTCGGAGTCCAGCGTCAGCGCGTGTGTAAAACCCTGCCGCACGGCAATATCCAGGCCGTGCAGCACCGCCGCGCCCTTGCCGCCGTTTTCGGGCAGCACCAGCACCTTCAGCTGCGGGTCGTTCGCCGCCATGTCCATAAGGCCTTCGGCGGTGCCATCGATGCTGCCGTCCACCACCACCCACACCGGCGCCCACTGGGCGCGGGCGGCGCGCACTGTTTCGTAGACCTGCGGCCCGGGGTTGTAGCTGGGGATCAGCACCAGGTGACTGGCGGAGGGCGTCGGCATCAATGCGGCCCCGGCTCATCTGCCGACGGTGCGCCGGGTGGCAAAAAGCGTGGCGCATTGCGCAGTTCCTCGATGAAATAGCGCTCCAGTTCCTCGGTAAATGCCCCGGCTTTTTCCGGCGCATCGAAGCGACGGCCGAGGCGGATGCGATAGGTGACGGGCATCGCCGGGCGACGGAACAGCGGCCAGCCCTTGCCAAGGTAGGCCGAATCGGTCTCGATGAACACGGTCTGGATCGGCACCCGGGCCCGGCTGGAAATGAGTGCGGTGGTGCCCTTGCAGGCGTTGACCGGCCAGCGGGTGGTGCGGGTGCCTTCGGGGAAAAGCAACAGATGGCTGCCGCTTTTGAGCGCGGCCACGGATTGCTTGATCATGCTCAGCTGCGCGTCATTGCGGATGTATCCGGCCAGGCGGGCGCCGGCACCTAGAAAGATGTTATCGACCAGGTCGGCCTTCATGATGCAGGTCATGTTGGGCAGGCGTGAAATGACCATTACGGCGTCGAGCAGACTCGGGTGGTTGGGGGCGACGATCAGCGGGCCTTCATCGCGCAGGACGTCAAGCGCGCTGAGGTCAAAACGGCAGGCCCCAATCAGGGCAAGCGCAGCGAGGTCGATGCGAAAAACGGTGGTGATGGCCCAACGCCCG
>JBPPMF010000215.1:0-2187 GCA_051305915.1 Thiobacillus sp. | reverse complement strand
TTTACCCCAGCAACCGCGACATCGCCTCGCGGTATTTCTCGCTGGTCTTCTCGACAATCTCGGCGGGCAGTTCCGGTCCCGGCGCCTGTTTGTTCCAGCCGCTGGCTTCCAGCCAGTCGCGCACGAACTGCTTGTCGAAGCTGGGCGGGTTGCTGCCGGGCTGGTACTGGTCGGCCGGCCAGAAACGCGACGAATCCGGGGTCAGTGCTTCGTCGATCCACACCAGTTTGCCTCTTTCATCCAGCCCGAACTCGAACTTGGTGTCGGCGATGATGATGCCGCGAGTGAGCGCATACTCCGCCGCAGCCTGATACAGGGCGAGGCTCACGTCGCGCACCTGCTTCGCCAGGTCGGTGCCGATCAGGTCGGCCATTTGCTCGAACGCGATGTTCTCGTCGTGCGCGCCGACCGCGGCCTTGGTTGACGGCGTGAAGATCGGCGCCGGCAGGCGGTCGGCCTGTTTCAGCCCGTCGGGCAACTTGATGCCGCACACTGACTGGCTGGCCTGGTATTCCTTCCAGCCCGATCCTACCAGGTAGCCGCGCACGATGGCCTCGACCGGCAGCGCTTTCAGTTTCCGGACCACGATGGCGCGGCCGCTGACCTGGTCGCGCTCGGATGCGTGGACAACGGATTCCGGTTCGATGTCGAGCGCCTGGCTTGGCACGATGGTTTTCAGCTTGTCGAACCAAAAGGCCGACACCTTCGTCAGCACCTCGCCCTTGCCGGGAATCGGCGTCGGCATCACCACGTCGAAGGCCGACAGGCGGTCGGTGGTGACGATCAGCAACTTGTCGTCGCCGACGGCGTAGATGTCGCGCACCTTGCCCTTGTGCACCAGCGGCAGGGAGGCAATGCGCGATTCCAGCAGGGGTTGGCCGAGAAGCGGTGCGGACATGGCAGACGAGACAGGATCGGAAGAGCCGGCATTATAGCCGCCGCGATAAAGGTCGCTCTGCTCGTATACGCCGCGCAGTTCGCGCAGCGCTACCAGCAGCACGGCCGCCAGCGGTACCGCCAGCAGCACGCCGACAAAGCCGAATAACTGGCCGAACGCAGCCAACGCGAAAATCACCGCCACCGGATGCAAACCGACCCGTTCGCCGACGATGCGCGGGGTGATCACGTAGCCTTCGAAGAGTTGGCCGACCATGAATATCCCCGCCACCCAGGCCACCCCGGTCCAGTCACCAAACTGCAACAGCGCCACCAGCAAGGCCAGCGTCACGCCCAAACCGATTCCGAGAAACGGCACGAAGGACAGCAGTCCGGTGAGAATGCCGATCGGCAGGGCGTAGTCGAGACCCAGCACCCACAGTGCAATTGAGTGATACAGCGCGAGGATGGTCATGACCGCCAACTGCCCGCGCATGAATTCGCCGACCACTGCATCCATCGCGCGTGCGACGCGGGTGACGCTCCCCATCCAGTCGCGCGGCACCAGCGTAGCGACGCGCGCCACCATCACATCCCAGTCCTTCAGCAGATAAAACATCACCACCGGAATCAGCAGCAAGTTGACCACCACGCCCAGGACAGCAAGCGCACCGGTTTGCAGGGAGGGCAGCCAGCTGTCGGTGTTTTCAGTGGCCTGTTCGGCCATCCAGCTTTTGAGCGCCTCGAGGTTGGGGGCGATGGCGATGCCGAAGGTCTGCTGCAACCAGGGCAGGAAGCGGGTTTGCAGCACGTCGAGGAAGGCCGGGAGGCGTTGGCTCAGTTCGGCGATTTGGCCTTGAAACAGGGGCAAGGCAATCAGAACCAGGCCAAAGACCGCTAGTCCCGCCACTATGATCACTGCAGCGGTTCCGGAAACGCGCGACCACCCGTGCCTTTCCAGCCGGTCGACCAGCGGGTCGAAGATGTAGGCGAGCAGGGCGCCGGCCAGGAAGGGGGTGAGGATGGGGCTAAGCAGATAAACCAGTCCGCCCATAACGAGCAGGATGGCGAGCGCAAGCCAGGGAATGTTGAGCGGCCGGATGGTGTTCATAGGCGTAAAATAGCGCACTTTTCGATTCTGGAGTCGGGCGTGTCTTCCATTTCCTACAAAGATGCTGGTGTCGATATCGACGCCGGCGATGCGTTGGTCGAGCGTATCAAGCCGCTGGCCAGGCGCACTATGCGCCCCGAAGTGCTGACGGGGATTGGCGGCTTTGGCGCGCTGGTCGAGATTTCCAAGAAATTCAAGGA
>JBPPMF010000210.1:0-3150 GCA_051305915.1 Thiobacillus sp. | reverse complement strand
CCTTCGCTGGCTGCAAGAACAGCGTTTCGATCATCCCGCTCATCAGATCGCACTGCAGGAACTGGTGGATGCGGTCCGGACGTCCAGGGAGCGCATCGTCCGCATCGAGGCGGCGATCGAGGAGTGTCAATCGGCGTCCAAACGGGACCCACTATCGGCGTGCAAAAGGGAACCACCTGGCGGCGTTGCACTTGGGTTGATGCCGGGCACGAATTTCGCGCTGGGGCTGGCGTAGGGAGGGCGTAGCCCGACCGGAGACAGCGCCAGCGCGAAGCAAAAGTTTATCGGGGTTTTGGCCGGGTCAGTTGCGGTGTTTGAAGCGCCAGCTGTCGTTGCCGGTCTCGATGATATCGCAATGGTGGGTGGTGCGGTCGAGCAGCGCGGTCGTCATTTTAGGATCGCCGAACACGGTCGGCCATTCGCCAAACGCCAGATTGGTGGTGATGATCACCGAGGTCTTTTCGTAGAGCTTGCTCATCAGGTGGAACAGCAGCTGGCCGCCGGAACGGGCAAACGGCAGATAGCCCAGTTCATCGAGCACGACGAGTTCGATGCGGCTGAGCTGGGCCGCAAGTGCGCCGGCCTTGCCGATGCGCGCCTCATCCTCAAGCCGCGTGACCAGATCGACGGTGTTGAAGTAGCGGCCACGGGCCCCGGCGCGCACAACGCTGGCAGCAATGGCGATGGCCAGGTGGGTCTTGCCGGTTCCGGTGCCGCCGACCAGCACGATATTGCGCCTGCCCGGCAGGAATGATCCGGCCTGCAGCGCGCGGACCAGTTCCTCGTTGATCGGCGTGCCCGCGAACACGAACGCATCGAGATCCTTGATCACCGGCAGTTTGGTCGCGCTCATCCGGTAGCGGATCGAGGCGGCATGGCGGTGGGCGGCTTCGGCGCGCAGCAGATCGCTCAGGATCTCGGGCGTGGTGCGCTGGCGTTGCACGCCGGTGGTTACCGCCTCGTCGAACGCGCCGGCCATCCCCTTGAGGCCCAGCGCGCGCATGGCGTCGATCATCTCATGCCGCTGCATTGTGGCCTCGCACCGTGTCATAGATTGCGCAATCGACGCGGGGCGGATGCTTGAGCTTGAGGTCGACCACCACGCTCATTGGCTGATCTGCTGGCGGTTCGCGGCGTCGCGCCAGAATATTGAGGATCACCTCGTCGCTGGCAGCACCGGTATCGAACGCTTCGCCAATGGCGGCCTCGACAGCCTCCAGCCCATCGGTGGATATGGCGGCAAGCACGCGGACAAAGCGGCGATCGGCTTCGTCCCCGCTGCCCAGCTTGCGCCGCAACCGGGCCAACGCCGGCGGCAGGGCCCAGTCCTGGAATGGTGCGCCGTTGCGCAGCGCACCGGGCTTGTGCACCAGCACCGGCAGATAGTGCCAGGGATCGTAGATCGTGCGGTCACGCCCAAAGCAGCGCGGGTGTTCAGCGACAACCTCATCCCCCAGGCGCACCACGATCCGGTCGGCATAGGCGCGTACCTGAACCGCACGGCGCACCGCCCGCGCCGCCACAGAGTAGCGGTTGCGGTCAAAACTGATCAGGCATGTGCCGGTGACCGCGTGACTCGTCTCGTGAAAGCCGTCGAACGGCGACAGCATCAGTTGCAGTGCGGGCCGTTCGGCCTCCAGCGCCTGCGCGACGGTCATGTCCTTTTGCTCGGGATGCGCGTGCATCGCGGCCCAGCGCAGACATTCTGCCTCAAGCCACCCGTTCAGTTCCTCGATGCTGGCGAACTTCAGCCGGGGCTGGAAAAAGCGGCCGCGGATCGTCTGGACCTGGTTCTCGACCTGACCCTTCTCCCAGCCTGCCGCTGGCGAACAGGCGGTCGGCTCGACCATATAATGATCGGCCATGACCAGAAATCGGCGGTTGAACACGCGCTCCTTGCCAACAAACACCGTCGTCACCGCGGTCTTCATGTTGTCGTAGATACCGCGCAACGGCACCCCGCCGAAGAAAGCAAAGCCGCGGGCATGGGCGTCGAACACCATCTCTTGCGTCTCGCGCGGATAGGCTCGCACATACACCGCCCGCGACGCGCATAGCCGCATGTGCGCTACCTTCACGCGCATCGGCTTGCCTGCGATCTCCACATCCTCGTGGCTCCAGTCGAACTGGTAGGCCTCGCCCGGCTTGAACAGCAATGGGATGAACGCAGGCACGTCACCCCCAGGATCCTTGCGGCGGCCATCCGCCCAGCGACGGGCGTAGCGCCGCACTGCATCATACGAACCCTCGAACCCTTCTCGCAGTAGCAGATCGTGGATCCGCGTCATCCGCAGCCGGTCACGCCGATGCCGCGCTTCGTTCTCGCTCAGCAGCGTATCGAGCTGCTCCTGAAACGGTCCGATCCGGGGCAGCGGCTGAACCGTGCGATGATAGTCAAATGCCCCTTCCGGGGCATTGATCGCCTTGCGCACCACTTTGCGTGACAGCCGCAGATCCCGCGCGATCTCCCTGATCCCTTTGCCGCCCGCATGCTCGCGTCTGATCCGAACAACTGTCTCCACCACCAACATCCCGATCTCGCCACCTGAAAAGCCAGGCCGCAGTCTAAACCATCGGAATGGTGGTTCCCTTTTGGACGCCGATCACCCCGCTAACCGGGTTCCTTTTGCACGCCGATCCACACCATTCGACTGCCGGAACGCAAAGGCCGGCGCGCCGCTTGAGAAACTGGGCTGCGTACTCCACTGATCACGGCTCTGGGTGTTGATCGTCGAATTGCCGAGGCTGGCGTTGCCATAGGCGTAGTTGCCGGTCGTAGCTTCGAGCGCGGCGGCCTCGGCCGCATTCTGGCTTGGCGCCAGAAAACTGGTCGCATGGCTCGAGATGGCCATCGCTCCGCGGGCCATGCCGGCCGCAAGAAACGGGATCGTCGCGATCATGTAGCCCGCGAGCGTCGCCGTTTCGTCGTTGATCGCACCGATCCCGGCAAAGTTTCCGAGCGTCGCGCCGCCGTTTGCGACCGCGAGCCCAGCTGACAGGCCCTTGCTCATCAGGATCATGTGCAGGACGACGTAGAGCGGACCCCAGGCCGCAAGATAGAAAAACCCCGTTAAATAGCCCCTGAGCGCCCCGACCCCCGACTTGGGCAACAGGAACAGCGGGAAAATGACCGGGACCATCGCATAGAAC
>JBPPMF010000172.1:0-8686 GCA_051305915.1 Thiobacillus sp. | reverse complement strand
TTCATACCCCATGGACTTTTGGGTGGGCTTTTGGGTTGTTGCGGGTTCGGCGATTGCCAGATAGGGCGTCAAGCTCAGGCAGGCCGCGAGAATTATTGGGTTTTTCATTCGATTAACCTCGTTTACAGGGGTGGAAAATCAGGGTTCAGGATGATTCGGGTCGGCAGCGGGAGGAAGCCGCGGCGCTTGACTGGGCCGGGATTCAGGCCAGGTACCCCGTTGAGGTGCTAATTGCCCCGACAGCTGAATGATGCGCATAACGGCGGCGCTTGGCAGCGGGGGCCGTCCGACTTCGGTGTAAGACATGTCTGACAATGCTGAAACCAGGTTTTGTCCTGGCCGCAGAATGAGGTTGAGCGGGCTGTCACAACGCTGTGTGAAATGGGGCTTTGCCCAATGGCACTACCTTAAGCCCTCTCCATAAACTCGGTTTCCCTGCGTTATTCGCCTTTGTCGCGGTGTTCTATTTGATGGTCGCCAAGCCGCTCTGATCGCAGCGCGGACCGTCGCCCCCGGCGTTGACACAAGGCTACTGGCAGCAAGGCCTCCCCGTAGCCGAGCGCAGCCCCCTTTGTTACCATCCGCCCCGCCATGCGACTCCCCCAACTCCGACAACGTCTACGCGATCTGGGCGCTGCGCCCTGTCATGAGGGGCGCGTGCTGCGGGCGTGGGTTCAGGGGCGCTCGCTCGACACCAAGCGGCGGCGCGCGGAGGACTTTCTGCCCTTGGCTTTGCGCAATGAGTTGCCGGGCCTGTTCGATGAATTGCGCGGCCTCGCACGGGTGCATTCCGAGCACGCCGGCGACGATGGCTCTGCCCGATTGCTGGTAGCGCTGGCGGATGGCCAGACGGTGGAGAGCGTGTTGCTGCCGCGCGACGGCGTGTGCGTGTCCACCCAGGTCGGCTGCGCGGTGGGTTGCGTGTTCTGCATGACCGGTCGCGCCGGCTTGCTGCGCCAGCTTTCCAGCGCGGAGATCGTCGCGCAGGTGGTGCTGGCCCGCAGCCGCCGCCCGGTCAAGAAGGTGGTGTTCATGGGCATGGGCGAGCCGGCCCACAATCTGGACAACGTGCTGGAGGCCATCGAGCTGCTGGGTGTGGAAGGCGGCGTCGGGCACAAGAATCTGGTGTTTTCGACGGTCGGCGACCAGCGCGTGTTCGAGCGCCTGCCGCAGTCGACGGTGAAGCCTGCGCTGGCGCTCTCGCTGCACACCACGGATCACGAATTGCGCCGGCGTCTGCTGCCGAAGGCGCCCGACATCGCGCCGGCCGAACTGGTCGAGCTGGGCGAGGCCTATGCCCGCCGCACCGGCTACCCGGTCCAGTATCAGTGGACGCTGCTCGAAGGCATCAACGACACCGAGGCCGAGCTGGACGGGATTGCACGACTGCTGGCCGGCAAATATGCGGTGATGAACCTGATTCCCTACAACAGCGTTGAGGGCGTCGACGGCTTCGACTTCCGCCGCCCCAGCTGGGAGCGCGCGGCCGAGATGGCGCGCCGCCTGCATGTGCGAGGAATCCTGACCAAGCTGCGCCACTCTGCGGGGCAGGATGTCGAGGGTGGTTGCGGCCAGTTGCGGGCGCGGGCGCTGCGGCAGGCATCCAATCAATGAGGCCAGGCTGGGGGAAGATACGAGGACTTGCCTATGCCGCAAAAAACAAGACCGGATCCGACACACAATATGACCCCGACACTCAATAACAAGAGGAAAAACCGACATGCTTCGCTCGATTCCTGAAAAGCTCCGCCAGTTCCGGCAACGTCTCAGCCGGCTCGACAACGAGCCCTTGAGCCGGGCTGCGCTGGTGGTCATTGTCTTCCTCGACCTCTTCATTCTCATCTCGGTCTTCGACGGGCTGGCTGATCACACCGCGCAACTGGCCGGCCCCAACGAGCGTATGCCGCCGCTATGCCGCAGCCTGGTGATCGAGCAAGAGTGGAACGCCACCAATCGCCTCGACCACCTTGCGCGGCTGGTGGTGGCCTACCAGGACGACCCCTATCGGGAGGCGGGGCGAGTCGATCGCAGGAAACAGCATCCGCTGTGCGCGCCGATTGTCGGTGCCTATGAGGCGATACGCGGTGATTCGGGCCTTGTGCGCAATCTCCAGGAAACCAGCAGACTGAGGATGGAAACGCAGGACCTGCGCGCGGAACTGGAGCGGATGAAGGGCGCCTACGATACGACGCTGCTCGAAACCATTGCAGGAAAACAGCCGGTCGACAAGGACGCCGCCGCGATCCGCAAGACGATGGCTGACAAAACGGCCGCCCTCAACGAGCGGATCGGCCGGGAGGCGCTGCTTGACGCGTCGATTGAGCAGGATCCCCGTGTTCGAGAGCTGTTTGACCGGGTGGCGAACGTGACTGAGGATCAGCGTGCAGCCTTGCGCGACGAGCTGCGGCGGCTGAATTTCTGGCACCCGGCCGAGCGGCTGGGGATGGAGATGCTGTTCCTGCTGCCGCTGCTCGCGGCCTTCTATTTCTGGAACGTGAAGAGCATCGCGGCCAATCGCCCGTTCCAGACCCTGGTGTCCTCGCACCTTCTGGTGGTCGTGCTGATCCCGGTTTTCTTCAAGCTTGTCGAGCTGCTCTATGACATCATCCCGCGCAAGCTGCTGCGACAGATCATCGAACTACTGGCGTCGCTCAAGCTCGTTTTCATCTGGCACTACCTGTTGATCGGCGTGGCAATCGTCGCGGCGCTCGCGCTGATCTATCTTTTCCAGAAAAAGCTCTTTTCGCGTGAGAAACTGCTGCAGCGGCGCATCGCCAAAGGACTTTGCCAGGCGTGCGGCCAGCAACTGCCGCCCGACAGCAGCCAGCATTGCCACGCCTGCGGGGCAGCGCAGCTCCGGACCTGCAGCCGCTGCAACGCGCTTACCCACGTGCATGGGCGCTACTGCAGGGCGTGTGGTTTTGATGCGCAAACCGGATAGCCGATTTGCTTTCTGTACCGTTGACCCGCAAACAAGAGAAACCAGAACGCCATGAATCCGAAGATCGTGATCAGGAACGAAACCGCTGCCGATGTGAGCGCGATCACCGACGTGACCGTCGCCGCGTTCAAGACCCTGGAGATCAGCAACCACACGGAGCAATTTATCGTCGCGGCACTACGTGCCGCCGGGGCCCTCACGCTATCGCTCGTCGCAGAAGTGGAGGGCCGTGTGATCGGGCATATTGCTTTCTCCCCCGTGACGATTTCCGATGGCACCTGCAACTGGTACGGCCTTGGTCCGGTTTCGGTGTTGCCGGCGTACCAGCGGCAAGGCGTTGGCAAAGCCCTGATACGGGAAGGGCTGGCACGGCTGAAAGCGATGCATGCGCAAGGATGCTGTCTGGTGGGACATCCGGATTACTACCGCAAATTCGACTTTATCAACCTGCCGGGACTGGTGCTTGAAGGCGTGCCCCAAGAGGTCTTCTTTGCGCTGTCCTTCGACGGGCAACGTCCGCAGGGCACGGTCGTTTTCCATGAAGGATTCAAAGCGGAGAACACGCAGGGCCAGACGCCGGCTTCCTGATAAGCCTTATCTGGCTCGCGCGTCAGGAATGCCCATGCTGTTTGGTAGGCGCAACCGGCTCGTTTGACTCGTGTTCCACCAGATCGGCCAGCGCGAGGAGAATGTCCCGCATCGGCTCGTTTTCAGGTCCCTGCATACCTTCTTCTTCGGCAACCACGATTTCGGCGGCGTCGTACTGCCGGGAGCGTAACAACTCGATTTTTTCTATCCGCGTGAGCGCGGGATGGTGAAGAATCTCCTGCGGACTGGCAGTTGCCAGGGCGGGATCGGGCTGCGGCCGGTCTTGCTGCGACGTTTGGTTCTGGATCATTTGGCACATCCTTTCAGATTGGCTGGGTGCGTTCTGACTCGCGCCTGGCGTGGCAGCCGCCATCTGAAAATGCGACTCGCGTGCCGCGGTTTTTGTTCCGAAATGATGCGGCGGTGCGCGATCCGCTGCGAGGGAAGATAGCAAGCCGGCCTTGCGGGCACGTCGGGTCGGCTTGTAGTCCTACATGCAAAAACGGCACCGGCGGACAGGCTTTCCATCGTGGCACGGGCATCCTGATACTCCGCGGCGGCGCTTGCACAAGCGCAGAACCGTGCGCGTACCGTGTTCCGTGAGAGTCCCCGTATGAAACTGTCCATGCAGTACCTTCAGCGTTACAAGCAGCTTGCCCGCCTGCTGTGGAAGTACGGCCATGCCGATGTCGTGGTGGGCATCGGCATGGAGGATGCCATCGAGGGCGACGAATCGGCGCCGCCGCATCCGGGTAGCGCGTCGCCCGAGGAACTGGCCGACGACCTGGAGGCGATGGGCCCGACCTACGTCAAGCTCGGCCAAGTGCTATCGAGCCGGCCGGATTTGGTGCCGGCGTCCTACATTGCCGCGCTGTCGCGCCTGCATGATGGAGTGAAGCCGTTTCCCTTCGAGGAGGTCGAACAGATCGTCACGAGCGAGCTGGGCGTGCGGATGTCGAAGGCGTTTTCGAGTTTTGACGAAGTGCCGCTGGCGGCCGCCTCGCTGGGGCAGGTGCATGCGGCCACGCTACGCGACGGCCGGCCGGTCGTCGTCAAGATCCAGCGCCCAGGGATCGAAAAGCAGATCGCCGAGGACATGGAGGTGATGGGGGAGATCGCGGAATGGCTGGACGCCCATACCGACTTCGGCCGCCGCCACCGCCTGCAATTGATCATCGAGGAGTTTCGGCTGGTCTTGAAGCAGGAGCTCGATTACGAGCTCGAAGCCAACAACCTGCGGACGATGGCGAAAACCTGGCGGGATTCAAGCGCCTCTTCGTGCCGCAACCCATCGCCAGCTATTCCACGCGCCGGGTTTTGACGATGGAGTATGTGCGCGGGCGCAAGCTGACGGCGCTGGGGCCGCTCACCGGCCTGGAGATGCCGGGCGGCGAACTCGCGGAAGAACTGTTCAGCGCCTACCTCAAGCAGGTGCTGGTGGACGGTCTGTTCCATGCCGACCCACATCCGGGCAATGTGTTACTCACCAGCGACCATCGCATTGCACTGCTCGACTTTGGCATGGTGGGCACGACGACGCCGGAGATGCAACAGAACCTGCTGAAGATCCTGATCGCTGTCAGCGAAGGCAAGGGCGAAGACGCCGCCACGGTGGTGATCGACATGAGCCAGGTGGCCGAGGAATTCGACGAGACCAGCCTGCGACGCCGCATCGGCCAGCTGGTGATCGAGCAGCGCGACCTGGCGCTCGGACGCTTCAACGTGGGCAAGACGCTGCTCGAGGTCAGCGAATCGGCAGCGCGCGACGGCCTTTATGTGCCGAGCGAATTGACGCTGCTGGGCAAGACCCTGATGCAGCTGGACCAGATTGGCAAGATCCTCGATCCGCAGTTCGACCCCAACGCGGCGATTCGCCGCAGTGCGTCGGAAATCCTCGCCCAGCGGATGCGCAAGCAGGCGAGCCAGGGCAGCATGCTGAATTCGATCCTCGATCTGCGCGACTTCGTGACGGCCTTGCCGTCGCGGCTCAACCGGATCATGGATGGCGTCGCTAATTCGGAGCTGGAGTTGAAAGTCCGTGCCGTCGACGCCGGTCTGGTGATGGAAGGCCTGCAGAAAATTGCCAACCGCATCGCGGCCGGCGTCATCCTCGCGGCCCTGATCATCGGCGCCTCGCTGCTGATGCAGGTGCAGACGTCGTTCACCTTGTGGGGCTACCCGGGCCTCGCCATCCAGTGCTTCCTGGCCGCAGCGGCCGGCGGGTTCTGGCTGGTGATCGGCATTTTCATCCAGGATCACAAGGACCGCGGCAAGACCCCGTGTTAGCGCGCGGCGCACGGGACGAAACCGTTTCAATCGCGAGTGAAGGAGGGACCATGGCTGACAGGAATGAATCAATCAGGAAGCGCTGCGTGGAACCCCGTCGCCTCGTCTTGCAGGGTGCGCTCGCGGTCATAACGCATGACTCGAACGCGGTCTGATAGACCGTGCTTAACCGCTTACAACGGTCAGACATCATCAAGGAGGCATCGATGGACCGGTCCAGGCGGGCTCGTTGCGCTTCGATGTGGATCGCAGGCTGTTCTAATATGCAATATCTGGTTTCATGCGGCTGAATTTCCTATCCGTTATCCCTGCAGGAGCGCTGCGATTGCTCGCCTGCGCCACCCAAACAAGGTAAACAAGCCATGCTCTACAAAGACCCCCTTCAATCTGATGAATTTATCGTGCTTGCACGGGAGCGTGGCGTATGCGTCTCCTTGTACCTCCCCACCACACCCTTGACGCAGGATGCCCAGGCAGACCGAATCGTTCTGAAGAATCTCGGAAAAGAGGCGCTGGAGCAGGTCGAGGCGATCGCCGACGTCAAAGCCGTCCGGTCCATCAGCGACATGCTTGAGCAGTTGCAGGAAGACGACGAGTTCTGGAGCCGTCAGGCATACGGACTCGGCGTGTTGCTGAGCCCGGACCGCATCCGCACCTACCGGCTGGCCTACAGCGTTGAGGAGGCCGCCGAAGTCAGCGACCGTTTCCATCTCAAGCCTCTGGTTCCAGCACTGCGTCCGCAATCGGCATGGGTGCTCGCCATCTCGCAGAAGTCGGTCCGCTTGTTCGAGTTCATGCCCTCTCAGGAACTGGTTGACCATCCTGTTCCTGACATGCCGAAGGACTTCAGCGACGCCACGGGCAGGACATTGCAGCGCGACCGGGCGCCGTCACGCAAGCTTTCCGGCGACGAAGGCCACAAGGTGCTGCAGACGCAGTTCATCCGTGTCGTCGAAGCCTCCGTACGAGAGGTGGTTCGCGGCAGTGGTGTGCCGTTGGTGCTGGCCACCACATCGGAGCTCCAGGCCATCTATCGCAGCCTCAATCACTACAATCATCTGTCCGCGGCGTCGGTCGAAGGCAGTGTGGAAAACCTCCCCGTCGAAGACCTTCGCCAAGCGGTCGTGCCGTTGGTGCGTGACCTGCGTCGGGCTCGAATTGAAGAATGGGCCACTCGCTACGACCAGTTCAAAAGTGACAACAGGTCGATCGCCGACCTGGCAAGCATTTCCCGCCTTGCCAGTCGAGGGCAGGTCGCCAGTCTGCTGGTCGATGCCGACGCCGTTCAGTACGGGGTCAGCGCTTCAGATGGAAAGCTTGAGTTCTCGGAGCGCCGCAGCGCGGCCACCTACGACCTGCTCGATGAAGTAACGGCGCGAGTCCTGGAACACGGTGGCGATGTACTTGCCGTTCGAAAGGACGAGGAAGCCCCGACAGAACTGCGGCCTATCGCTACGATTCTTCGTTGGGCTTGAATGCTGATCGGCGGCTTGGTCGTCATGCTTCATCTCCATTCACTTGCGGCCACTGCCACTTGCGGATCTCCGGCATGTCCTGGCCGTGCGCGCGGATGTAGTGGCGGTGCTCAGTGCGCTTGTCGCGCATGCGATGCCGCAACCCCGCCGCGCGGTAGCCGAGGCTGGGAACGCGGTCGATCACGTCCATCGCCAGGTGAAAGCGGTCGAGATCGTTGAGCACCGCCATGTCGAACGGTGTGGTGGTCGTACCCTCTTCCTTGTTGCCGCGCACGTGCAGGTTGCAGTGGTTGGTGCGCCGGTAGGTGAGCCGGTGGATCAGCCACGGGTAGCCGTGGTAGGCGAACACGATCGGCTTGTCCGTGGTGAACAGGGTGTCGAGTCGCGGTGCGACCGTTCGTGCGGTGCTCCTCGTGCGACTGTAGCGTCATCCGGTCCACCACGTTCACCACGCGCACCTTTAGGTCCGGCAACTCGCGCCGCAGGATGTCCGTCGCCGCCAGCACCTCGATGGTCGGCACGTCGCCTGCACAGGCCAGCACCACGTCGGGCTCGCCGGGCCGGCCCATTCCCAGCTGCCGATTCCGGCCGCTGCCATGCTTGATGGTGGCTTCCATGTCAAGCCACTTTGGCTGCTTCTGCTTGCCGGCGACGATCACGTTCACGAAATCGTACGTTTCGTAGCGCGGCTCGATCGCGTTGATCGCGTCGTGCACCGCCCCGTGCATCGCCGCCATGCCGCGGGCAAGGATGGGTGGCGCCGGGATCGTAAGCGCCGCGGCGGTCGCGTTCCAGTCCAGCACGACATCGGCGCGCGCCGTGCCGATTGCGCCCGACAGACACAGGGTCGCGACGGTCGACTTCGGTTCGTGGGACGATGGGCGAACCTTAGGGCGTGCGCAAGGCGCGCGATACGGTCAAATCGCCCAAATTGCAGTCGACGCAAGGGCTGATCGAGGCCGGCAACGACACTGGGCAGGATTGATGCGGACCTTGGGGTAGTCGACTGCGATGATCGGCTGCGACGCGTTGAGGGTTGACGCCCCCGCCGAAAAGCGCCGGTCATGGGAGTCACTTCCTGCTGAACCGCAATGGGCCGCTTCGACCGGTCCCAGAGATTCGCGGGCTCAGTTGTTCCCTCGGCTTGCGAGTGCAGAGCCGCTTTGACTGCGACGTGTTTGGGAACGTTCAGGCCGCTTGCTTGCAGCGCCTGCCCACGCGCCGCTGCTCATGGCCGCCCTTCCAGGGCGCGTCGGGCCAGCAGTTCCGGCGCCCGAACCGGTTAGTCGGTAACAGCCGCAAGTGGCCGGGTGCCGCCAACAACCGCTTCGCCCGTGCGGCAGCTGTCCAACGCGTTGCGGGCATTCAATGCCCAGTGGCCATGGGCTCCGTACGG
>JBPPMF010000054.1:0-3515 GCA_051305915.1 Thiobacillus sp. | reverse complement strand
CGTTGGCATTCGCGCCACCCCCATCGCCGAAGCACTGATGGCCATCGTGCTGATGGACCACTCGCTACGCCATCGCGCGCAGTGCGGTGACGTAGCGCCTGGCACGTTGGTGGTTCCGGGCGCAATCTAGGCCGCAATCGCCCTGGGACATTGACGGATCGCCAGTACGCGCTAGGCTTGGATTCCCTGCGCGTTGAAGGTCTGCCCCATGCGACTCCCCATCAGCCTGAAAATCTTCAGCATCACCACCGCCCTGCTGGTGCTGATGGTGGTCGTCACCTGGTTGTCGGTGCTCAACTTCCACCAGCTGAACAACCAGGTACGCGCGCTTGCCGACTATTACCTGCCGCTGCAGCAACAGGTGGCCAGCGTGGAAATCCTCATCCGCCAGCAGATCGTGCACATGGAGCGGGTGCTGGCAGGCATGGAGGTGGCGCGCCCCGATCCCGAATTCCTCGCCGCCGAATCGAACGGCTTCGATATGCGAGGGGTCAACGCCGACCAGATCGTCGATTCCTCGCTGCGATTTCTCGCCGAGGCCGAGGCGGAAAAGGACATCGAACTCGATCGTGCGACGCTCGCCGTGCTGGGCAAGCAACTGCCCGCGATCCAGACCGCACGCCAGCACTTCCACAGGACCTTCCGCCTGTTTCAGATCGAGGCGGAGGATGGCACCGCGCGTTCACAAAAAATCGTCCGCGAAACCCTGCTGCGCGAGAAGGACACCGTCGACATCGAAATCGGCAAAACCATCGACATCCTCAACAAGCTGACCCAGGACACCGCCATCCAGGCAAAGAAGGAGGAGAAACGCGCCACCACGCTCAACTGGATCGTTACCGCGATCGCCACCACGCTCGGACTGATCTTTGCCGGCTTCGTCACCCGCTCGCTGGTCGACCCGGTCAAGCGTCTGGTGGGCGGAACGCGCGCGGTCGAGGCAGGCGACCTCGACGTGGAAATCCTGGTGCGCACCCACGACGAACTGGCCACGCTTGCCACCTCCTTTAACCACATGGTGGTCGGGCTGCGCGAGAAGGAACGTATCCGCGATACATTCGGCCAGTACGTCGATCCGCGGATCGTGAAGAGCCTGCTGGAAAACCGCTTCGCAGCGGACAAGGGCGAACGCCAGGTGATGACCGTATTCTTCTCCGACCTCGCTGACTTCACCCGCCTGTGCGAGGGCTTGACGCCGGACGCCGCGGTGCGTTTCCTCAACCGCTATTTTTCGCTGATGTCGGAGGTGATTCGGACCCGGCAAGGCATCGTCGACAAGTACATCGGCGATTCGGTGATGGCATTCTGGGGCCCGCCATTCACTGACCCTGCCGACCACGCCACCCTGTGCTGCCTCGCCGCCCTGGAACAGATGGCCCGCATGGAAGCCTTCCGTGCCTGGCTGCCCGAGATGTTTGGCATCGCCCACGGCCAGCCCGTGGTCAACGTGCGCATGGGCATCGCCAGCGGCGAAGTCACCGTCGGCAACATCGGCTCCGAAACCTCGCGCGGCTACACCGTCATCGGCGACACCGTGAACCTGGCATCACGCCTGGAGCAGGCCAACAAGTTCTACGGCACCCGCATCCTGGTCAGCGAGGCGACGCGCACCCTCGCCGGCGACACCCTCACATTCCGCGAAATCGACAGCCTGCGCGTCGCAGGCAAGCAGGAAACGGTGCGGGTATACGAGTTGCTGGGGATGGCGGACGAATTGAGCGACGCCGACCGGCAGCGGGTGAGTGCGTATGAAGCCGGGCTGGAACGCTACCGCGAGCAGGACTGGGATGCGGCGGAAGCGGCGTTCCGTGAGTGCCTTGCGATCGAACCGAAGGATCCGCCCGGCCAGGTCATGCTTGCGCGGGTCGTGGCGTTCAGGCAGACATCGCCGGGTGCGGAATGGGATGGGGTTTGGGTGGCGCTGAGTAAGTGAGGTGCGGGAAGTTACGTTAGACCTTATTACGGGACCGCCGCGTAACTCTCGCGGGCGACTCTGTCAAAGTTCTCAAGTTCGGCAAGGAAGCTTTCGACTCCATTATTGCGCTGGGAGAAGCATGATGCGATGGGCATTTCCATTGTCGTTTTGGACACCCGATGCCTCATTTTTTCGACCCGCTCAGCCCAAGGCCCATCCAAGAGGGCAAAGTCACAACAGTTCACAGGCATTGCAGCATGTAGAAGATCAATCACATCGTTCTCTGTTATCGGGGCGGTGGGGTCGAGATTGAAGCTGCGCATCAGTTCGCCGAGGATGAGCAGTGTTCTGTAGCGTTTGTCACTTGGATAGATACGGCGTGCTTTTGCAACGTATTCAGCCTCGTTGCGGGCCGCCGTAAATTCGTCCACGAGCGTGCGCTTGAGGACCTTGGTCGATTCAGATATTTGATATCGAGTTTCGTGGGTAAGAGCCACAAAGCCTCGCATCGTTAGCCTCGAAGATTGCCGGCCTGCTCGCTCCACAAAGTGCTTAAGTTGAGGCAGATCAGCCGGCGGCCAAAAGCGCTTCGCATTGTTGGGCTCGTCCCTTTCCTTTCGAAGGAGCTTATCAAAATCAAAGTCGGTCAAATAGATGTTTGGGAGGAGCCGTTCAAAGAAAGCTTCGGCTTGGTCACAGTGGCGGGCGTCTGATAAGGCAGCGAACTCCGAGAAAGAAATATGAGAAAGTAGAAGCGTCCCAGCCTTCGCCAACAGCGAGTCGACGAATCTATCTTGTAGGTCTAACTCTTCTGAGAAGAGGCGAATTGCCCAATGATCGAGATACACCGTTGGAGAGTCGAACGACTGCCTGACATGCGTGCCGTCGGGTGCGTCAAAGAAGGTTATAGGCATTGATACGGATTCAGCGCGGATTTAGACGGCATGCCTTTATTGGCCATTTCCGCAAATGTCTGCTTGCTATTCGGGGACGCCTTCATCCCCGTGACACATACACCCTGGCTCGTTACTGGTGGAGGTATCGCAGCACACGATCTTGCCGGCGCGGCAGCCGCAGATGCCTTTGTGGTCCTTGCAGCATTTTGTTTGGAACTGGGCGAGATGCATGCCTTTGGCATTCGCGAGGCAGGCCTCGGGTGAAATCGATTTCTGCTGCATGGCAGCAGGCACAAGGCCCACGCTTGAATCGGCGGCGGCCGGGAGCAGGAAGCAGGCCGGGACGAGGGCCAGCAGGGCGAGCAGGGAACGGATGCGCATGGGAGTCTCCTTGGGAGAAGCGGGCTGCCTCACTATAGCTGACCAGGACGGCTTGGCGTGCCTGTGGATGCGCTTGCAGCTCTGGATTGCTTCGCGTTGCTCGCAATGACAAGACGTTCTAACTGTCGCGCAGAAGCAGTCCCAGCATCAGCGCGGCCGCCACCAGTATCGCCGCCAGCAGGGTGAAGGCGCTGCCATAGCCGGCGACGCCGACCATGAAGCCGGTGAGCACCGGGCCGATGGACTGGCCGACGTCCATCACGGTGCGCAGCACGCCCATTGAACTGCCGTAGCGGCCGTCTTTGGTAAGGTCGGCGACGAGT
>JBPPMF010000022.1:0-2034 GCA_051305915.1 Thiobacillus sp. | reverse complement strand
GCGTGGGCTGCCACGCCTGCGCCATCGCCTGCAAAGAATGGAACGCCTCCGGCACCATCGGCCCGTTGTCCGACTACCAGCCTTACGGCGCCGAGCCGTCGGGCGTGTGGTTCAAACGGATTCGCCAATACGAAATGGACGAATATCCGAACAACAAGACGATCAACTTCCCGATGTCGTGCATGCACTGCGAGGACGCCGACTGCGTTACCGTGTGCCCGACCGGCGCTTCGTACAAGCGTGCCGAAGACGGCATCGTGCTGATCGACCAGGACAAGTGCATGGGCTGCAACTACTGCTCCTGGGCCTGCCCGTACGGCGCGCGCGAACTCGACCGCTCGTCCGGCACGATGAAGAAGTGCACCCTGTGTGTCGACCGCATTTACGACCAGGAACTGCCGGTCGAGGAGCGCCAGCCCTCGTGCGTGCTGACCTGCCCGGCGCACGCCCGCATGTTCGGCGACTTCGACGATCCCGATTCGGCGGTGTCGCGCACCGTGCGGGAGCGCGGCGGCTACCCGCTGATGCCCGAGCTCAACTACAACCCGACCAACCAGTACCTGCCGCCACGCCGCAAGCCGGTGATCCCGGTCGACACCAAGCCCAAGGGCGGCCTGAAGGAAAGCATCAAGCAGTTCGCCAACAAGCTGGTGCGCCGCTAAAGCGCGCCGAATCTAAATCGCGTTGTTAATCATTAAATAGAAGCGCCAGGAGAATCCATGCATCCCGCTTTCTCAGTCATCTTTTTCACCGTCGCATCGGGTGCCGGCTTCGGCCTGTTCTCGCTGTTGTTCATTGCCGACTTCTTCAAGCTCGGCGGCGGCTTCAACCAGGATCAACTCGTTGCAGGGGGGCTGATGGCGATGGCGCTGGTCGTGTTCGGCCTGCTGTCGTCGACCTTCCACCTCGCCAACCCGAAAAATGCCTGGCGCGCGTTCAGCCGTTTCCGCACCTCGTGGCTGTCGCGCGAAGGCGTGTTCGCTGTCATCTTCATGCCGCTGGCACTGATCTACCTCGCCAGCATCATGTTCGACGCACCCCAGTGGCTGCGTGTCAGCAGCGGCTTTCTGACCGCAGTGCTGGCCTGGATCACCGTGTTCTCCACCGGCATGATTTACGCCTGCCTGAAAACCATCCGCCAGTGGAACACCCCGCTTGTGCCGGCCAACTACCTGGCGCTGGGGTATGCCAGTGGCAGCCTGCTGCTGCTGCTGGGCGCGGTGGGGGCCGGCCTGGATGTCACGCCCTACGTTGCCATGTCGGCGCTGATCGTCTCGATCGCCGCCGTCCTGAAGGCCATCTACTATTTCTGGATTCGCAGCCCCGGCCTCTCGCCCACGATCAACACCGCCACCGGCCTTACGCGCGCCAAGGTCAAGCTGCTGGACACCGGCCACACCCACGGCACCTTCCTCACCCAGGAATTCGGTTTCCAGATCGCGCGCCAGAAAGCCAGCCTGCTCAAGATCATCGTCTTCGTGGTGGGTTTCGCGCTGCCTGGTCTGATGCTGGTATGGGTGTTCAACCAGCACGGCGGGCAAATGGCTGCCATCGTCGCAGCCGTCTCCGGCATTGCTGGTGCAGCGGTCGAGCGCTGGCTCTTTTTCGCGGAAGCGCGGCACGTGGTCAACCTGTATCACGGCGCCCAACGCTGTTGAGTGCAGCCCTTGTCAGCGGGCGGGGCAAAGCTCCGTGCTTTGCGTATGACCTGATTTGCGGTATATTAGAAAAATCTAATTTCTCCATGACAGGAGTGTGGCCGCAATGTTTGGACTCTCAGGTTTCAAGGAAGTCGACCCTGGTTACGTCGCCGAAATCGCCGCCAAGGGCGCGCATCTAATCGATGTGCGCACTGAAGCCGAATTCGCACAGGGCGTGATCGATGGTGCCATCCACATCCCGCTGCACTTGCTGCCGCTGCGCGCGTCCGATATTCCGCAGGACAAGCCCGTGGTCATCTATTGCCGTTCCGGTGCGCGTTCGGCCCAGGCGTGTGCGTTCATGGCCTCCAAAGGTTTTGGCAACATGCACAAC
>JBPPMF010000097.1:0-15634 GCA_051305915.1 Thiobacillus sp. | reverse complement strand
AGCCATAAATCGCGCCGCCCCCCATCTGCTCAAGCAGCTTGTCGAGCGCGCGGGCATAGCGCGCCTGCGGATCGTTGCCGTCGTTGTTCAGCGCCTGCCATACCGCTTCGATCAGTGCTGTTTCACGGTCGAGGGTGTTGGCGTGCAGCGCACGAATTTGCGATCCGATCTCGCCGCCCAGCCGCGCGGCGGACAGTTCATCCGCCAGTCCAAGCAGTTCGTTGGCGAGCGTCCACTTGTCGACCGCACCCAGCCATTCGACTCGCCGCAGCACACCATGCAGGCGCGCCAGTCGACGTGCCTGTGGTTCGGCGCGGTTGCCAGCCACGCTTTCGGCCCAGGTTTTCAGCGGAGTGATGGTCGGCGGAATCAGCGCCACGCGCCCGGCCAGTTGCGCCAGGACGCGGGCAAAATCCTGCCCGGCGCGGTGGTTGGGGACGAGCACCGTCAGCCCGGACAAATCGGGCAGGCGGTCGGTGTGCTGGTCGAGCAGATGGCGGGCGACGGCATACGGCAACGCAGTGCCGCCCGGGGTGTTCAAGCGGGTCAGCGCTCCAGGTACTGCAGTTTGTCCTTGACCTGGGCCCAGTCGTCGGCATCGGGCGGCGCGTCCTTGCTCTCGATGATGACCTTCCATTCCTTGGCGAGCTCGGCATTCAGCGCGATGTAGGCGCGCTGGTCGTCCGGCACGTCGTCTTCGGCGAAGATGGCTTCGACCGGGCATTCGGCCACGCACAGGGTGCAGTCGATGCACTCTTCGGGGTCGATGACGAGGAAATTGGGCCCTTCATGGAAGCAGTCCACCGGACAGACATCGACACAGTCGGTGTACTTGCACTTGATACAGGCTTCGGCTACAACATAAGTCATTCGTATTTACCCAGATGTTTTGAAAATGCCCGGATGCTTGCAGGCGGCAATTTTGATGTAGCATATCGGCACAAATCCGAATTTTCCAGCATTACCGCCATTCCAAACCATCCAGGCCATGTCCGGCCACCCGCATAATCCAACAAAATAGGAGCTTCACCAATGAGCGAGCATGTTCATTACATATCCGACGATTCCTTCGAACAGGAAGTCCTGCAGGCCGGTGTGCCGGTGCTGGTGGACTACTGGGCGGACTGGTGCGGCCCTTGCAAGATGATCTCGCCGATCCTCGACGAAGTGGCCAAGGAATACGCCGGCAAACTCAAGGTGTGCAAGCTCAACATCGATGAAAACCAGGACACCCCGCCCAAGTTCGGCATCCGCGGTATCCCCACCCTGATGATTTTCAAGAACGGCAACGTCGAAGCCACCAAGGTCGGTGCCCTGTCCAAGTCGCAACTCACCGCTTTTGTCGACAGCAACATCTAATATGTCTTCTCCCGACGAAGTGCCCCGCGAGCCGTCTGAGCCCGCGGCACCCGCAAGGAGATCGCCGCCGAATACTCGCCCTGCGGGCGGTCTTGGCGCAGCACCGTCCGGCTCCATACCTCCCCCATCTCCGGCTCTTTCAAGCGAGCCTGTTCAGGCCTCTCCCATGCATCTCTCCGAACTCAAGCAAAAACCCATCACCGAACTTCTCGAAATTGCCGCTGCCAATGGCATCGATAACGCCAACCGTTTTCGCAAACAGGAACTGATCTTCACCATCCTGAAAACGCTGGCCAAGCGGGGCGAGAGCATTTACGGTGACGGCGTGCTGGAAGTGCTGCCGGACGGGTTTGGATTTTTGAGATCGCCAGAAACCTCGTATCTCGCCAACACCGACGACATCTACGTGTCGCCCTCGCAAATCCGCCGCTTCAACCTGCATACCGGCGACAAGATCGAAGGCGAGATCCGCACGCCGAAGGATGGCGAACGCTATTCGGCGATGACCAAACTCGACCTGATCAACGGCGAGCCGCCCGAGGCGAGCAAGAACAAGATCCTGTTCGAGAACCTGACCCCGCTGCATCCTGACAAGTCGCTCAAGCTGGAGCGGGATATCAAGGCGGAGGAGAACATGACCAGTCGCGTGATCGATATCGTCGCGCCGATCGGCAAGGGCCAGCGCGGCCTCTTGGTGGCACCGCCGAAAACCGGCAAGACGGTGATGCTGCAGCACATCGCGCATGCCATCAGTTCCAACCATCCGGAAGTTGTGCTGTTCGTGCTGCTGATCGACGAGCGTCCGGAAGAAGTGACCGAAATGAGCCGCACGGTGCGCGGTGAAGTCATCGCCTCCACCTTTGACGAACCCGCTATCCGCCACGTGCAGGTCGCCGAAATGGTGATCGAGCGCGCCAAGCGCCTGGTCGAACACAAGAAAGACGTGGTGATCCTGCTCGACTCGATCACCCGCCTGGCGCGCGCCTACAACGCCGTGCAGCCGGCTTCCGGCAAGGTGCTTACCGGCGGCGTCGACGCCAACGCGCTGCAGAAGCCGAAGCGTTTCTTCGGTGCCGCGCGCAACATCGAGGAAGGCGGCAGCCTCACCATCATCGCCACCGCGCTGGTCGACACCGGCAGCCGCATGGACGACGTGATCTACGAAGAATTCAAGGGTACCGGCAACCTGGAAATCCACCTCGACCGCAAGATGGCCGAGAAGCGCCAGTACCCCGCGATCAACGTCAACCGCTCCGGCACCCGCCGTGAAGAGCTGCTGATGCCGCACGACATCCTGCAAAAGGTGTGGGTGCTGCGCAAGCTGCTCTACCCGATGGACGACATGGAAGCGATGGAGTTTCTGCTCGACAAAATCCGCGCCACCAAGAACAACAACGAGTTCTTCGACTCGATGCGTCGCGGTTGATTGCCGGCTGGGGTTGATCAATTCGGTCGACTCCGCTAGAATCTCGCGTTCTCCGAATTCAACCCATTTAAGGAATTGCCATGAAAGCCGGCATTCACCCCAATTACAACGAAGTGACCGTGACCTGCTCCTGCGGCAGCACCTTTGTAACCCGCTCCACGCTGGGCAAGCCTGCCCTACACGTTGAAGTCTGCGCATCCTGCCATCCGTTCTACACCGGTAAGCAGAAGATCGTCGACACTGCGGGTCGCGTTGAGAAATTCCGTCAGCGCTACGGCATTAAATCCACCGCGGCTTGAAGTTAAGCCAGTCGGCGCGTTGCAATCAAAGCGGCTTCGGCCGCTTTTTGCATTTTTGCGTCGTGGCAACGGTATCATTCCGTGCGCAGCATCTCGAGGACAAGAGAGACGTGAAATCCCAGGTTTTTCGCCGTATTGCAATCGTCGTGCTGGGCGCGCTGGCGCTGACGCACTGCGCGCAAAACCCGGTGACCGGCGACAGAAATTTCGTGTTGATGTCCGAACAGCAGGAAATCCAGATGGGCGCGCAGGCGCACCAGGATGTGCTGAAGGAATACGCGGCGCTGGATCACCCAGGGTTGCAGGCCTATGTGAACGAAGTCGGCCAGCGCTTGGCGCAGCAGGGCCATCGACCGAATCTGCAATGGCATTTCACCGTGGTCGACAGCCCCGACGTGAACGCGTTTGCCCTGCCCGGCGGCTATGTTTACATCACGCGCGGCCTGATGGCCTATCTCAATTCCGAAGCCGAGCTGGCGGGCGTAATCGGCCATGAAATCGGCCATGTCACCGCGCGCCACGGCGTGCGCCAGCAAAGCGCCTCGATGGCGGCGGGGTTGGGCGCGGTGCTGGGCTCGATCCTGGTGCCGGAACTGGGCAATCAGGCGGGCGCCTCGCTGCTGCAATCCCTGGCGCAGGCCTGGACCGCGGGCTACGGCCGCGAACACGAACTGGAATCCGATCGCCTCGGTGCGGAATACCTGGCGAAGACCGGCTACAGGCCACAGGCCATGATCGACGTCATCGGTGTGCTGAAAAACCAGGAGCTGTTTGCCGCCGAACAGGCCAAGCGCGACGGCCGCCAGCCGCGTACCTATCACGGCACCTTCGACACCCACCCCAGCAACGACACGCGCCTCAAACAGGTGGTGGGCGAGGCGAATCAATATACCGTCGCCAATCCGCGCGAGGGGCGCAGCGATTACTTGCAGAAAATGGCGGGTGTGGTTTTTGGCGATAGCCCTGAGCAGGGTGTGATCCGTGGCAATGCATTGCTGCACGAAAAGCTGGGCCTGGCGATCCAGTTCCCGCAGGGCTGGCGGATACAGAATCGCCCCGACCGGGTGGTGGCGATCAGCCCTAAGGCGGATGCGCTGGTCGAACTGCAGCAAGGTCCGAAAAACGCCAAGCCGCTGGATACGCTGCAAAAAGGCCTCAAGCTGGATACCGGCGCACGCTACGACAGCGGAAAACTCAGCGGCTATCCGGCCGCATTCGCCGCCGGCGCGCAAAATGGCAAACCTGTGGTGGTGGCGGCTGTGGTGTTCAATGGCACGCAGTATCTGATTGCCGGCATGGCGAAGGACAAACCCGCTTATGAGCGCGAGCGCAGCACCCTGCGTGCGGCAATCAACAGCTTTCGTGCGATCACACCTGCCGAGAGGCAGGCCGCGCGCCCGTATCGGCTGCGACTGGAAACTGCCCAGGCCGGCACCACCATGGCGGCGCTGGCGCGACAGTCGCCGCTGGGTGCCAATGCCGAAAGCCAATTGCGCCTAATGAATGGCCTTTACCCGGGCGGCGAGCCCAAGCCGGGGCAGTTCCTGAAAATTGTTCAATAAGCGTTCGTTTTCTCTTCCCCAGATCGGGTTGTTGCTGCTCTGCGCGGCCTGGCTGTTGCCCGGCCTGGTGGGGCATGCACCATGGAAAGGCGGCGACGGCGACCATTTCGTTCAGTTGTGGCTGCTGCTACAGGGCGACATTGCGTCACAGTCTGACGCGGCAACCCCGCCGCTGTATTACTGGGTGGCCGCCGCGACCGCCTGGCTGACTTCGCCTTTTCTGGCTTTGCACGACGGCGCCCGGCTGGCCTCGGGCCTGTTCGTCGCGCTGGCGCTGTTTTTTGTTGCGCATGCGGCGCGCGCGCTTTACGGCGCGGAAGCCGGCTGGGCTGCGGTGCTGACCCTGCTGGGTTGCGTGGGCCTGCTGGTGCGCGGTCATGAACTCAATGCCTATACCGCTCAATTTGCAGCAGCCGCGATCATGCTGCATGGTCTCGCGATCCTGCCGAAAAAGGCGCGCGGCGGTTGGGGGCTGGGCATCGGCGCCACGCTCATGCTGCTTGCCGGCGGCGCGGCAGAAGCCTTGTTATTGCTAGCGCTGGCGGGCTTGATGCCGTTGTTGCTGGAAGAGTACCGTTCGCCGGTGGCGCGGCGCGCATTGGCATGGGGCATCGGCTTCGCACTTGCAGCGGGCGTGGCCTGGCTGGCTTTTTTGGCCACCCAGCATATTCCACTGAGCCATGCATTCAACCTGCAACGCTGGCAGGGGGGAGGAAGCCTGCGCCCCGGCTATTTCCCCGGCATTCTTGGCTGGTATGCCTGGCCGGCCTGGCCGCTGGCGGCATGGGCGGTTTACCGGGGGCGACGTCACTGGCGCACGCCGGGTATCGTGATGCCACTTGGCGCGCTGGCGAGCCTGCTCGGCTTGTATGCGCTGGCGACGAACCCCAGCGATCAGCAAGGTCTGGTTTTGTTGCTGCCGCTGGTCCTGCTGGGTGCCGCCGGGTTGTTTAGCGTGCGGCGCGGCGCGGCCAATGCCTTGTTGTGGTTTGCGCTCATGCTGTTCGGTTTTATCGCGCTGGTGCTCTGGGTGTACTGGAGCGCGCACGATCTCGGCAGTCCAGCGCGGCTGGCTGCGCGGCTCACCAAGCAGGGCATGACGCAGGTTGGCGAATTGCGCCCGTGGGCGCTGCTGCTGGGCACGCTGGTCACACTGGCGTGGATCGGATTCCTCACCCGCGTCGGCCGTACGCCGTTGCGCCCCATGCTGGTGTGGACGGCGAGTATCACCTTCATCTGGGTATTGTTGATGGCGCTGTTTCAGGGGCCGCTCGACCGCCGCCTGTCTTATGCCAGCGTCAGCGAAGAACTGACAGCGCGGGTGCCATCCGCCGAATGCATCCAGACAGATCAGGTACGCAGCCAGTTGCGCCTGTTGCTGGCCTATCACAGCGGCCGCCAGTTTGTGCCTGCCGACATCGGCTGCAACTGGCTGCTGGTGGAAGCCCGGCGCAACATGGCCGCACCGCATCTCCCGGATGAATGGATCAAGCAGTGGGAAGGCGCGCGACCCGGCGACCGCTCCGACCGCTTCCACCTGTATGCCCGGCAGCGGCAGTAAATCCGTGTCGCCGCGCGTCGCCGCCGTCATCCTGGCGGGCGGCCAGGGGCGCCGCATGGGCGGGGTCGACAAGGGCCTGATCGCATATCAGGGGCGCCCGCTGATCGAATGGGCCATCGAGACGCTGGCGCCCCAAGTCAATGAACTGGTAATCAGCGCCAACCGCAATCTTGAGGTCTACGCGGCGTACGGCCATCGCGTGCTGCCCGATACGCTGCCCGATTTTCCCGGCCCCCTGGCCGGCGTGCTGGCGGCACTGCACGCCGTGACGGCGGACTGGCTGCTGGTCGCGCCCTGCGACACGCCGCACCTGCCCGCCGATCTGGCAGCGCGTTTGCTCGGTGCGGCACAGCGGGAAAGCGTACCGCTGGCCGTGGCAGCGGATGAGGCGCGTGCGCATCACAGCTGTTTTATCGTGCGCACCGACCAGCGCGATGATCTCACCGCGTATCTCGCACGCGGCGCGCGCGCGGTACGTCACTGGCAGGCCGGGCTGGCTTCGGCAACCGTTCGTTTCGATGCCGCCTGTTTTGCCAACTTCAACCAGCCGCAGGACTTGCAGGCGGATTAAACCAGCCCGTACAGATTCATGTTTGGTGGGTTTATTTGAAGCGGGAGGTTGCGGAACGCACCGCCTCGCTGACGGATTCCCAGGCCAATTCGACACCGGCTTTCAGGTCTTCCCAGGCGTTTTCACCGGCGGATTCGAGTTCGTTCAGTTTGCTGCGGGCGGCATCGCGCTTGCTGCGCAGGACTTCGAGTTGCTTGTGGTATTCGACGCGTGCGTCCGCTTCGGCCGCATCGGATTTTGCCTTGAGCGCATCGATCTCCGCGTTCCATTGGTCGAGCTTGGCGTGCATCTTGCGGACAAATTCGTCTTTCGTAACCATTTCATGCTCCTTCATGACGTGGGGTACAACTATACCGGATCGTTTTGAGATGCGTCCTCGTCGGTCAGGACGGGTGATTGGTGCTTATGCTCCCCCAGTTTACCCAGCGTGCTGTCGAGCGAGCGCTTCATTTTCTGGGCGGCGCCATCGATGGCTTGGTGCAGCGTGTTGGCCAGTTCGGTAACCGCGACCGGCTGACGGCCAGCCACGCGCGCCTCCATCAGGCAGCGCTTGTCGTTATCGCCGGCCTTCTGTCCGTTGACGTCGCTGAGGTGGACTTCCACCCGGGTGACCTCGTTGCTGAAGCGGTCCAGAGCCTTGCGGACCACTTCTTCGGCATGGCGGCCAAGGGCTTCGCGTCCGGGTACGCTTTCATCCGTATTGAATAGTACTTGCATAAAATTTCTCCGTGAATTGGGGTGATTGAAGTGCGCGCTGACCGTGTTCGGCCGGCGGATCAGGATCGTGTGACCCCAGGTTCGAGGCTGAGGGTGCCGCCGAGTTCAATCAGCCCTGCCGGCGCCACACTAAATCAGCCCTGCCGGCTCTCTGCAATCTGCGCGCAATACTGCTGCAGGTGCTCCGGTACGCCGGGCGGGCAGGCGCCGCATTCGCGGTTGCCGGGAACGGCGTAGTCGATGAACTTGGGGTAGGCGAGCTTGAGGCCGTTCATCAGCGCGATGAAATCCTCCAGCGTGCGCTCGCCGCCGAGGCGGGGGTTGCGCGCCTTTTCCTGGCCGATGCTGCTGATGCGGCGCTGCTCGTAATCGTGTGCCGGGTAGACCAAGGTGTCATCGTCGTAGGCAAACAGTTTGCCGCGTACCGAGTGATACAGCGCGGCCGGGTCGCCGCTCTGGAAATCGGTGCGGCCGCACGCCTCGATCAGCAGTGCATCGCCGGTGTAGAGCCGGCCGGCGTGAGCGTAGGCGAAGTGGTTGTCGGTGTGGCCTGGGGTGTGGATTGGTGCCAGTTCAATCGCCCCCATCTTTAACGGCACGCCATCGACGATGCCGACATCGGTGCAGGGCAGCGCATCCAGCGCAGGCCCGGCGATACGGCTACCGGCGATTTCCTTCAGCTTCTTCGCTGAAGTGATGTGGTCGGCGTGGATGTGGGTCTCAACCGTGTAGGCGAGCTTGAGGCCGAGTCGCTTGACCTCGGCAAGGTCGCGCTCCCAAGTGGGCAGCACCGGATCGATCAGGAGCGCCTCGCCGGTTTCCTCGCAGCCGAGCAGATAGGTGTAGGTACTGGAAACGGGTTCGAACAGTTGCTTGAAAAGCATGTGACCTCCCGATCATTGTGTCTAAAGTCCGGCAAGTAGCTCGTCAAGAAGTTCCACCCAGTGCTTCACTGGAATGCTGCTGCCGGATTGCAAATGGGTGAGGCAGCCGATGTTGGCGGTGGCAATCAGCTCCGGCTGTCCTGCCTGAAGATTTTCGAGTTTGCGGGTTTTCAGCTGGTTGGAGATTTCCGGCTGCAGGATCGAATAGGTGCCGGCCGAGCCGCAGCACAGGTGTTTTTCCGCGACCGGGGTGAGCTCGAAGCCGGCGTCAGTCAACAGGGCCTCGACGCCGCCGCTGAGTTTCTGGCCGTGCTGCAGGGTGCAGGGCGGGTGGTAGGCGATTTTCTTGGCGGAGGGTGGAGCACCGATCGCGGAGAGGGCGTCGCGCTCGGCGATCAATACTTCCGAAATGTCCTTGGTCGCGGCGGAGATGCGCGCCGCCTTTTCTGCGTAGGCAGGATCGGTGCGCAGCAGCCAGCCGTAGTCCTTCACCATCACGCCGCAGCCAGAGGCGGTCATGAGGATGGTTTCGGCCCCGGCATCCAGATGCGGAATCCAGGCGTCGATATTGCGGCGCGCGGCGGCAAGGCCTGCCTCGGCATCGTTGAGATGATGCGCCAGTGCGCCGCAGCAACCGGCTTCCTCGGCCGCGATCAGCGAGATGCCGATGCGATCGAGTACGCGCGCGGTGGCGTTGTTGATGTTGGGTTTGAGGCCCGGCTGCACGCAGCCTTGCAAAACCAGCATGCGGCGGGCATGGCGCGCTGCGGGCCAGTCGCCGGAAGCTTCGGCTTGCGGGATGCGGGCCTGCAAAAAATCGGGCATCAAGCTGCGGGCGGCCTGACCCAGCTTCAGCGAGGTGTTGAACAGCAGCGGCGTGCCGAGCCCGGTTTTCAGTGCAGCCCGGGTGACGGTTTCGCTGATGTCACGGCCCACTTTTTCTTCGACGATGTGGCGGCCGATGTCGAGCAGCTTGCCGTATTCCACGCCCGACGGGCAGGTGGTTTCGCAGCTGCGGCAGGTCAGGCAGCGGTCGAGGTGGAGCTGGGTTTTCGCGGTCGGCGTCGCGCCCTCGAGCACCTGCTTCATCAGGTAGATTCGACCGCGCGGCGAGTCGAGTTCGTTGCCGAGGATTTGATACGTGGGGCAGGTGGCGAGGCAGAAGCCGCAATGCACACAGTTGCGCAGAATGCGCTCGGCCGCCTCGCCATCGGGGGTGTTGCGGAAGGAGTCGGCGAGGTTGGTCTGCATGTCAGAAATCGGGATACAGCCGGCCGTGGTTGAAAATGCCCCGGGGGTCGAAGCGCTGCTTGAGATTGCGATGGAGCGTCAGCACCGCGGGCGTGAGCGGGGTGAAGGCACCGTCGTCATTCGCTTTGGGCTGGGGCATGTTGCCGCGGAACAGGGTGGCGTGGCCGCCGAACTGTTTTGCCACATCACGCAAGGTGGTTGCAGGTTGATTGCTTGCCAGCCAGCGTACCGCACCCCCCCACTCGATCCATTGCGCTTCACCAAGGTTCAAGGGCGGGGTGGTCGGCTTGACGGCCAGCCGCCACAGCGGGCGCTTGTCGAAGAAGGGCGTGGCTTGATCGCGCAGGCGTTGCCAGAAGGCGGCGCCGTCATTCAGGACTTCACCGCCGAGCTTGGCCTGCGCCACCTGCACCGCGGAGGCCGCACCCGACAGCCGCACTGTCAGCAGGCCGGCATGCCACGAAGTGGCGGACAGCGGCAGCGGCTGACCCGCCCACTGGTTCATTTTCAGGATGGCGGCCGCTTCGCCGAGTTCGAATTGCAGCGTGGTTTCCGTCGCTGGTTTCGGCAGCACCTTGAGCGACACTTCAGTGAGCAGTCCGAGCGTGCCGAGCGCGCCGACCATCAGGCGCGACACGTCGTAGCCGGCAACGTTCTTGATCACCTGGCCGCCGAAGCGCAGCGGCTGGCCGGTGCCGTCGATCATGCGCACGCCGAGCACGAAGTCGCGTGCGGCGCCGGCATAGGGACGGCGCGGACCGGACAGGCCGGCGGCGATGCAGCCGCCGAGCGTGGCGAAAACCGGATGGGGTCCAGCGCTTGCACCCTCTCCACTGGCGGGCGCGGGTCGGGGTGAGGGGGAAAAGTGCGGTGGCTCGAACGCCAGCATCTGATTCTGCGCGTCGAGCAACGCCTCGATTTCGGTGAGCGGGGTGCCGGCGCGTGCGGTCAGCACCAGTTCCTTCGGCTGATAGTCGACCACGCCGGCGAGCGCACGCGTGGACAGAACTTCACCTTCATCGGCATTGCCGTAGAACGTCTTGCTACCACCACCCTGGATGATGAGCGGCGTAATGTTTTCATGGGCCGCCCGGATATGGTCGATCAAAGTATCCAGCATCAGAACCTCGGCAACTCGGGGTGCGGCAACTGGCCACCGTGGACGTGCATCGCGCCCCACTCGGCGCAGCGGTGAAGTTCGGGCACCGCCTTGCCGGGGTTGAGCAATTTGTCGGGGTCGAAGGCGGCTTTCACCTCGTGGAAGCGCACCAGTTCCGGTGTGGCGAACTGCGCGCACATCTGGTTGATTTTCTCCAGGCCGACACCGTGCTCGCCGGTGATGGTGCCGCCGACCTCGACGCATAGCTCCAGAATTTTCCCGCCGAAGGCTTCGGCCTTGTGCAGTTCGCTTGGCTGGTTGGCGTCGAACAGGATCAGCGGATGCAGGTTGCCGTCGCCAGCGTGGAACACGTTGGCCACCGCGAGGCCGTATTCGGCGCTCATTTCGCTGATGCGTTTCAAAACATGCGGCAGCTGCGCGCGCGGGATGGTGCCGTCCATGCAGTAGTAGTCGGGCGCGAGGCGCCCCACGGCGGGGAATGCGGCCTTGCGCCCGGCCCAGAATTTGAGGCGCTGTTCCTCGCTCTCGGCGGTGCGGATTTCGGTGGCGCCAGAGGCCGCGAGCACTTCGCGCACGGTGTAGATATCGGCCGAGACTTCCTCGTTGACGCCGTCCACTTCGCACAGCAGCAGGGCTTCGCAGTCGAGCGGATAGCCGGCGTGGATGAAGGCCTCGGCGGCCTGAATCGCGAGCCGGTCCATCATCTCAAGACCGGCGGGAATGACGCCGGCGGCGATGATGTTGCCGACTGCAGCGCCGGCTTTCGCCACGTCGTCGAAGGCCGCCAGCACCACCTGCGCGCGCTCGGGCCGCGGCAGCAATTTGACCGTGACCTCGGTGATCACAGCGAGCATTCCTTCCGAGCCGGTCAGCAGTGCCAGCAGGTCGTAGCCGGGGGCGTCGAGCGATTCGTTGCCGATCTCGAGCAGCTGGCCGTCGATGGTCCAGGCGCGCAGCTTGAGGATGTTGTGCACGGTGAGACCGTATTTCAGGCAGTGTACGCCGCCGGAATTTTCCGCCACGTTGCCGCCGATCGAGCAGGCAATCTGCGACGAGGGGTCGGGCGCGTAATAAAGGTTGTGCTGCGCGACGGCTTCGGAAATCGCCAGGTTGCGCACGCCGGGTTCGACCACCGCGGTGCGCGCCAGCGGGTCGATGGCCTTGATGCGGTTGAGCTTGGCCAGTACCAGCAACACCGCGCCGTCGATCGGCAGCGCGCCGGCTGCGAGCCCGGTACCGGCGCCGCGTGCCACCACCGCGATCTTCTCGGCGTGGCACAGTTTGAGGATCGCCGCCACCTGTGCCTCGTTCTCCGGCAGCACCACCACGTCGGGCGTGTTGCGATACGCCGCCAGCCCGTCGGATTCGAAGGGCAGCAGGTCCTCGCGCTCGTTGAGCACGCAGTGCGACGGCAGGAGTTTGCGCAACTGGGAAAGGAAGGCGTGGCTGAGCATGGCAGGGAACGAAGGGTCAGGCTGCGAGTTTAGCCGGGCTCGACTGCGCGTGCGAGGGCGCGAGGCGCCGGTAGGCTTCCGCCAGCGCGCCGTCGCCGCCGACGTTGCCGGGGAAGATGACCACCGGCAGCTGTGGCAGGCGATGCCATGGCGGCGTCTGCACCACGGTGACGCCGGGCAGGATCTGCCCCAGGACGCGCGACGTGGTCAGTTCAAGCCCGGTCGACAGCACGTCGTTGGAGGTGATGCCGCCCTTGCTGATGAGGAAGCCGAGCGTCGTCGGCAGTCTTTTCACCACATCCATCAGCGTGCCCGACACCGATTCGCCGAAAGCCAGCCGCGCTGCCACGGTGATGAATTTCAGTTCCGCGCGGCTGGTGAAGACCACCGGGGTCAGGCCGCGCCCGTGGGCGTGAGCGATGCTCGCCGTCAATTCTTCGACCACGGCGGCGCGTCCATCCGGCAGGCGGGCGACATCGAGCGGCAGGCCGATCACGTCGCGCTCCTTCAACAGCGCAGTCAGCTGCGCGGTGGTCTTGGCGACGTGCGAGCCGACGACGATCACGCCGGGCTGCTTGTCGCGCACCAGGGTGGCGAACGCATCGGCGGCCACCGGCTGCGGCGGCAGTTTCGCCAGCGCAGTCAGCAGCGAGGCCGCGCTACGGAACAGCAGGCGGCGGCCAGAGGCGGCAGCGGCCAGCACTGCGTCAGCGAACAGCCGGTAGTCGCCCGCTGTTTCGCCATCGACCACGCCCACTGCGTTGTCGTGCAGCGCGGCGAGCCATTCGCCCGCCGCGCCAGCGCGCAGGTCGGCCAGCGTCAGGCGTGCCACATTTTCAGCAGCAACGCGGCCGCCGGTTTTCTCCGCGACATAGTCGGGCAGAAACGCTGTCGTGTAGCCGAACACCGAATCGCGTGCGAATTCGGTTTCGTGCGTCGGCACAGGCTTGCCGTCGACCATCAAATAATGCGTGCTGTCGCGCGTGATGCGGCCGCCCTCGAAAAACGCCGGGGTTAGCAGCGTCGCGTCGAAGGGGCCGAGCACGTCATTCATCACGTCGGTTTCCACCGGGTAATGGCCGCGCAGGGTCGAGTCCGAGCGTGACACGAACAGCACCGGCCCGGCGTAGTCGGCCAGTGCGGACTTGAGGTTCGTGCACACCTCGCGGGTGATGGCGGCGGCATGTTCCGCGTCCATCCCGCGCGTGTTGGTCAGCACGAAAAATAACGGGGCCGCGTCGGCCAGCGCCGTCTTCAGCGCAGTGACATCCCAGCGTGTCAGCAGCAGGCAGGAATGCACCGTCTGCGAGCCGGTGGGGTCGTCGTCGAGAACGATGATTTTCGGATTCATGGTCAAAACCTTTTTTTGTCCGCGAAGTACGCGAAGTGCCGCGAAGAAAACCTTGTTTGTTTTCCTTCGCGGATAAGTTTTTTAAACCGCCGCCTGTTCCAGCATGGCCAGCGCACGATCGTGCATCGCCTGTGCGTTCATGCCGTTGAAGTCGAACAACTGCTGCGCGCTGGCGGTGGTTTCGCCGCGCTTCCAGCAGAACACGTCGCGCTGCGCGGCCTGGCTGCGCAGCATCACAGGCTCCAGCGGGCCCGATGGGCCGCCGCTGACGGCGATCAGCACGTCGCCGTGGAACATGTCGCGGAAGGCGGCATCATCCATGAAACGGCCGTCGGGTTCCGACACGCTGTTCCACAGCACGTCGCTGGGGCGGTACAGGCGGCGCGGGTTGACCACGGCGACGATGCGCGAGCCGATGCCGGCTTCGGCCAGCGAGGCGGCGGCGGCGAATACTGGTTGCAGCACCATGTCGCCGGTCACCGCGAACACCACGGTGCGCGAACCCTTGGTTTCTTGCAGCACCATCGCGCCGTCGTCGATCGCCTGATAGCTCTGCGCCATCGTGGCGTGGATCGGCAAGGGCGATTTCGAGGCGGTGATGACGATGCCCTTGTTGTGCTGCTTCAGCGCCCAGTCGTAGCTCGCCTGGATCATGTTGGCGTCGACCGGGAACAGCGGGTAGACGTTGCCGTTGCGCATCATCGCGGCGAAGTAGCTTTCGATCTCGGGGCGCTGGTGGGTCCAGCCGTTGCGGCCCTGCTCCAGCGCGCCGGCGGTGAACAGGCACACTGTGGCAGGCGTGGGGCGGCGCAGCTCGGCCATCGCCTGCGTCACCGTCTGCCAGATCGGCAGGCCGTTGATGGCGAAGGACTCGTAGCTGCACCACAGGCTGCGGCCGCCGAACAGCGCGAGCCCCACCGCGAGGCCGGCGCAGGCATCCTCGTTGAGCGGCTCGTAGACCTGGCCCGAGGGGCCCTGGAAATAGAGGTCGTCGGCGGTCGGGTGGCGGATCGTCAGCGCCTTGTTGATGTTGGCCATGGCGGACGCCTCGTTGCCGTCGGCGTTGGTAACGACGAACATCGGGTCGCGCTTGCCTACTTCGCCAACCACCTGGCCGAAGGCGGTAGTTGGGATGTGGTTTTCCCCGACGGCGAATTCGGTCAGCGGCAGGCCATCAAGGCTCGGCAGATCACGCACGGTTTCGGTCACCGCCACGCGTGCGGCGGGGCCGCCGCCGGCATGGCGGAAGTTCTCGCGGGTCACTTTCCAGGCCTGAATCGGTAGCGCGCGGCGCTGCAGACCGCCCTTCACGTCGTCGGAGTCGAGCGTGTGATGCGCATAGAGGTTGTGCGACTTGGCGCCGGTGGCGTGGACGCCCGCGCCTTTAAGCTGCTTGACGATGAGGCAGGTGCGGCGGCCCGACAGGGCACTCTTCGCCGCCGTATCGGCGGCTTTCAGAATGGCGCCGGTGAACGCCATGCGCGCGGCGAAGCCGAACGTCGTGCTGTCCGTGTACACCGGCGCGTCGGGCGTATCGGCATACTCGCGCGCATCGATCAGGTGCACTTCATCGAAGCCGTGGGCGTGCCAGTAGTCGGTCATGCGCGTGTTGTCCCACAAGGACACCATGCTGTGGTGCTCCTGCGAATAGCCGTTCCACACCAGCACCGGCAGGTAGTTGGTGACATCCGGGTAGGCGGTGGCGAAATGCTGGAACGCGCTCATGATGTAGGGCTCGCCCAGGCCGCCGTCGCCGATGGTGACGGGGAACAGCTTGTCGCGATTGAGATAGGCGCCGGCCATGGCGAAGTGCTGGCCCTGGCCCAAGGGACCCGCGGGCGCCAGCAGGCCGGGGATCGCGCCCGACAGGTGGCCCAAGAGGCCGTGGCGCTCACGGTAGCGCGCGCGCATGTCGGAAACCGTATGGATGCCCATGTCTTCGAGCGAAGTGTCGAGGAACATCGCCGAGTAGAAGCCGGGCGCGTGGTGGCCGACCTCGGTCACCATGTTGCGGTGGCCCAGCAGATGCAGCGCGGCCACCGCGTCGGCACTGGAAGCGAACCCGCCCGGGTGGCCGGA
>JBPPMF010000371.1:0-3780 GCA_051305915.1 Thiobacillus sp. | reverse complement strand
TGGTCGGTGTCCTCGCGGGTGGCGGGGTCGACGACTTCAGCGTGTTCCAGCCGTTTGGATAAAAAACGGATACGGCGATCGACTTCGCGCAGGCGTTTCTTGCCGTAGATGTAGTCGCCGTTTTCCGAGCGGTCTCCGTTGCTCGCGGCCCAGGAAATCGTTTCCACCAGCTTGGGCCGTTCGACTTTCCACAACTGGTTGAATTCGGCATCCAGTTGCGCGTAGCCTGCGGGTGTCATGTAGTTTTTCAGCCCGGCGGGCAGCGCGGGTGCGGCAACGTCTTCTTCGTCGTCCGCTGCATCGGTTTCTTTTACAAAGGCTTTGTTCATCGGCCAAACAGATAGGCAAGTAGCGTGAGCAGCAGCGACATCAGAATGACGATGGTAAAGGGAAAGTAGAAGGTGCCGCGCGCGCGTTTTAGGCGGAGGTCCCCTGGCAGCCGGCCGAGCCCCAGGCGATTGAGCCAGGGCGTGAGCAAACCCAACACCAGCAAGGCGGCGATCAGGGTGAACAACCATTTCAACATGACGCCATTACCGCTCCGCTTCGTCCATTTGCTTGCGTTGCGTCGCTGTCGCGTCCCTCACCAGCCCTTCGACCGCGCGAGCTTTTTCAACTGCCTGAATTTGCGTTTCAAACACCGGGTTGGCTTGGCGTTCAGTTTCGGGCTGCGGCGGCGGGGTGGGGTCGCAGGCGCTCAAAATCAATACGAGCGGAATCAGGATCCGTTTCATGGTGCATTTTCCAATAAGCCAGAGGGCAGGCCGTCGATGCTGACCTGGTTTTTTTCGCGCCAGTAATCCAGTAAACCCACCGCGCCTTTTTTCTCGGCCCAACGCGCCAGGGTGCCGCGCTCGCCGCAATAGGTATACATCGGAACGGCGTAGCCGCACGAAGTTTGCACCGACTCGATGTCGAGCACGATGATCTGGCGCTCGCCGGGCAAGGCGTGAAAGTGGCGGCGCAAATCGCCCCATTCGGCATCCTGCCGGCGCACCGCGCGGCCGCGCCCGTACAGGCGCAGGATCAGCGGTTCCGCTTCGAAGCTGCACCACATCATGGTCAGGCGGCCATCGTGCTTCAGGTGAGCGGCGGTTTCGTTGCCGCTGCCGGTGAGATCGAGGTAGGCCACGCGCGTATCGGCGATCACGCGCAGGCTGTCCATGCCTTTGGGCGACAGATTGAGTCGGCTGTCGGCGGTGCCGGAGGCAGTGAAAAACAGTTTTTGCGCAGCGATGAAAGTACGATGTCCGGCTTCGAGCGCAGGATAAAAACGTGCCATCAGTTGATCTGCTTTTTGAGGAATTCAGTCAGGATGCGCAAGCGCGTCACGCTGTCGTTCATTTCCAGCAGGTTTTGCTTGATGTTGAGTGTGAGCGGCAGCACTTCGGACAGCCGGTAGCCGACCCACGCGGCGTTGCCGAAGTCGTGCGGCGCGGGAAAACGGGCGTCGCCGTATTCGGTGATGATCTGACGCAGGATTTCAACGGCGAGTTCAAGATCGTTGGGCACGACCGCGGCAGGTTCGCTGCTGACTGCCTCCACGGTGCCGATCAACAGGCCGCTGGGTTCGCTGCGGGTGCCGCGGATGACGAAGCGCTCCTCTGCGCGGGTGTCGATGTGCAGGATGCCGGTCTGCGGCATGTCCCAGTCGGTGACGCGTACGCGGGTGCCGACGGTGTAGGGCACGGCTGGGGTGCCGATCTCCAAGCCCTCGCGAATGGCGCAGATGCCGAAGTCTGTATTGTCGGCAATGGCCTGTTTGACCAGGTCGAAATAACGCTGCTCGAAGATCCGCAGCGGCAGTTGCCCGCCGGGGAAAACCACGGTGTTGAGCGGGAACAGCGGTAGCGTAAGCGGCATCAGTCGCGTCCCCAAGGCACCATCAGTTCGTGTTTGATGCCCAACTGGTCGAGAATGCGCGCGACGATGAAGTCGATGATGGTCTCGACGTTTTGCGGCCGATGATAAAAACCGGGGTTGGCGGGCAGAATCACAGCGTTCATTCTAGACAGCGTCAGCATGTTTTCCAGGTGCAGGGTGGAAAACGGCGCTTCGCGCGGCACCAGAATCAGCTTGCGCTGTTCTTTCAGCATGACGTCGGCTGCGCGCTCGATCAGGTTGTCGGACATGCCATGGGCAATTGCGGCGAGCGTGCCCATCGAACATGGGCACACCACCATGGCGTCGGCCGGATTGGAGCCGGAGGCGACCGGTGCATTCCAGTCTTCGCGGCCGAACACGCGCAACTGTCCGTCACGTGCCTTCAGGTTGCCGGACAACTGCTTTTCGAGATCGCTGGCGCGGGCAGGCAGCGTCACGCCGAGTTCCTGCTTGGCAACGATGTGGGCGGCTTGCGACACCAGCAGATACACGCGGATGTCGGCGGCCAGCAGGCATTCGAGCAGACGCAGGCCATAGGCCATGCCGGAGGCGCCCGACAACGCTAGGGTAATGGTATTCAGGGGAGGATGCATGGTGTGGATTGTCGCCTGTCAGGTGCGGGGGCAGCAAGCAGGCGCGCGACGATGATGCCGTTTACCGCGCCAAAAATCAGGGCGGCAGCAGCAAACACCGGCAGCAATTTGATCAATGCGGCGCTGGGCAAAAGCCACCAGCCGGCCAGCGCGAGTTGCCCGCCGATATGGCCGAAAGCAGCCAGCACTGACAGGCTGATCGGGCCGAAATGCCGGGCGGGCAGGTGGCGTGCCAGTGCTAGAACCAACAGGCTGACGAGTGCGCCCGCAGCCGACAGCCAGAATCCCGGTGTGAACAGGCTGCCCAGCAGCAGGCCACCTGCCAGCACGCGCAGGGCGGATACCCAGGCTGCCGCGCGCCAGCCGTGTTGCAGCAGGACCAGCAGGATGACGATGTTGGCGAGTCCCGGTTTGACCCCGGGAACGGGGCTGGGGATCGCCGCTTCGGCGAGCGTGAGGCCGATGGCCAGCGCCGCCAGCCATGCGATGCGGCGGTCATCGGCCGTGACCGGCAACTCAATAGCCGAGCGTGTCATAGGCGGACGTGCGTCCCCGGATTTCGAGGCTGACCTGATTGGGCAGGCACAGCGCGGCCTGGCCGGACTGGGTGAGCCAGCCCTGCTTCACACAGAACTGGCGCGGCGACGGATCGCTCGCGATACGGGCGCGGCCGGACTGGATTTCGATTTGCGTGGCGCCAAGCGGGCCATCGACGGTGAGGGTTTGCGGCTGGGTGAGGGCGACGGTCTGCACGATCTGCCCAGCCGCGCGGATGATCGCGGTGTCGCCACGGCCACCGCCCCAGGCCCATGCAGTTAGCGCAGCGAGGAGGCCCGCGCCCGCTAACAGCACACTCACATCACCTGCGCGCAGTAAGGGCTCGTTAGTGAAAAAATTGGGCATACGTTGCAGCGTATTCGGGATGGATGCAAGGCGCGAGGTGCGGCGAATGGTTGTTCCATTCGCAAGCCTCGCAACGCCGCAGACGCCCGAATACGCTGCAACCCTCCGGGCTGGAGCCGCTTTGGCTGCATGCCGGTGTTGCATGCCGCTTGTTGTGAATGACACAACCGCGCGTCCTGCGCCTTGGCCTGCACCCAAAGTGACCCCAGCGTATGCCCAATTTATTCACTAACGAGCCCTTATGTCAGTTCGCGGTGGCGCACCAGCACCTGCTCGCGTTCGCCGAAGGCGGCAGCCAGGGTTTCGGCGAAGTAGACACTGCGATGCTGGCCGCCGGTACAGCCGATGGCCACGGTCAAATAGGCGCGATGGTCGTTGATGAAACACGGCAGCCAGTTCT
>JBPPMF010000353.1:0-3691 GCA_051305915.1 Thiobacillus sp. | reverse complement strand
ACCACCTTGCCGCGATAGTCGGCCAGGGTTTTCGGCACACCCGCCCGATCCTGTGCGTTCAATTCCGGCGCTGGCGTGGCGGCACGCGCCTCGAATCCGGCGGCATGCGCGCCGCCCGCCAGCAGCACACTCAAGATACACACGTTCAGCAGTCGTTTCATTGGCATCCCCAGGCATTCAACTCGCGCAGCAGCATGGCATCCATGCGGCGGCTTTCGGCGATTTCGAACTCGGTCGGCGCTTCACGTACCCAATAGCCCTCACGCAGATTTTCCAGGACCACGTGGCTGACGGTTGCGCCCTGCCGCGCGAGATGGTCCAGCAGGCCGGGCAGCCAGGGGGTGGCGGCCGAACGGCGCGGCTGCAGCACGCGCACACGCAATCCCGCCAGGCTGCCCGGGGCGAGATAATCCGGTTTGGCCAGCGGCTCGGCCACCGTATAGAGATTCGGATACATCAGCATCACGCACAGCCGCACGCGTTCGGCCGGCTCGAGCGCAGCCGCGGCGCGCAGCACGGGAACCGCCGCGCGCGCCACGGTGTACACCGTCACCTGCTTTCCGCTCGCCTGCGCGACGCGCAGCCAGTCCACCATATCCTGTCGCGGTACCGCTTCCATGCTGCTGGCCAGTTGTGGCAGGAAATAGGCACTGGCAAGATCGAGCGACCAGACCTCAACACCCTGCGCGGCCAGTTGCTGCGCCGCCCGCAGCTCAGGTTCGGCGCGCCCGCGCTCGGACGCCACCCACAGCAGCAACTGCTGGCCCGTGGCCGGAAAGGTCCGGTAGTCCGGCACGTCGGCCTGCGCCGCCGGCAAGCAAGCGTAGAGGCTCAATATCAGGAATCTGAAAAAACGCATACACCAAGGCCCGCATTCGACACCCGGCCATAGTGCCTCAGCCGCGTGAACGTGCAAGGTGATCTTTGGACCAGATACCGCTACGCCGCGCGCCAATGGCCGGAGCGTCCGCCCTGCTTTTCCAGCAGCCGGATGTCCGACAGCACCATGCCGCGGTCGACCGCCTTGCACATGTCGTAGATCGTCAGCAGCGCGACGCTGACGCCGGTGAGCGCCTCCATTTCCACCCCGGTCTTGCCGACGGTTTCGGCAGTCACCCGGCAGGCGACCCACGATTCGGCTTCATCGTGGGCGAACTCCACCGCCACTTTCGTCAGTGCAATCGGATGGCACAGCGGGATCAGTTCGGCGGTGCGCTTGGTCGCCTGGATCGCTGCGATGCGCGCGATGCCGAGCACGTCACCCTTGGCCGCCTGGCCGCCGAGAATGCGTGTCAGGGTATCGGGTAACATGCTGATCTGGCCGCTTGCCACGGCAACACGCCGGGTATCGTCCTTGTCCGCCACGTCGACCATGACGGCGCGACCGCGGTCATCAAAATGGGTGAATTCGCTCATATTGGGGACTCGTATATCAGAAATTGATCGGGAACCTTGTCGGCCATCCGCGCATCGTAAACGAAATGACTTTAACTCTCCTCATCCCACCCCGCTGATGCTGCGAACCCTGCTTGTACTGACCCTGGCCATCCAGCCGGTGATGGCCTCCGACCTTCCCGATCTGGGCGAGGTGTCGCGGCAATACTTCTCCGACCAGGAAGAACAGGCGCTGGGGCGCGCGATCATGCGGGACGTCTACGTGGATCCGCGCTACCTGGACGACCCGGAAATCGAAAGCTATCTCAACCAACTCGGCTACAAGCTGGTCTCGTTCAGCACGCGCAACCAGCGCGAATTCAACTTTTTTGTCGTCAACGACCTGACCATCAACGCCTTTGCCATGCCGGGCGGCAACATCGGCGTGCATACGGGCCTGTTGCTCGCTGCGCAAAACGAATCCGAACTGGCGAGCGTGGTGGCGCACGAAATTGCCCACGTCACCCAGGATCACATCGCGCGCATGGTCGCGGCGCAAAGCCAGAGCCAATGGCCGACCATGGCCGCGCTGGCGCTGGCCCTGCTGGCGGCACGTTCCAACCCCAACGTGGCAAGTGCAGCGATTGCCTCCACCCAGGCTTTTTCCATCCAGAACCAGCTCAACTACAGCCGCGATTACGAGCGCGAGGCCGACCGCCTGGGCTATGAAATGCTGACCCGTGCCGGTTTCGAGCCGCGCGGCATGAGTGGCTTTTTCAACCGTCTGCAGCGCGACAACCGGTTTTACGACAGCAGCGCGCCGGCCTATCTGCGCACCCACCCGCTCACCAGCGACCGCATCGCCGACATGGAAGCGCGTAGCGAATCCGTGCCTTATCAGCAGGTGGAGGACAGCCTGGATTTCCAGCTGGTGCGCGCCCGCCTGCGCGCGCAGGAAGACAGTCCGCAGGATGCCGTGCTGGCCGCGCGCAATGTGCTGAAGGAAAAACGCTACAGCAGCGCAACCGCCGCCCGCTACGCCCTTGTCACTGCGCTGGTTCGGGCACGCCAGTTCAAGGAAGCCGAAGCCGAAGTGCAAAAACTGCTGGCCGACAAACCGGTCCACCCAATGATTCAGCAGTTGGCCGCCCACACCGCGCTGGCAGGCGGTCAACGGCAACTTGCCCTGCAACTTTACCAGGCCGGTCACGAGGCGCATCCCGGCCACCGCCCGCTGCAATACGGCTATATCGATGCGTTGCTGTCCACCGGCCGCAGCAATGACGCGCTGGCACGGGTTGACCAGCAGCTTGCTCTGTACCCGCTTGATCGCCGCTTGTGGCGTCTCGCCGCGCAGGCTCATGCCCAACTGGGGCATCGCCTGCTCAGCCATCGCGCCCAGGCCGAAGCCGCCGCCCTGAGCGGCAATCTGCTTGCCGCCATCGAGCAAATCAGCCTCGGCCTCAAGGCGGGCGACGGCAGCTTCCACGCGCTATCGGCAGCCGAAGCGCGGCGGCGCGAATGGCAGGCGCTCGAAAAATCGCAACGCAAAGACTAAATCCAATAGATGCAATCGCCTTATTTGGTGCGGCTGGTAGGAATTTACCCCTACCATATGGACGTAAAAATTCGTGTGCGGCCTTGCATCGAAAAAACTAATTCCACTATGCTACGTCTCATCCTTTATTGGATAGCGTTCACTGCACAGCAATTTCAGCGGCAAGCGCTTTCATCACCACGTCAAATAATTAGGAGGACGACCATGCGAAAGTTGCATCACATAGCAGCGGCCTGCGCGATCGGCGCCATCATGCTGTCAGGTAATGCACTGGCACAAGCTACGGCAACCCCGGCTGCAGCAACTGCCCCCCAAAAAGAAGTGACCGGCAAGGAGCTCGCGTTCAACAACCGCAAAGGCAACTGCCTGGCCTGCCATGGCATGCCGACCGTTCCTGACGCAGAGTCGACCGGCTTGTATGGCCCGCCGCTGATCGCCATGAGCGCACGCTTCCCCGACAAGGCCAAGCTGCGCGCCCAGATTTGGGACGCGACCGCGCTCAACCCTTCCTCCACCATGATCCCGTTCGGCAAGCACGGCGTGTTGACGGAAGCGGAAATCGATAAAGTGACCGACTTTATTTACGGTCTGTAATTTCAGCAACAACTGTTCAACAAGGAGAGATGCCCATGAATGCACTTCGTAGAAACGTACTGAAAGGCGCAACCGGCGCTGGTGTCGTGGCCGTGGCCGTGGCCGCCGGTCTGCTCAAGCCCACTCAGGTGATGGCCGCTGCCCCGCGCAGCGCGTTCGAAGCCA
>JBPPMF010000056.1:0-3339 GCA_051305915.1 Thiobacillus sp. | reverse complement strand
ACGCTTTCCCGGGCAGTCTTTTGACCATCCACACAGGAGCCACACATGAACATCGCGCGCCTCACCCGTACCCTCATCGCCAGCCTCGGCTTTGCCCTGCTGGCCCAACCCATGACGGCACAGGCCGAAGTTAAGATCGGCGTGTCCGACTGGCCGGGCTGGGTGGCTTGGTACGTCGCCGAGCAGAAGGGCTACTTCAAGAAGCACGGCGCCGACGTCAAGCTGGTGTGGTTCGCCAACTACACCGATTCGATCAGCGCGCTGTCCGCCGGCCAGGTCGACGGCAACTCGCAGACCTGGAGCGACACCATGGCCCCGCTGGCCAAGGGCATCGCGCTGAAGACCATCCTGGTCAACGACAACTCGGCCGGCAACGACGCACTGATGGTCGGCCCGAAGATCAAGTCGTTCAAGGACCTGAAGGGCAAGAAGATCGCGCTGGAGGAATTCAGCGTGTCGCACTTCCTGCTCACCATGGCGCTCAACAAGAACGGCATGACGCTGAAGGACGTCAACGTGATCAACCTCTCCGCCGGTGATGCCGCCGCTGCTTTCATGGCCGGCCGCGTCGACGCCGCCGTGGTGTGGAACCCGTGGGTCAACACCATCCAGACCAGCGGCAAAGGCAAGCCCCTGTTCACCTCCAAGGACGTGCCTGGCCTGGTGCCCGACCTGCTGGTGGTGCAGGAGAAGTCGCTGAAGGCCAAGCGCAAGGATTTCGTCGGCATGGTCAAAGCCTGGTACGACGTCGAAGCCTTCCTGCGCAGCAATCCGGATGAAGCGGCGAAGATCATGGCCAAGGTCGTCGGCATGAATGCCAAGGAATACATGGTCTTCCTGCCGGGCACCCAATTCTTCGACCAGAAGGCCAACCTCAAGGCCTTCGGACCGGCGACCGACCCGACTTCGCTGATGGGCGTCGCGCCGACTATTTCCAAATTCCTGCTCGACAACAAGCTGATGGAAGGCAAGGTCGACTTCGCCAAGGGCCTCGACGCCTCGCTGGTGAAGGAAGTGGCGGGCGTCAAGTAAGTAACAGGGAGAAAGACGATGCCATCCAGCCCCAGCGCCCGTCCGCCCCGCGCCACGTCAAGGTCTCGTAGACCCGGCATGTGGGCGATCCGCGGGCCGCTGTCCAGGAATCAGTACTGGCTGTTCGCCGCGCTCGGCTTGCTGGCGCCGCTGGGCCTGTGGTGGATCGTGTCGAGCGGCGCGGCGGTGAACAAGGTGTTCCTGCCGGGCCCGGTCGACGTGTTCAACCGGCTGATCACCTGGTACACGGAGGACGATCTGCTGTCCGACATGGGCATCAGCATTTACCGCGTCACCACCGGTTTCCTGTTCTCGGCGGTGATCGCCTTGCCGCTGGCGCTGATGATCGGCACCTTCCGCCCGGTGCAGGCGGTGCTGGAGCCGCTCACCGACTTCATCCGCTACATGCCGGCGGTGGCCTTCATTCCGCTGGTGATGCTGTGGGTGGGGATCGAGGAGTCGTCGAAGATTTCCATCATCTTCATCGGCACCTTCTTCCAGATGGTGCTGATGATGGCGGAGGACGTGCGCCGTGTGCCACTGGCGCAGATCGAGGCGGCGCAGACCATGGGCGCGCAGAAGGGCGAGACCATCAACCTGGTGATCTTCCAGGCGGCCAAGCCGGCGCTGCTCGACACCCTGCGCGTCACCATGGGCTGGGCCTGGACCTACCTGGTGGTGGCCGAACTGGTCGCCGCCAACTCCGGCCTCGGCTATTCGATCCTGAAAGCGCAGCGCTTTCTGCAAACCGACAAGATCTTCGTCGGCATCATCCTGATCGGTCTCATTGGCCTGGTCATGGATCAACTGTTCCGCCTTGCGCACCGCAAGGCCTTCCCCTGGCTGTATCTCAAATCATGAGCATGCCGAAAATTTCAATCCAGCAGGTCGGCAAGGTGTTCGGCGAAGGCCACCATCAGGTCGAAGCCCTGAAGGACATCAGTCTCGACATCGCCGACAACGAGTTCGTCACTTTCGTCGGCGCCTCCGGCTGCGGCAAGTCGACGCTGCTGCGTATCATCGGCGGGCTCGAATACCACACCGCCGGCGAAGTCCTGGTCGACGACCAGACCATCATGGGCCCCGGCGCCGACCGCGCCATGGTGTTCCAGCACTACAGTCTCTACCCGTGGCTCAAGGTGATGGAGAACATCAAGTTCAGCCGCCTCCTCAGGCACGGCCGCGAGAATCTCAGCGAGGCCGACGTCGAGGCCGCCTCCGGGCGCGCCGACGCGCTGCTCGCGCTGATGGGGCTGACCGCGGCGGCGGACGCCTGGCCCAACCAGCTCTCCGGCGGCATGCAGCAGCGCGTCGCCATCGCCCGCGCATTGATGGGTCGGCCGCAGATCCTGCTGATGGACGAGCCCTTCGGCGCGCTCGATGCGCAAACGCGCGAAGTCATGCACGACCTCATTCTGCACGTGCACCGGCTGGAAAAACCCACGCTTGCCTTCGTCACCCACGACGTCGAAGAGGCGATCTACCTCGCTGATCGCGTGGTCTTGATGGCGCCGCGTCCCGGCCGCATCGACACCATCTACGAAGTGCCGCTTCCCGCCGAGCGTGAGCAGGACATGAAGCACACACCGGAATTCCTGCGCCTGAAGAAGGAGATTCTCGCCCGCATCCGAGAGACCTCGGGCATGAAGACCGATCAGGGCATGCTCGACCAGCTGAATATGGAGCCGACGACATGAGTGCGCCGGTCCTGTGGCAGAACCTCACCTGGGAAGACGTCGCGGCGCTGCGTGACCAGGGCATCACCATGGCCATCCTGCCGGTGGGCGCCACCGAGCAGCATGGCCCGCATCTGCCGCTCGGAGTCGATACGCTATCTGCCGAAGCGGTCGCCCACGGCGCCTCGGCGCTGACCGGCATTCCGGTGCTGCCGAGCCTCGCCTACGGCTGCTCGCTCGGGCATTCGCCGAAATGGCCGGGAACGATTTCGTTGCGCCCGGAAACCCTGGCCAAGCTGGTGCTGGAAATCGCCGAGTGGCTCAACACGGCGGGCTTCGATCGCCTGCTGCTGCTGAATGGCCACGTCACCAACTGGGCGCCGCTGCGCTGCGGACTGGAAAACATCCGCCACAGCTATCCCAACATGCGAGTCGCGTTGCGCTCGATCTGGGATATCTCCGACGAAGCGCATCGCCGCTATCACGAGGACGCCGCCAACTTCCACGCCAACTGCGCCGAGACCTCGCTGATGCTGGCCCTGCATCCCGAGCTGGTGCGCATGGACAAGGTGATCGACGAACCCGACCGCTCGGCCGGCTGCTTCTTCGCCTACCGCGTCAGCGACGAGAG
>JBPPMF010000330.1:0-2447 GCA_051305915.1 Thiobacillus sp. | reverse complement strand
GTAAATAATTGTGCGTACAGAAACGTCGAACAAGACGCATGTGGCCTTGTTCAGGCCGCCTCAACGGTCCAGCGGATCGAAGCCCTGTTCGGCCAGCCAATCCGCGCCCGCCTCGTTCAAATCATCCGCGCCGTCCTCATCGCCGGCCGCGCCTTCGTCTTCGCCTTCTTTCTCGGCCTCCGGCTCCGACTCGCGCATGGGCGCGGACAACGAATCCTTGCCGCGCAGGAATTCCAGCGCGGCGGTGGCGACGAGAAAGGCATCGCCGCCCTCGACTTTCAGCGATGATTCGATCAAAGGCTGAGCCCAGCTCGACACCGTCAACTCGCTTTCCAGTTCAGCCCACGTAAGGAAAGTGGCCTCCCCAGGTTCGCTCAGCACGATCTGCTGCATGATTTCGGGCGACCTGAAGTCGAAGGCGCCGTAGAAAACAACCGACACCATTTCCGGGCTGAATTCGATCATCGGCAAAATGGCATCAATCTCCTGGCGCTTCTCGTTCAAGCGCTTCTGCAGCACCGACTTGCCTTCGGAATCCGTCACCAGATCATCCACCTCATCAATGTAGTTTTTGATGAGGTCTGCAAAATAACGGGATTTCTTCACTTAATGGCTTCCTGAATGTATTTGCCCGCAATCTCCCACGCCACCGGCGCGGGGTCTTCGATCAGACTGCGTTGCCGGTATTCGTCGTAAGCCTTGCGGCGCGCGGGGTCGGAAAGCACTTCATACGCTTCCTGGGCTTCCCTGAAACGCGTGGCCGCATCCGGGGACTGGTTTTTGTCAGGGTGATACTGCGCGGCCTTTTTTCGGTAAGCGGACTTGATTAAATCCGTGGCTGCCCCGGGCGAAACGCCCAGAATCATATAGTTATCCTGCATTGCAATCCTTGTTTATGTACCTATCAAGCCACAGTGATTCACCCGGATTTCCAGGGTCCGAAATCGGCTGGATTGATCCTGAATGGCTTAAGGGGAAACGTCACACCTGTGCCCCAGGGGGCCAGGCCGCGCGATTCCCCGGCGAATATTACCTGCGAATCCGGCTCCGGCCGGCACGCGCTTACCCGCATGCCGGATTCACGCCTCCAGCAAGCCCTGACGTGCAAACAACCACAATTGCTGTTGGGTCAGTTCGCCGACGGTTTCCAGCGGCATCGCCAGCCCCTGTTCTGCCAGCGCCCGTTGCATGACGGCCGCGAGTTCCTCTATGCGGCGTCGGCCATCCAGCATGCCCAGCAGCAAGCGTCCCGGTGCATCCAGATCCATCGCCACATGGCGCCCGCCGCTCACCACCCAGTTCGTCGAGCGCGCTTGCTGCCGCGCCAGCGCATGTGCACAGGGACGCTCACCCGGTTCATTCGCATACGAAGCAACCGACACGGTCGGCATCACGCAATGGGCCATGACCAGCGGAAACAGGGCGTCACGGAAGGCGGCTTCGTCGACACGTTCGGGCGCATCGTACTCGGCCAGCATCTGGCGAGTAGCGGTCAGCAAGTCCGAATAGGTCAGTGCATTGGGGTAGACGGCCGACAGGGCCATGGCCGCCGCCTTCATCGCGGGCGGCGCAATGGGAAAGCGGTTGTCCGCGGGGTTGATGAAGTACTGCTCGCTCGCAGCTTCAAGATCGATTTCCTCGTCGCTGCGCAAGTCGGCATAGAACGCTAGACCGCGCAAGGCGTCGGCCTGCGGCGGCTGGGCGCAGGGGGCGTCGTCGCGCGCAATCAGCGCACGCCGAAAGCGAATGGCGAGCGCGTCATCGAGTGCAGCCTCGGCGTCCAGCCAGCGCCCGGTCATGCCTTCCGGAATCAGGCCCCAGGTATCCTCGAGCTCAACCACCGCGCTGCGCGGTCCAGCTTCGCCCACGTAGCGCAGGCCATGCGCACCCAGCTGTCCGGCAAATTCGCCGAAACCCATCGGGACATTGAACTCGGCAAGGTATTCGTGAAACAGGTAAGACGGCGCGGCTGACTTGAGATAGGCAATTTCCTTCAGCAAGACCGGATCGCTCCATTCGGCCTGCAGTTCGTCCAGCACCCGCAGCGCCTGCTGATGCCGCTGAGGTGCCGGCAACTCGGCCGCGGTGCGCTCGATCAGCGCAGTGCGCAGCGGCTGCAGGGCCTGCCAGCCGGCGGCAACGTTGAAACTGATGTAGGCCACGCCGTTTGGCGACAAATGGCGCCGGCAGACCTCGAGCAGCGCCTGCTGCACCGCCGGCGGCACCCAGGAAAACACGCCGTGCGCGATGATGAAGTCGAACTCGCCCAGATCGTCCGGCAATGCGGCAAGGTCGCCATGCAGGATGCGCGCATTGGGTAGGCCCAGCGACTGGATGAACGCGGCACCCGCCTCGGCCTGCACACGCGATAACTCCACGCCCACACACGTGGACACAGGCCAGCGCCACGCCAGCGGAATCAGGTTGCCGCCCTGCGCGCAGCCCAG
>JBPPMF010000312.1:0-12570 GCA_051305915.1 Thiobacillus sp. | reverse complement strand
CTCGCACGACTTCCTGACCAACCCGCCGCTGGCCGTTGAGCCGACCACGGGTGAGGCTCACCTGCGTCACCATATCAGCCCCACCGGCTTTTATCGTGGCCGCAAGGTCGTCAAGGCCAAAGGCGAATAATCCCCTGGCGCGCTGCTGCCAGGCGCGCTTGATTCAGCCCACGCTTCCGGCTGTATGAGAAACATCACAGTCGCCATTGATGTCATGGGGGGCGATCACGGCCCCCATGTCACGGTTCCGGCGGCAATCCATTGCCTTGCGCGCTATCCTGATCTGAATGTGATTCTGGTCGGGCCGCAGGATGTCGTCGCGGCCGAGCTCAAGGCGCATCGCGCCGAAACCGGGCCGCGCCTCATCGTGCGCCACGCCACTCAGGTGGTGGCGATGGACGAGGCGCCCGCATTAGCTCTGCGCGGCAAAAAAGACTCCTCCATGCGGGTGGCGATCGACCTCGTCAAATCCGGCGAGGCTGATGCCTGTGTGTCGGCCGGCAATACCGGCGCTCTGATGGCAACCGCGCGTTTCGTGCTGAAAACGCTCCCCGGCATTGACCGTCCGGCCATCGCCGGCGTGATGCCGACCATTGACGGCCACACGCTGGTATTGGACATGGGAGCCAACGTCGACTGTACCGCCGAGCATTTGCTGCAGTTCGCTGTCATGGGTGCAATGCTGGTGTCGGCGGTGGAGCACAAGCCGAATCCGACGGTGGGCTTGCTCAACATCGGCGAAGAAGATATCAAGGGCAACGAGATCGTCAAGCAGGCCGCCGAGTTGCTGCGCGGCAGCCACCTGAACTTCTACGGCAACGTCGAAGGCGACGATATTTTCAAGGGCACCACCGACGTGGTGGTGTGCGACGGTTTTGTCGGCAACGTCACCCTGAAAGCGTCCGAAGGACTGGCCAAGATGTTTGCCACCACGCTGCGCGCCGAGTTTAAGCGCAATTGGCTGACCCGGATCGCCGGCTTGATCGCCATGCCGGTGCTCAATGCCTTCAAGCGCCGGTTCGACCCGCGCCGCTACAACGGTGCCACGTTGCTAGGCCTGAAAGGCGTGGTGGTGAAAAGCCATGGTTCGGCCGACCGTTTCGCATTCGAACACGCGGTCGAAACCGCCTGCGACGAAGTCCGCAACAACGTGCTGAAACGCATCACCGACCAAGTCCAACTTTTGCAACGGGTAGCCGTTTGACCTATTCCTGCATTCTGGGCACAGGCAGCTATCTGCCTGCTCGCATCCTCACCAACGCCGATCTTGAAAAGCTGATCGATACGAACGATCAATGGATCGTCGAGCGCACCGGCATCCGCGAACGCCACATTGCCGCCGAGGGTGAATTCACCAGCGATCTGGCGACGCAGGCGGCGCGTGCCGCACTCGACGCGGCGGGCCTTGCTATCGACGACATCGACCTGCTGCTGGTCGCCACCACGACGCCCGATCTGGTTTTCCCCAGCACCGCCTGCATCGTGCAGTCCAAGCTCGGCATGACCAACGGCAAGCCGGCATTTGACTTGCAGGCGGTGTGCAGCGGCTTTGTCTACGCCATGAGCGTAGCCGACCAGTTCATCAAGACTGGCGCGGCCAAGTATGTGCTGGTGATCGGCGCCGAAACCCTGTCGCGCATCACCGACTGGAACGATCGCGGCAACTGCATCCTGTGGGGCGATGGCGCTGGCGCGGTGGTGCTGGGCGCATCCACTGAACCCGGCATTATTGCCACCCATATTCATGCTGACGGTCGCCACAAGGATTTGCTGCGCACGACGACCGGCGCATCGACCGGTATGAAGGAACCCGCGTTGATGCGGATGGAAGGCAATGCCGTGTTCAAGATGGCAGTCAACACGCTCGACCGCATCGTCGACGAGACGCTGGAGGCCAATGGCCTGCAGAAGTCCGACATCGACTGGCTGGTGCCGCACCAGGCCAACGTCCGCATCATTTCCGCCACCGCGAAGAAGCTCGGTATGAGTATGGACCATGTCGTCACTACTGTCGCCGGCCATGGCAATACCTCGGCCGCTTCGGTGCCGCTAGCGTTCGACGTGGCGGTGCGCGACGGTCGCATCCAGCGCAGCCAGACGGTGCTGATGGAAGCCTTTGGTGGCGGCTTCACCTGGGGCTCCGTGCTCCTCAAGTATTAAATTCTAAAGGGACACCCAATGAAACTGGCTTTCGTTTTCCCTGGGCAGGGTTCGCAATCGGTCGGCATGATGCAGGGCTGGGGCGAGCGCGCCGAAGTACGCGCCACCTTTGCCGAAGCATCCGACGCGGTGGGGCAGGATCTGTGGGCGCTGGTGACCGGCGGCCCGGCTGATCTGCTTAACCAGACGGTCAACACCCAGCCTGCCATGCTGGCGGCCGATGTCGCCGTCTGGCGCGTGTGGCAGGCCGCAGGCGGCGCCGTGCCCGCGCTGATGGCGGGCCACAGCCTGGGCGAATACGCCGCGCTAGTGGCGGCGGGTGCGCTGGGTTTTGCCGATGCCATCCGGCTGGTGCGTTTCCGTGCCGAGGCGATGCAGGCCGCCGTTCCAGAAGGCGTCGGCGCGATGGCCGCGATACTGGGGCTGGACGACGATGCTGTGCGTGCTGTCTGCGCCGACGCGGCAGCAGGCGAAGTGGTCGAGGCGGTGAACCTCAATTCCCCCGGCCAGGTTGTCATCGCCGGCAACAAGGCGGCAGTGGAACGCGCCATGGTGCTGGCAAAGGAGCGCGGGGCCAAGCGCGCCTTGCCGCTGCCGGTGTCCGTGCCGTCGCATTCCTCGCTGATGCTGCCGGCCGCCGAAAAGCTGCTGACGTATATGCAGGGTGTGACGATCATGACGCCCACGATTCCCGTGCTGCACAACACCGATGTGCAAAGCCACGCCGAGGCCGATGTGATCCGTGCCGCGCTGGCGAAGCAGTTGCACACGCCGGTGCGCTGGGTCGAGACCGTTCAGGCGCTGAAAGTCGCTGGCAGCGAGCGCGTGATCGAATGCGGGCCCGGCAAGGTGCTGGCGGGGCTCGCCAAGCGCATCGACGACAGCCTGCCTGCCGTGGCGCTGGTGGATGAAGCGAGCCTCACGGCCGCACTCAGTCAATAAGGAGACAACATGCTGCAAGGACAAATCGCGCCTGGCTTTGATCTTGGAGGGCAGATTGCCCTCGTGACCGGCGCCAGCCGTGGAATCGGTCAGGCGATCGCGCTTGCCCTCGGTCAGGCGGGCGCCACTGTGGTCGGCACCGCCACCAGCGACACCGGTGCACAGGCGATCAGCGATTACCTCGCTGCCGCCCATATCAAGGGCAGCGGGATGAAGCTCAACGTCACAGACGCGGCTGAGGTCGATGCGGTCATTGCCGCGATCAGCGCGCAGTTCGGCGACATCGGCATCCTCGTCAACAACGCCGGCATCACCCGTGACAATCTGCTGATGCGGATGAAGGACGAGGAGTGGAACGACATCATTGCGACCAACCTCACCTCCGTGTTCCGCCTGTCGCGCGCGGTGCTGCGCGCGATGATGAAGGCACGCGGCGGCCGCATCATTTCCATCGCCTCGGTGGTGGGCGCGATGGGCAACGCCGGACAGACCAATTACAGCGCGGCCAAGGCCGGCATCATGGGTTTCACCAAGTCGCTGGCGCGCGAAGTCGGGAGTCGCAACATCACGGTGAACTGCGTGGCGCCGGGCTTTATCGACACCGACATGACGCGCGCGCTGCCGGATGCGCAGCGTCAGGCGCTGCTGGCGCACATTCCGCTGGGGCGCCTGGGCGCGGCAGAAGACATCGCGCAGGCCGTCGCGTTTCTGGCGTCGCCCGCAGCCGGCTATATTTCCGGCACCACCTTGCACGTCAACGGCGGCATGTACATGGCATAACCGCCCGGCAAAGTTTGGTAGAATCGCCAGGTTTTATTTTTCCGGGCCTCAATTTGTTGGGGCCTAATTTCAAGAGAGGATTGGTAATGGATAACGTACAGCGTGTAATTAAAGTCGTAGCCGAGCAATTGGGCGTCAACGAGGCAGACATCAAGAACGAGTCTTCCTTTGTCGGTGACCTGGGCGCGGACTCGCTCGATACGGTTGAACTGGTGATGGCGCTGGAAGAAGAATTCGGCTGCGAAATTCCCGACGAAGACGCAGAAAAAATCACCACCGTCCAGCAGGCGGTTGACTACGTCAACAGCCATTCAAGCTGAGCATTTATCCCGCGATCGATCCGGCCCGATCAAGTTCGAACCCGCGGATGGCGATGCAAGCCATCCTGCGCTGTTCACTTCGTTGAGCCGTCTCGATAGAGCGCTGCTTAGAGTGTTTGTTGATTCGGTACACGCAGCGCTCGCATCGGAACGAGGGGATTCATTCCGCTCGTTTCTTCATTTCTTACCGAACCGAATCAATCAAGAAGGACTGACTTTTGTCCAAACGTCGCGTCGTTGTCACCGGCCTCGGAATCGTTTCCCCGGTCGGTAATACCATTCCCGAAGCCTGGGATAACCTGGTTGCCGGGCGTTCCGGTGTCGCCCGGATTACCCGTTTCGATCCTTCGGCATTTACCTCTCAGATCGCAGGCGAGGTAAAAAATTTCGATGTTGAGCAATATCTCAACGCGAAAGAAGCACGCCGCATGGATGTCTTTATCCAGTTCGGCATGGCCGCTGGCATTCAGGCGATACGCGATTCCGGCATCGAAGTCACCGAAGCCAATGCCGAACGCATTGGCATCAATATCGGCTCCGGAATTGGTGGTCTGCCGCTGATCGAGGATACGCATACCCTGCTGATGGAATCCGGCCCGCGGAAGATTTCTCCCTTCTTCATTCCGGGGTCCATCATCAACATGATCTCCGGCAACCTTTCCATCCTCTACGGAATGAAAGGGCCCAACCTGGCGGTTGTTACCGCCTGTACAACGGGTCTGCACGCCATTGGCCTGTCCGCCCGCATGATCGAGCACGGCGACGCTGATGTGATGGTTGCCGGCGGCTCCGAATGCGCGACATCACCACTGGGCGTGGGCGGCTTTGCCTCCGCACGCGCGCTATCCACTCGCAACGACGATCCGGCCACCGCCAGTCGTCCGTGGGACAAGGATCGCGATGGCTTCGTGCTAGGCGAGGGCGCTGGCGTGCTGGTGCTGGAAGAGTACGAGCACGCCAAGGCGCGCGGCGCCAAAATCTACGCCGAGGTGGCGGGTTTCGGCATGAGCGGCGACGCCTATCACATGACGGCGCCCAGCACCGACGGCCCCCGGCGCGCGATGCTGAATGCGATGCGCGATGCCGGCGTCAACCCCGATCAGCTGAATTACATCAACGCACACGGCACCTCGACGCCGCTGGGCGACAAGAACGAAACCGAAGCCATCAAGCTGGCGCTGGGCGATGCGGCCTATAAGCTGGTGGTCAATTCGACCAAGTCGATGACCGGCCACCTGCTGGGCGGCGCTGGCGGCGTCGAATCGGTGTTCACCGTACTGGCCGTGCATCATCAGGTGTCGCCGCCGACCATCAACATCTTCTCGCAGGACCCGGAGTGCGATCTCGATTACTGCGCCAACACGGCGCGTGAAATGAAGATCGACTTTGCGCTGAAGAACAACTTCGGGTTTGGCGGCACCAACGGTTCACTGGTTTTTAGGCGCGTTTGACCTTCGCTGCGGATTGACTTGAGCACGCTCGAAATCCGGGAATGGCCGCTTCAGCCGAACCGGCGGCGGCCTGATCTGGTCGGACTTCAGGCGGCGTATCCGCAGCGTTATCCCGGGCTGTTTCTGAGTAGTGGCGATATCGGTTGGGATGTGCTGTTCGCGTTTCCGCAGGAAGTCTCGCGCATGACTGCTGCCGATGGCGTGCGCGGATTGCAGGCGCATCCGGCTATGCAGCTACAGCTCCATTCAAATTCAGACTACGGCGGCCTGCCCTTTCAGGGCGGCTGGCTGTGTGCGTTTGCCTATGAACTGGGCGGCCTGTTCGAACCCAGCGTCGGCCCGCTTGAGGATGATGCCGATTTTCCCCTCGCCTGGCTGATGCGCATCCCCGCGGCGATCCTGTTTGATCGTGCGAATGCGCGCTGTGTCCTGGTGGCCGAAGCGGATCAGGCTGCGTTGCTCGACAGCTTGCAGCGCGATCTGGCTGAGCCTCTGCCACCAGTGCCTGCTGTTCCTGAATTGCAAACACTGCAGGAAGACGATCCCGCCGCGTTTCTGGTTGGCGTGGCGCGTATTCAGGATTACATCCGCGCGGGCGATGTGTTTCAGGTCAATCTGTCGCGCGGTTGGCAGGCAGTGTTCACCGCGCCGGTTCCCGCTGCTTCGTTGCTTGCCCGGTTGATGCAAAAGAATCCGGCGCCGTTTTCGGCCTTGCTGCAGATGGACGAATGGGCGATCGTGAGCTCGTCGCCGGAGCGGCTGGTTCGTCTTGGCGGCGACGGCATGCTGGAAACCCGGCCGATCGCCGGCACGCATCCGAGAAGCGAAGATGCCGCCGAGGATGCCGCGCTGCGCGCTCGTCTGCAGGCGCACCCCAAGGAGCGCGCCGAACACGTCATGCTGGTCGATTTGGAACGCAACGATCTCGGCCGGGTGTGCGAGCCCGGCAGCGTGGGAGTGGCGGCGCTGATGGAAATCGCCAGCTATCGCCATGTGCATCACATCGAATCCACCGTACGCGGCAAGTTGCGCTCGGGGATGCGCGTGTTCGATGCGCTGCGCGCGGTGTTCCCGGGCGGCACCATCACCGGTTGCCCCAAGGTGCGGACCATGCAGATCATTCGCGAGCTCGAACAGACGCCGCGCCGTAGCTACACCGGCAGCGTCGGCTACATCAATCGCGACGGCAGCTTCGATTTCAATATCCTGATCCGCAGCTTCCTGTTGCGCAGGCATGAACTGAGCTTTCGCGCCGGCGCCGGCATCGTGGCCGATTCGGTGGCCACGCGCGAACTCGACGAAACCCGCGCCAAGGCCCGCGGCCTCCTGCGCGCGCTCGAGCCCGCATGATGCTCGTCAACGGCCACCCCGCGGATACGGTGGACGCGCTGGATCGCGGCTTGGCCTATGGCGACGGCATTTTCCGCACTCTGCGTACGCAGGACGGCCAGCCGCTGTGGTGGCGCGATCATTACGCCAAACTCGCGGCCGACAGCGCGGGGCTGATGCTGGACTGTCCCGATGACGCCGAATTGCGCGCCGAAGTCTGCCGGGTGGCCGAGGCCGGACAGGGCGTCGTCAAGATCGTGCTTACGCGGGGCGTCGGCGCGCGTGGCTACGCGCCGCCCGCAGCGCAGGCAGGCACCCGGATCGTACTGTCCGCGCCGCTTCCCGCCTATGCGCAGGCCGATGCGCCGAATGACATCACCGCGCGCTGGTGCACCCTGCGCCTGGCGCGACAGCCGCGGTTGGCCGGGATCAAGCACCTGAACCGGCTGGAGAATGTGCTGGCGCGTGCGGAATGGAACGATCCCACCATTTTCGAGGGCCTGCTGTGCGATGACAGCGGTGCGGTGATCGGCGGTGTGATGAGCAATCTTTTGATAGCGAGGGATGGCGAACTGTTCACCCCGGACCTGGGTCAGTGCGGGGTGGCCGGGGTGGCCAGAATGCGCCTGCTGCGCGCCGCGTCGCGTCGCAGTATCCCAACTCATATCGCCCGCTTGTCGCCAGGCGCTATACTCGCTGCCGATGAAGTGATGCTCTGCAACAGCGTCATTGGTGTACGCCGCGTGGGCCGTCTGGATGACGTGACCTGGTCGCCTGCCGGCTGGACGCAGACTATGAATAACGCCCTGTATGAAGACGTGGATTAAGCGCCTGATCATCCTGACCTGCCTGGCCGCACTGACAGGTGCGGGCTGGCTCGCCTGGTATGCCAGCCAGCCGCTACGCATCGAGCCCTTGCCGAGAACCGTCAACGTGATGCCCGGCACGCATTTGCGGAGCTTGAGCGTGATGCTGGAGCGTGAAGGGGTGATCGGCAATGCGCGTGTGTTCTGGCTGCTCGGACGCGTGCTTGGCAAGGGCGAGGTCATCAAGGCCGGCATGTATACGCTCGACCGGCCGCTCACGCCATTGGCGCTCTACAGCAAGATCAAGCGTGGCGAAGTTTCGCTGGCGGCTGTGCGGTTCATCGAAGGCAGGAACTGGCGCGAGGTGCGCGCCGCCCTGGCCGCTCAGCCCCTGCTGAAAAACGACAGTGCCGGCATGAGCGATACCGAACTGCTGCAGGCGATCGGTGCAGAGGAAACTCACCCCGAAGGTTTGCTGTTTCCCGACACCTATTTTTTCGCGCCGCATTCATCCGATCTCAACGTGCTGCGCCGTGCCTATCGCATGCAACAGGACAAGCTCATGACCGTCTGGGAAACGCGTGCGCCGGGCCTGCCCTATCGCACGCCGTATGAAGCGCTCATCATGGCGTCGATCGTGGAAAAGGAAACTGGCGCGGCGTTCGAGCGTCCGCAGATTGCCGGGGTGTTCGTCAACCGACTCAGACTGAGGATGCGCCTGCAAACCGATCCCACCGTCATCTACGGACTGGGCGAGCGCTTCGACGGCAATCTGCGCAAGGTCGACCTGCAAACCGATACGCCGTATAACACCTACACCCGTGGTGGGCTGCCGCCGACGCCGATTGCGATGCCCAGTGAGGCGGCGATCCAGGCTGCACTCAATCCTATGAAAACGGATGCCCTGTATTTTGTCTCGCGCAACGATGGCACCCATGTCTTTTCCAGTAATCTCGACGCTCACAACCGTGCGGTGAACCGCTATCAACGACGATGAACACGCCAGGTAAATTCATCACCCTCGAAGGCGTCGACGGCGCCGGAAAAAGTACGCATCTTGATTTTGTGGCCGACTGGCTGCGTGAACAGGGCCGGGAGTTGATTGTCACCCGCGAGCCCGGCGGCACGCCGCTGGGTGAAACCCTGCGGGAGTTGTTGCTGCACCGCGACATGGATGCCGACACCGAATTGCTGCTGATGTTCGCCGCGCGCCAGGAGCACCTGGCGCGCCTGATTTTGCCGGCGCTGGCACGCGGCGCCTGGGTGGTATCCGACCGCTTCACCGATGCCAGTTACGCCTATCAGTGCGGCGGGCGCGGCATCGCCATGGAGCGCATCGCCGCGCTGGAAGCCTGGGTGCAGCGTGGTTTCGCACCTGATCTGACCCTGCTGTTCGACGTGCCGCCGGACGTGGCGGAAGCGCGCCGCTCGGCCGCGCGCGCGGCCGACCGCTTCGAGCGCGAGGCGGACAGTTTTTTCAACCGTGTGCGCAACGCTTACCTTGATCGCGCGCGTGCCGAACCCGCACGCATTCGGGTGCTGGATGCGCGCCACAGCATCGCCGAGCTACAGTCTGAAATTGGCCTGCTGTTGCAGGGGATGACGTGAGCGGCTCACCCTATCCCTGGTTGGAAATGCCCTGGCAGCGCCTCCTGGCGACGCGTGCGCGCCCGGAACAGGCCTTGTTGCTGACCGGGCCGCGCGGGGTGGGCAAGGGCGCGCTGGCGCTGGCGTGGGCAAAAGCCCTGTTGTGCGAAGCGCCGCTTGCGGACGGCGCGGCTTGCGGCCAATGCCCGGCCTGTCACTGGTTCGAGACGGGCGGGCATCCGGATTTTCGGCTGGTCACCCTGCAGGAGAAGACGGGCAAGGACGGCGAAACCAAAATGGCCACCGCCATCGAGGTCGACCAGGCGCGCGAGGCGGTCGATTATGTCCAGTTGTCCACTTACCGGGCGGGCTTTCGGGTGGTGCTGGTCAATCCGGCGGACAGCCTCAACCTGGCGGCTGCCAATGCCCTGTTAAAGGTGCTGGAGGAACCGCCGTTAAACACGGTGTTCGTGCTGGTTTCGGATCAGCCGCGGCGCTTGCTGCCGACAATCCGCAGTCGCTGTACCCGGCTTGATATCGGCCTGCCCGCCGTCGCTTTGGCGGCACAATGGCTAGCTGAGCAGGGCGTGGAAGAGGCGGCCGATCTGCTGGCGCTTTCCGGCGGCACCCCGCTCGATGCGCAGCGTTGGGCCGATAGCGGGGAACTGGATGAGCGTCGTGGCGTGCTGGAAGGCCTGGCGCGTCCCGACCAGCTTGATCCGGTGACGCTGGGCGAACGCTGGAAAACGGTCAGCCCTCAGATCTGGCATAACGTGGCATACAAGTGGCTGAGCGATTTGCTGGCCGTCAAGTTGCAGGGCAGCGTGCAGTTCAACCGCGATTTTTCGGAAGTGCTGGCGCGACTGGGCAACAAGGCCGATCTGACAAAGCTGCTGACGCTCGCCAAATTACAGGCGAATGAAGGCCGGACGCTGGCTCATCCGCTCAACCGGACTTTGCAACTGGAAGCCTGGTTGATTCAGTACCGACATGTATTTGATTGAAGAGAGACGATCATGAATGCTGCAGCCAATGAAGTCGTAGGACAAGTCCGCCCCGGCGTGCTTTCCCTGTCGATCAAGGAAAAGTCCGCGCTGTTTGCGGCCTACATGCCGTTTATCAAGGGCGGCGGGCTGTTCATTCCCACCAATAAAAGCTACAAGATGGGCGAGGAAGTATTCATGCTGCTGACGCTGATGGACGACCCGGCCAAGCTGCCGGTATCCGGCAAGGTGGTCTGGGTGACACCCACTGGCGCACATGGCAGCCGCACTCAGGGCGTAGGCGTACAGTTCGCCCTCAATGAAAGCGGCAAGGCAGCGCAAAACAAGATTGAAGTTTTACTCGGCGGTTCGTTAAAATCGGTGCGCCCCACCCACACCATGTAAAGCATCGCCCTCGGTGCGCCTGGTTTTTTTGACGAAGTCGCGCTTGCCCGCGCACGCACCGCATGTACATTGATTCCCACTGTCACATCAATTTCCCTGACCTGGCCGGCAAACTGCCCGAGGTGTTCGATCTCATGGCGGCCAACCAGGTGAGTCACGCGCTGTGCATCAGCGTCGAACTGGAAAAATTTCCCGAAATCCGTGCGCTGGCTGAGGCGCATCCCAACGTGTACGCCTCGGTTGGCGTGCATCCCGATCATGAAGACTGCACCGAGCCGACGGTGGAGCAGCTGCTGGCGCTGGCCGACCATCCCAAGGTGGTGGCGATCGGTGAGACCGGGCTGGATTATTTCCGCCTGAGCGGCGATCTGGAATGGCAACGCGAGCGTTTTCGCACCCACATCCGGGCGGCGCGTGGCTGCCACAAACCCCTGGTGATCCATACGCGGTCTGCGGCCGACGATACCTTGCGCATCATGCGCGAGGAAAACGCCGGCGAAGCGGGCGGGGTGATGCACTGCTTTACCGAAAGCCTGGCAGTGGCCGAGGCGGCGGTCGAACTGGGTTTTTACATTTCGTTTTCCGGGATTGTCACCTTCAAGAATGCTGTCTCGCTGCGCGAAGTGGCGGCCGCCATGCCGCTGGAGCGCATGCTGATTGAAACCGATTCGCCCTATCTGGCGCCGGTTCCGCACCGCGGGCAGACCAACCAACCCGGCTACGTGAAGCACGTGGCGGAAGAAATTGCGCGAGTGCGTGGCATCCCGGTGGAAACAGTCGGTGAGGCGACGACAGAAAACTTCTTCCGGTTGTTTGCCGCAGCCCGGCCCTGAGTCAGGGGTCGCAAGCACAATCGGGCGCGTAGAAAACCCGCTGCTTATTTGCAGGATGAGGCCAGCTTGTTGAGCACTTGCGCCGCGGCCCGCAGGCCGAAGGTGGCGGTGACGCACACAGAAGAGCCGAAGCCGGCGCAGTTGAGTCCATGCAGATGGGCGTCTTCCGGACGTTCGTAACACACGCCACCCTCAGCGTTCGGATGGGTGAGCGGTTCGGTGGAATACACACAGTCGACACCAAATTTTTTGGCAGGATCGCGCGGAAAGCCATGTTCACGACGCAGGCTGGCGCGTACCTTGGACAGCAGGGGATCTTCGGTGGTGCGGGCGAGGTCGGCCAGTTGCACCCGGCCGGGATCGCGCTGGCCGCCCGCGGCGCCGACACTCACCAGCTTGATGCGCTGCCGGCGGCAGTGGGCAATCAGTGCAACCTTGGCGCGGGCACTGTCGATGGCATCCACTACGTAATCGAAACTTTCGGTCAGCAGCCCGGCGACATTCTCGGCGGTGAGAAATTCTTCCACGCCCGTCACCCGGCACTGCGGATTGATGGCCTGGATGCGTTCCGTCATGGCCTGGGTCTTGGATTTGCCGAGTTCGTGCGTCAGCGCGTGAACCTGGCGGTTGATGTTCGATTCGGCCAGATGGTCGGGGTCGATCAGGGTGAGCCGGCCGATCGCCGTGCGTGCCAGTGCCTCGGCGGTCCAGGCGCCGACACCGCCGATGCCGATGACGCAGACATGAGCCTGCTGGAAACGCTCGAAGACCGCGCTGCCGTATAGCCGGCGCACCCCGCCAAAACGCCGCTCAAAATCGATGGCGTGTTCTGTGTGGAAAAGGTCGGTCATGGAGGTAAGCGGCCGCGGCGTGTCGTCGGCAACGGAGATTGAGGCGGACAAAAGGCGGGCATGACGCGAATGATACCGTGCCTGCTGTCGGTCAAAGAGTGGGGATGGGCAAACCCGAGGGGC
>JBPPMF010000261.1:0-14838 GCA_051305915.1 Thiobacillus sp. | reverse complement strand
GCTTCGTCGTCCATCGAGAAGGCGCGCACCTTGCTCTTAGGCAGCTCGGGCGGGTCCATCGGCTCGTTCACCGGCGCAAAGCCAGTGCCGCGCGGAAAGTATTCCAGCAGGAAGGTCGCCAGGTGGAAGTCGAGCGTCGACGGAATCGCACCGCAGCGCTCAATCAGCCGCAGTTGCGACAGCCCGGCGGCCGTAGCCGCATCCTCAAGTGCCTTGTATTCCAGCGTATTCTTGTCCGGTGCGATGAGGATGCGCGGGACCAGCGACACGTATTCCTCGGGCAGCCGGAAGGCAGTCAGTTCAGCCGCCAGATGCGCCTGCCGCTCCGCCGCCTGTCGCTTTTTCTCCTGCCCGGCCTTGGCCGCCGCCAGTGTTTCGGCCGGGGCGGGGCGGTAGCGCCCCTTGCCCTTCTTGTGGAAATAAATTGGCGAGGCGTGCAGCTTCTGCAGCAGCGCGACCGATTCCGGCGGCGTCGGCGCATGGCCGTAATACTCCTGCGCCAGTTGCTCGAAGCCGAATTCGTCGGTGCCTGCCGCTTCCCACAGAAAGTCGGCGTCGAGGTCGGTAGCCAGAGTTTCGGCCTGCGGCATCACCTCGGTCGGCGAAGGTGCGGCAAAGCGCAGCAGGATATTGGCTGTCTTGATCTTGCTGCGCTTGCCCGAGGCGGTTTCCACCTGTGCCGTGGCATCAGTTTCGGACAGGATGGAGCCGGCCTTGAAATGGCCGTCCTCTTCAAAGATGAGGTACATGAAAAATCAGAAATCCAGAATGGTTTGGTAGTGGCGCTCGAACCCGGCAAAGCCGTGATCGCCGCCGTCTTCGATGATCTGCTTGGCGCCGGCGTAATAGGTCACGGCATCGCGGTAATCAAGCACCTCGTCGCCGGTCTGCGCCAACAGAAGGTAGCGTTTCGGCAGGGTGATGACGTCGACATCCAGCGCGGCGAGTTCGGCCAGATGCGTCGCGGTAAGTTCCCACTTTTCGCTGGTGTGCCAGTTGGTCTGCGGACCGAGTGCGCTGCGCAGCAGGGTGTGGGCATGCACCGCAGGATTTACCAGCACCGCCTTCCAGCCGTTCTTTTCGGCCAGATGGGTGGCGTAGAAACCGCCCAGCGAACTGCCGATGAGGGTGACCGATTCGGGACGGCGTTGTTCCAGCTCGGCCTCGACCTGCGCGATGGCCTCGCGCGGGCTGTTGGGCAGCGCCGGGCAGTAGTAGTCCGTCTGGCGGCCGAGGCCGGCCATGTGCTCAGCGAGCTGTTTGGCCTTGCCGGACGCGGGGGAGGAATTGAAGCCGTGCAGATAGACAAGCATTTCCGGATTTTACCGGGGCGGGAGGGATTCCTGAAATTTGGCGACCGCGCTGTCATTGCGAGTGCAGCGAAGCAACCCAGTCTATGTCTAGGCGCGAAGCACGACTGAGACGTTGGCGCTTTCGCAGGATTGCTGACCGTTGGCCGGGGGTAGCCCGGCGGCTAGTCACTTTCTTTTGCTTCGCCAAAAGAAAGTGACCAAAGAAAAGGCGCCCCCGACATACTCGAAACCCCGAAGCTCAAGCGCATCGGGTGGGCGGCAAAGAACTCGCCCCGCCTTTGTTGTTTTTGATTTTGTTTTTTGTGGGCGGGACTAAAACACCTTTGCCGCTGATCCACCCGACGCGTTTGGCTTTGCATAGCCAATCGACTAAGCCGCTAAAGCGGCAAGTCGCTGGTTAATCTTCGGCGGGTCTGTAAGGGGAAGAAAGTCAAAACCATGTTAGCGAGATGACGGGCGGTTTGTGCGCGAGTCAGTCATCGAAGCAGTAAAAGTCCGCTTTGGTCACGCCGCAATCGGGACAACTCCAGTCGTCGGGGATGGCGTCGTAGCGTGTGCCGGGGGCGAGGCCGTGGTCGGGGTCGCCCGTCACTTCGTCGTAGACGTAGTCGCAGACGGCGCAGGTCCACTTGCGGAAAGCGGCAGCGGATTCGGTGGCGGATTCGGTGGCGGGGAGGGCAGCAGACAGATTCATCATGGCAATTTCCACGGATCGAGCGTGGCCAGCAGTTGGTTGAAAATCGCGTCCAACTCGCCGCCCAGCACATCGAGCTGCGGGTTGACGTAAGGTTTGAATACGTCGGAGGCCGTGCGGTGCGCTACCCAGCTGCGGCCGTCGGCTTCGTACAGGTGGATGCGCAGCGGGATGTCGATGCCGGCTGCCTTATCCGCCGCCCACACCTTGACGGCGTAGTCGGGGCGAAACACTTCTAGCACCTGGTCGGCCGGTACCGCGATGCCTTTCTTGGCGCAATTGGCCTGGCCGTTGGCGTGCGCGACCAGGCCCATCGGGTAGGCGGCGATGGTGGCGATCAATTTTTCTGCGGCCTCGTCGACGCTGAGGGAGATCGCGAAGCGGATCATGCGACCTCCAGCTCGGGTTGCGACAGGGCGCAGGTGGCAGTGTCGAACTCGTGCAGTTCCTTGCGCAGGTGCTTGATCGCCGGAGTGACGATGGCGATGAAGTAGGCCTCGCGCAATCTTCTTTGCGCCGCGTTGTTGGACAGGTAACCCTTGGCGCCCATATGCATCATCGCGGCGTTGGCCGCCTTCAGGCTCAACTCGCTGCCGGCAAGCCGCAGCTGCAGGGTTTCCTTCACATGCGGCGCGCTGCCGTCGCGCTCGATTTTTTCCGCCAGCGCGTAGGTGGCGGCGCGGGCGGTGTCGAGCTCTGCTTCCAGCGCGTCGGCCTGCACGTCGAGAAAGCGGTTGACGTGGCCGTGGGTGCGGTCGGAACGCTTCATCATCGCCACGCAGGCGTCGATGAGGCCGAGACCCATGCCCATCTGCAGCAGGATGAAGGCCGACTTGGTGCGGTCGCGAAAGGCGTTGAACTCTTCCGTGTGGCACACCACGCGGCTGTCGGGCAGGAACACCTCGCGGAACTGGCAGGCAAAGGTGTTGGTGCCTTCCATCCCGATGAAATGCGCGTTCTGCGTCAGCGTGAGGCCGGGCGTGCTGCCGTGTACCAGGCCAATCATCAGACCCGGCGTGTCAGGCAGCGTGGCGCCCATGTGAAACCAGTGGTCAAGCCCGATGTTCGATACCCACGGCAGCACGCCGTTGATGACGTAGCCGCCGTCCACCCGCTTCGCCTTCAGCCGCGCCTCTTCGATGCCGACGCAGGACTTCATGCTGTTCGACTGCGCGGTGCCACCGAGCACTTCGCCGCTGGCCATTTTCGGCAGCATCTCGGCGGCGAGCGTCTGGTTGGAGCTGTTGATCACGTACCACTGCAGCGCGTATTGCGCCCACAGCAGAAAACCGGTGGAGACACATTCCTGGGAGACCTCGTCGACCACCTGGATGGCATGCCTGAGGCCGCGCGCGGTGCCGCCGTGCGCGGCCGGCGTCAGGCTGCCGAGGCCGCCGAGCGCGCCGAGTTGCTTGAGGAAATCGCCGGGGTAAATGCCCTTGAGGTCGATGTCGACCACCTTGGGCGCCAATTCGGCGGCGATCAGTGCGGACAGACCCGGCAGCGCTTCGGCGGGCGTGTCCGGGATGGCAGGGGCAAGGGCGGTTGCAGGCATGATGCGCTCCAGAAAAAACAGACGGATCAGGCGAGTTCGACGCTGACGTTGACCGGGTTGCGCAGCGTGTTGGCGACCGGCGACCAGGCATTGGAGTGCGCGACCAGATCCTTCAGCTCGGCCTCGGAGGCGTCGCCTTCCAGGTGCACCTTCACGCGCACGTCGGTGAAGCCCAGCTTCTTCAGCGGGTCGATGTCGCCCACGCCCCACACCGCGGTGACGTTGATGTCGCCTTCGAGTTCGAGTTCGAGGCGGGTCAGCGTGATGCCGCGCGCCACCGCGTTGGCGTGCAGGCCGACCGACAGGCAGGAGCCGAGCGTGGCGAGCACCGCTTCGGACGGGTTCGGCGCGGTGTCGTCGCCGAGCAGATGCGGCGGCTCGTCGATGACATGCGCTTCCAGGTTGCGCACATAGGTGAGGTTGCGGAATTTGCTTTCGCACACGGTCTTCGCTTTCAGCGTGACGACCGATTGGGGGTTTGCCTTGCCCTTGGTGGCGAGGGCGGCGAGGCCTTCGGCATCGATGGGTTCGAGGGCGGTTTGGGTTTTCAGGGCGACAACTTCAGACATGACATGACTCCTAGGGTTGGAAGGATCGGTGAACTGACAACCCCTGTATTGCGATTCCCGTGCCAACTCGGTAAAACAATGTCAAACCATTGATCTATCAGTGAATATTGACAAATGACTGGTTACCAGGTGAATGACACGCTAACAAATTGTCAACCATTGTCAGGTCATTTCCAGGCGCTTGATGCGGTAGTTCAGCTGTCGCAGCGTCAGTCCCAAGAGTTGGGCCGCCCGCGACTTGTTGCCGTGGGTCTGCGCCAGCGCCTGCTCGATCTGCTGGCGGTCGTGCGATTGAGCCGGCAGGTAGGGGCGCACCGCGCCTGCGGTCGGCGCGGCAAGCAGCGGCGGTGCATCGGGCGCGCCAGTACCCTCGCTGCGGATGACGTGTTCCACTTCGCGCGCCGATACCGTCGCGCCTTCGGCCAGCAGCACCAGGCGTTCCAGCACGTTGCGCAGTTGGCGAATGTTTCCTGGCCACGGATAGTCGGCCAGTCGCTCCATCGCCTCGGGCGTCAGGCCGACGTTGCGCTGGTAGCTCTGGCTGATCAGATTGAGCTGGTGGCGCACCAGCGGGCGGATGTCTTCGCGCCGCTCGCGCAGCGCCGGCAGGCGGATCGGAATGATGTTGAGGCGGTAATACAGGTCGAGTCGGAAGCGCCCGGCGGCGACCTGCTGCTGCAAATCCAGATTGGTGGCGGCGACGATGCGCACGTCGATCGGTGTTTCGCGCCGGCTGCCGACACGCTGCAGTGATTTTTCCTGTAGCACCCGTAACAATTTCACCTGCATCGCCAGCGGCAGATCGCCGATCTCGTCGAGGAACAGCGTGCCGCCGCTGGCTTGCTCGAAGTAGCCGGCGCGCGCCGTCGAGGCGCCGGTGAACGCGCCCTTCTCGTAGCCGAACAATTCCGACTCGAACAGGTTTTCCGGAATCGCCCCGCAGTTCACCTTGACGAAGGGCTGGTCGCGCCGCGGGCTCGACAGATGCAGCGCGCGCGCGAACAGCTCTTTGCCGGTGCCCGACTCGCCGAGCAGCAGCACCGTCGCCTCGGTCGACGCGACCTGTTCGATCTGGCGCAGCGCATGGCGTAATGCGGGCGATTCGCCGACGATGCCGAGCGTGGCCTGCTGTGGCGAACCGCGTTCCAGTGCCCATTTAAGTTCGCGGTTTTCGTGCTCCAGCCGCGCGGTCTGCTCCGCCACGCGATCGTTGAGTTTGAGTATCTGCGTCACCAGCGTGGCGATGATTTCGAGGATGCGCAGATCGTCGGCCAGCGCCCGCGTGCGGCCGCGGATGCGGTGCACGCCAAGGAGGCCCAGCACCTCGCCGTCGCTCCTTAAAGGCAGGGCGATGAAGCTCACCGTCTCGTTCGGCAGACTGTCGCGTTCGACCGCACGCGCGAGGTAATGCGGGTCGTCGTCGATGTCCTGCACGATCGCCGTCTCGCCGCTCTGCAGCACGCGGCCGGTGACACCATCACCCAGCTGGTAGACCCCGCGTCCGATTTCTTCCGTCGTCAGGCCATAGGCGTAGCGGATCGCGAAATCGTTGCTTCCCGGTTGCCGCAGTACCACCCGCCCGCGGTTGAGGCCCAGGAATTCCGAGATCAGGTGCAGCATTTCGCGGATCACCGGGCCGGGCTCAAGGCTTTTTCCCATCAGCCGCGCCGACTCGCGGATCACCAGCAATTCCTCGTTCTGCAAACGTTCGGCGGGCAATGCGGCAGCGGTCATGGCGGGCTCCTTTAAACAAAGTGTCAACACTATGTAATCAAGAAGCGGGCCAGAAAAATGGCGGTTTTAAATGCCTTTTGAAAAAACACTTACCCAACAGTGGGTTATAAATTTTTTTCAGGGTTGGCACGCTTCCTGAATACGACACAAGTGGAAACACGACACAGCGCATCGAATTTTTGCCGAATCGCCTTGATACACGTGACTCTGCGGTGGATGACCGCGCCGGAATGGACAGGTTGGCCTGCACCAATCCGGAGCACGAGGTGACTAAAAAGGTGCGCAGTGGCCTGTGACTGCAATGTCATTTTTCAATCCGATAGGAGCGCGTTATGTCCGGCTTTGACAACCCGTTTGACCCTGATACCAAACTGCATCGTGCAGGCTGCAGCTGCGGCCGCCACCACAGCCAGGCCGACCACGAAGCCGACATGAAAAACGAGGATGCACGCGTCTCGCGCGTGGTCGAATCGGCGGTGATGCGCGGGCTGTTCCCGGACGACCAGATGCGCCGCAACTTTTTGCGTGCGGTCGGCACCGGCACCGCAATGGCGGCGATCTCGACGCTCTTCCCGATGGGCGCGGCGAAGGCGCTGGCGCAGGAGCGCGGCAAGCTGGAAAAGACCAATCTCAAAATCGGCTTCATCCCCATCACCTGCGCCACCCCCATCATCATGGCGGGTCCGATGGGCTTCTATGAGCGTGAAGGGCTCAACGTCAGCCTGCAGAAAACTGCCGGCTGGGCGGTGATCCGCGACAAGGTGCAGAACCGGGAATACGACGCCTCGCACATGCTGTCGCCAATGCCGCTGGCGATGTCGCTTGGGCTAGGGTCGGCCAAGCAGTCGATCGACGTGGCGACGATCCAGAATATCAACGGCCAGGCCATCACCATGCACCTGAAGCACAAGGACAAGATGAATCCCAAGGACTGGAAGGGGATGAAATTTGGCCTGCCGTTCGACTACTCGATCCACAACCTGCTGCTGCGCTACTTCCTCGCCGAGCATGGCGTAGATCCCGACAAGGATGTCGAACTGCGCATGATGCCGCCGCCCGACATGGTGGCCAACTTGCGCGCCGGCAACATCGACGGCTTCCTCGGCCCCGAGCCGTTCAACCAGCGCGCGGTGTACGAGGGCTTCGCCTTCATCCATACGCTGTCGCGCGATCTGTGGGACGGCCATCCCTGCTGCGCATTCGGCGTGCAGGAAGGCTTCTACAAGCAGTATCCCAACACCTACGCTGCGCTGTTCCGCGCCATCGCCAGCGCCACCGACTACGCGCACAAGCCGGAAAACCGCAAGGAAATCATCGAAGCGATCGCGCCAGCCAATTATCTTAACCAGCCGATCCCCGTTCTGGAACAGGTGATGACCGGGCGCTTCGCCGACGGCCTCGGCAAGGTGCGGAACGTGCCCGATCGCGTCGACTTCGATCCCTTCCCCTGGCAGTCGATGGCGGTGTGGATCCTCACCCAGCTAAAGCGCTGGAACTACATCAAGGGCGACGTCAACTACAAGTCGGTCGCCGAGGAAGTGTTCCGCGCCACCGACGCGCGGGCGCGCATGGCCGAAATCGGACTGAAGGCGCCGAAAACCAGCTACATGAAGCACACCATCATGGGCAAGGTGTTCGACCCCGCGAAGCCTGCCGAGTACCTCAACTCCTTTGCCATCAAACGCTCATGAAAACGCGACTCTCCATTGGCCAACAATCCACCCTGCTGTCGCTGGCATTTTTCGGGGTGATCCTGCTCATCTGGCAGCTGGCGACGCTGCCGGAAGCCCACACCGTCGCGGCGGACGTCGATCCCGAATACGCCGCGCTGATGGGCGGCGGCGCCTCTACGGCGGCGTCGAGTTTCCCCACCCCGGCGGCGATGGCACAGACGCTGTGGGACAAGCTGTCCGACCCGTTCTACGACAACGGACCCAACGACAAGGGGATCGGCATCCAGCTCGCGTATTCGCTGGCGCGCGTGCTGGCCGGATTCTTCCTGGCGGCGGCGGTGGCGATTCCGCTTGGCTTCGTCATTGGCAACTCGCGCGTGTTCTACCAGGCGATCGACCCTTACGTGCAGGTGCTGAAACCGATCTCGCCGCTGGCGTGGATGCCGCTCGCGCTCTACACCATCAAGGACGCGTCGGCCTCGTCGATCTTCGTCATCTTCATCTGCTCGCTGTGGCCGATGCTGATCAACACCGCGCACGGCGTTGCCAACGTTAGAAAGGACTGGCTCGATGTCTCTCGCACCCTTGAGGTCAACCCGTTGCGCAAGGCTTTCCTCGTGATTTTGCCGGCCGCTGCGCCAACAATTCTGGCGGGCATGCGTATCTCCATGGGCATCGCCTGGCTGGTCATCGTCGCCGCCGAAATGCTGGTCGGCGGCACCGGTATCGGCTACTTCGTGTGGAACGAGTGGAACAACCTGTCGCTCACCAACGTGCTGTTCGCCATCCTCATGATCGGCCTCGTCGGCATGGCGCTCGACAGCGTCTTCGGCGTGTTGAGCAAGCGCGTCGCTTATCAGGAATAAAACCATGACCGACCCCAACCTTTCCTTCTTGCAGGTCGAAAATCTGGCGCGTGCCTACCCCAGTCCCACCGGGGGCGAGTCCGTGACGGTGTTCGACCACGTCAACTTCCGCATCCACAAGGGCGAGTTCGTTTGCGTCACCGGCCACTCCGGCTGCGGCAAGTCGACCATCCTCAACATCCTCGCCGGACTTGATAGCGCCAGCACCGGCAACGTGTTCATGGACGGACGTGAGGTCTCCGGCCCCAGCCTCGACCGCGGCGTGATCTTCCAGAGCCATGCGCTGATGCCTTGGCTCACCGTGCTGGAGAACGTGTCGTTTGCGGTGAAGTCGCGCTGGTCGAACTGGAACAAGCACAAGGTGCGCGACCACGCCATGCGCTACATCGAACTGGTCGGCCTCAAGGGCGCCGAGCACAAGAAGCCGTCGCAACTTTCCGGCGGCATGAAGCAGCGTGTCGGCATTGCCCGCGCGTTTTCCATCGAGCCGAAGATGCTCTTGATGGACGAGCCATTCGGTGCGCTCGACGCGCTGACGCGCGGCGTCATTCAGGAAGAACTGCTTAAGATCTGTGCCGAGACGCAGCAGACCGTGTTCATGATCACCCACGACGTCGACGAAGCGATTCTCCTGTCCGACAAGATCATGCTGATGTCGAACGGCCCGCACGCGCGCATCGCCGAGATCGTCAACAACACCCTGCCGCGCCCGCGCGAGCGCAGTGTCATCCACAAGCATCCGCACTACTACCCGATCCGCAACCACCTGGTCGATTTCCTGGTGAGCCGGTCGAAGCAGTTCGGCGCCCTGCGCGATGCGCCGGATGCCCCCAGTTTGCCCGCCGTGTTCGATCCGGTCGATCTGCTCGAGGCCGAACCGGTTGCCGTTTCCACGCCGCCCGTCGGTAAACCCAACATCCACCTCGTCAACGCTTAAGGACTTTTTAATCATGACCCGCACCGAAGTCACCGACCTCATCCTCGCCGCCAAACACAAGAAAGGCCTCAAGTGGGCCGACATCGCCAAGAAAGTCGGCCAGAGCAAGGAATGGACAACAGCCGCCTTGTTGGGGCAGATGACCCTCGACAAGAAGCAGGCCACCACCGTCGGCAAGATGCTCGGCCTGTCGCCCGAAGCGGTCGACCAACTGCAGATGGTGCCGTACAAGGGCAGCCTGCCGAGCGCCGTGCCGACCGATCCGCTGATCTACCGCTTCTATGAGTTGATCATGGTGTACGGCATCACGATCAAGTCGCTGATCCACGAGGAGTTCGGCGATGGGATCATGAGCGCGATCGATTTTTCGATGGATATTTCGCGGGTGGAGGATCCGAAGGGGGATCGGGTGAAGATCGTTCTGAACGGGAAATTCCTGCCGTACAAGATGTATTGAATCGCGGTTTGCTGTGCTCGGCCTTGTCCGTCATTGCGAGTACCCGGAGGGCATAAACTCGCGAAGCAACCAGTTTATGTTCAGGCGTGGAGCGCGACTGAGTAGTTGGCGCTTTCGCAGGACTATACCGGCCGTTGGCCGGGGGTAGCCCCGCGGCTAGTCACTTTCTTTTGCTTCGCCAAAAGAAAGTGACCAAAGAAAAGACGACCCCAACATCCCCGAATTCCCGGAAATTGAGCCCACCGGACGGGCGGCGAAGAACTCGCCCCGCTTTGCTGTTTTGTGTTGGTTTTTTGTGAGCGGAGCTCAAACACCTTCGCCGCTAATCCGCCCGGCAGACTCAATTTCCGGCGGGTCTGTAAGGGGAGGAACGTCAAAACCAGGGCGGTAATGACTGGGCGGTTTGCGTGCTTGCGTTACCTATTCGGCGCAATGCCCTTCGGCCATCGCGCCCTACACGGGCTGTGTGCATGCGACCCCCTGTAGTTACTCTGCGGGGACCAGCGTTTGACCGGGGAAGCGTTCCTTGAAAATCAGTTCGCTTTCGCGCATGGCTGAGTTGCCCTCGGTAACCAGACGTTCGCCTTCGGATTTCAGTTTCTCGCCTCTGGCAACCATGTCGTGCCCGCTTTTCCACTGTTTGCCCAAGTCCTTGGTGTCCTTGGACTGCGTAACCATCTGCTCCCCCAGCGTGGGGGGAGTGGATGAACACCCTGCGCCCAACAGGGCAATCAAGCCGGCGAGAAGAAGGGTTGTGTGATTCGTTTTCATGAGGTTTGCCTCCACGTTGTATATGGATAGTTATACGTTATATATATTTATATGCCATATATGGATGGAGGGGTGCAGAGCGTACGCAATACGCGTAGTTTGATGTGTGAAGCCCCAATGGCAACCATAACATTCGGACGCCACAGTGTCCGCAGACTTGGCTCGACTGCGCCGATTTGGACATTGGCAAGGCCTTGCGGGACGCGATGCAGGGAACAGGCCTTGCCTGCCGCCCGAGGCCTTGACTAGCAGGATCTCAAGATTTGCCGAATTTGCCCATTCGCCCCATGAGTCCGTGGACGATTCCCAACGACATCATCCACCAGTGCTTATGCCTCGGTTTGGCGAGCAGGGTATAGGCGCCGTATTTCAGCAACAATCGCCATCCGTCTGCGATCTTCCAGTTCAAGGGCAACCCTCTTTCACAGTAAAGGCAAACGGCATTCCGAAAATGATAATAGTGACGAAGCGGGCTATGAAGCGGAATCATGCGTCCAAATAGGTTAATGGGCTCACTTCCAAGATCGTGCCGCATCGTCGCACCGCAGACCCCGAACGATTGAAACCCTGCCCTTCTGGCGCGCAATCCCCATTCGATATCCACATAGTCAATGAACAGGTCTTCGCGCATCGGGCCGACAGCATCGAGCGTTGACATCGGAATCAGACTGCCGGAGGCGATCAAGTAGTCGACCTCGACTACCGAGTGGTTGTGCTCACATGTTTGCCGCTCGACCGATATCCCCCGAATCCGGAGAAATGGTGGTGGATTGTCTTGTCGCTCATCGGTATAACGCGGCCCGACCGCCGCAACCGCAACCCCTAGCGACGATTGAGCGGATGCGGCGTCAAGGAGTTTTTGGATCATATTCGGCGCAGGCTCGCTGTCCTGGTCGAATAGCATGACGAAATTGGCACCCGCTTTGCGGGCTAAATCAATCCCGACATTTTGCGCTGCGGCAATCCCGCAGTTTGAATGTAGCCGAACAACTTGGCACCATGAGTCTGGGCGTAGATCTGCGGTTATGCCGTTTTCAATATCGAGACTCGATCCATTGTCAATGACGACAACGCTTGCAAGTTGTCGCCTGAGAGCGCGCAACAACACATCCAGCTTCGCCAGATCAGGCTCATATGTCACCAAAACACCAACCACCACAGCACCGCCCCTTGAAACATGAAAGGCCCTGTTGGCAGAACCGGCAAAGGAAAGAATGATCAGTCCCAGTGAGACCTGCATCTGCACGGATTTTTCTAAAGTTCGTACAGATCGAGCAACCGCGGCGGTCATTCCGGCGGGGATTTTGGGGCATCAGAGGCCTGCGGTCAAAGTCGCCTCCGATGACCGCCTTTGTTTCGGCGTTGATGAAATACAATAATGTTCTTTAGTTGTTGAGAAGACCTGTTTTGTCAAAAAAACTCATCGGTGAAATCCTGGTCGTGCAAGGCGTGCTTCAGCGCGCGAACTTGCTGGCCGCGCTCAAGCTGCAGAGGGCCGGCGGGGATTCGGAGCGACTAGGTACCATTCTGATCAGGCAAGGCTGGGTCGCCGAGCGGGTTTTGTACCAGGTTTTGTCTGAGCAGCTTGGCATCCCCCTGGCCACGGCCGGGGACTACCCCACCTCGCCGATCCTCGAGGAGCGGGTATCAACCCGGTTCCTCCAGGAAGCGCGTACCCTGCCGGTACGCGAGGATGCCGATCGCCTGGTACTGGCGATGGCTGACCCGCTCGACCGCTATGTAATCGACGCCTTCCGACTGGTAACCGGCGGACGAGAGATTACCGTTCTGCTCGGCCTGCCCAGTGAAATCGAAGCTGCCTTTGCGCGGCTGTATGTCGCGGGCCGTAGCATCGGACAGATCGTCGACGAAGCAGAAGGGCCGGTCGATCTGGAAGAGAACAGCGACGTTCAGCATCTGAAAGATCTGGCCAGCGAGGCGCCCGTGATCCGCGTGGTCAGCCTGATCATGGAACGCGCCCTGGACGCGCGCGCCTCGGACATCCATATTGAGCCGTTCGAGAGCCGCCTGATCGTGCGTTTCCGGGTGGATGGCGTGATGCAGGAGGTGGAGTCGCCGCCGCGTCGGCTGTCTGCAGCGGTCATCTCGCGCATCAAGATCATGGCCAATCTGGACATCGCCGAGCGCCGTTTGCCTCAGGATGGCCGCATCAAACTGAGAGCAAAGAACAAGGAAATCGACCTGCGCGTTTCCACCGTGCCGACCATGCACGGCGAAAGCGTGGTCATGCGGGTGCTGGACAAGGGCGGCGTGCCGCTCAATTTCGGCACCCTGGGATTTGATCCGGCGACGCTCAAGCTGTTTCTCGACGCGCTTACCCAGCCGCACGGCATCGTGCTGGTCACCGGCCCCACCGGCAGCGGCAAGACCACCACACTCTACACGGCACTCCAACTGCTGAACAAGCCGGACGTCAAGATCCTCACCGTGGAAGATCCGGTGGAGTATCAGATGGAGGGCATCAACCAGATTCAGGTCAAGCCGCAGATCGGCCTGACCTTTGCCAACGCGCTTCGCTCCATCGTGCGCCAGGACCCCGATGTCATCATGATCGGTGAGATCCGCGACCTGGAGACGGCCCACATCGCGGTGCAGTCGGCGCTCACCGGCCACATGGTGATTTCCACGCTGCACACCAATGACGCCTCCAGCACGGTCAACCGTTTGCTCGACATGGGGGTGGAAGACTATCTGCTGACTTCCACCGTGAACGGCATCCTGGCCCAGCGCCTGGTGCGTTCACTTTGCAAGGCCTGCCGCGAACCGTATGAACCCCTGCCCGAAGTCGTGGAGGAGTTCGATCTCAAGCGGTTCGCTGGCGATTCGCCTATCGTTTTATACCGGCCCGTAGGCTGCGAGGCTTGTGGCGGTACTGGATACGCCGGTCGACTCGGCATCATGGAAATGCTGCCGATGACCGATACGATACGCAGCCTGATCATGCGTCACGCCTTGTCCGGGGAGATTCACCGCCAGGCCATCGATGAGGGCATGCAGACCCTGTATGAGGACGGCCTGCGCAAAGTCATCGCCGGGATCATTACGCTCGACGAAGTGCTGCGCGTGACCCGGGAAAACTGAGAATGCCCCTGTTTCAGTACAAGGCTGCAGACGCGCAGGGAAGCATCCTCGAAGGCGAGATGGAGGCGCGCGCGCCGGATTCAGTGGCCGAGCAGCTTCAGGCCCAGGGCTTCATGCCGATCCTGATTGAAGAGGCAACGGCGGGCAGTGGCACGGGCTGGCTGGGCGGATTCGGACGCGCGCGGGTGAGCCAGGACGAAATCGCCATGATGACGCGCGAGATATCCACCCTGCTGCGTGCCGGCCTGCCCCTCGATCGTGCCCTGGAAATCGTAGTCAATCTTTCGGCCAACGATGATGTCGCCGAAATTCTGGACGAGGTTCGTCAGGACGTTCGCGGAGGCGCATCCCTGTACGCCGCGCTGGAAGCCCAGAAGGGCGTCTTCTCCCGCTTTTATCTCAACATGATCCGCGCTGGCGAAGCGGGCGGCGCACTGGAAGTCGTCATGCTCCGCCTGACCGAGTTCATGGAGCGAGCCAAGGATCTCAGGGAAACCGTCAAATCCGCGCTGGTCTACCCGGCCATCCTGGTCATGGTGGCGGTGGTTTCGGTCGTCGTACTGCTCATCTTCGTCGTGCCGCAGTTCACCCAGATGTTCGAAGAATCCGGCAAGGCCCTGCCTCTGCCAACCCAGATCGTCGTCGGTGCAGGCGAGTTCTTCCAGGCCTGGTGGTGGGCGCTGATTGGCGGCAGCCTGGTTTTGTATGCCCTGTTCAAGCACCAGATGGCCAACCCCGACAGTCGCTACCGCTGGGACGAGCTTTTTCTCGCCCTGCCCCTGATCGGGGATCTGGTGGCCAAGATCGAGATGGCCCGTTTCTCCCGTACCTTGGGAACCTTGCTTGATAATGGTGTGTCTTTGTTGTCGGCGTTGTCCATCGTCAAGGAAACCCTGAGCAACAGCGTCATGGCCGAACGGATCGACGAAGTGTCGATCAAGCTGCGCGAAGGCAAGGGTCTTGGCGCCCCACTCATGGAAGCCGAAGTCTTCCCAAGACTGGGCGTGCACATGGTCATGGTTGGCGAGGAAACCGGGCGGTTGTCCGAAATGCTCATCCAGGTCGCCGATGTTTTCGACCGTGAAGTGCAGACTGCGGTCAAGCGTACGCTCAGCCTGCTTGAACCCGCGCTGATTCTGGGCCTCGGTCTGGTCATCGGCGCCATCA
>JBPPMF010000229.1:0-2603 GCA_051305915.1 Thiobacillus sp. | reverse complement strand
TCTTCCTCGGCATCCTGGTGTCGCTGATGTTCTATCTGTACCGCACCTCGCAGCCGTCGATCCGCGAACTGCGCCCGCTCGCTGCCGAACGTGACAACCCGCGCCGCAAATTCGGGCCGGTCACCCCGGATGTGCCCGCCTGCCCGCAACTGACCATGCTGCGCGTGGAAGGCTCGATTTTCTTTGGCGCGGTCGAGCACGTGCAGAAGTATTTCCGCAACGTCGACGAATCCGATCCGCAGAAAAAACACCTGATACTGACCTCGCGCGCAATCGGCTTCATCGACCTGGCGGGTGCCGAGCTGCTGGCGAAGGAAGCCTGGCGCCGACGCAAGCTGGGCGGCGGGCTTTATCTGGTGGGAGTGCAGCCGGACCTGTGCGAAATGCTGCGCCGCAGCGGCCAGGTCGACACCGTGGGCGAGGAACAGATCTTCCGTCACAAAGGCGACGCCATCCAGGCAATTTACCCGCGACTGGACAACGAGATTTGCCGCAATTGCACGGCGCGGATTTTCCGCGAATGCCACATCGCGTTGCCGGACGGCACGCCGCGCGAAGCAGCCAGCTAAACACTCATTGAGAAGACGCCGGCTGTGCTCGCCGCCACACCCAGGGCGGCGTCGGCGTGGCATCCTGCCACAATCCGCGTTTGGCAGCATGCGCTTCACGCTGCGCTTCCAGGAGACCGACATCGCGTCGATAGCGGGTGGAGGCCCAGGCGAATCCGCGCCGCACCATTTCCCTATTGACCGACTGCGAGCCTACAGTGAGCCGCCCCACTTTGCGCCCGTAGGTATCGGTGGCCACGATGTCCAACTGCGCCCGCTGATTCAGCGCCAGTGCCTTCAGGGTTTCCGTCGCCGCTTCGCCGTGCGGCTGATTTTGTTCGGGTGCATCGATATCGGCCAGACGCACCTTCATGAAAGCGCGCGACGTGGGCTTGTAGTGGTCGGGTTTGAACAGCACGGTGTCGCCGTCGATCACCACAATGACAACACCTGCAAGTGGGGCGGCGCGCGCCGTGACCGCCAGCGCAAACAGCAGGCACAGCGCCAAGACCGCCCGAAGGGTGAGCACCCGCAAGGGGTACGCCGGTGGGTTCCCCGCTGCTGCGCAACGACCCTTCCGCAGTGTCTGGCGGCGTACTCCTTGCGGGTACAGCGCGATGAATCTCACCCGGCGAGCATCTCCGCGGCGTGCTGCCGCGTGGTGTCGGTGATCTTGAGGCCGCCCAGCATGCGCGCGATTTCTTCCACCCGCGCCGAGGTATCGAGCAGTTCGATGTTGGACGACACGAAGCCGCCATTGGCCTGCTTGGCGACGCGCAAATGTTGCGTGCCGCGCGCGGCCACCTGCGGCAGGTGGGTGATGACCAATACCTGGCGGGTTTCGCCCAGCTTGGCCAGCCGCCGGCCGACGGCTTCGGCCACGCTGCCGCCGATGCCGACATCGACCTCGTCGAAAATCAGCGTCGCCACCCCGGCCACGCCGGACAGCGCGGTCTGGATGGCCAGGCTGATGCGCGACAGTTCGCCGCCCGACGCTACCTTGGCCAGCGGCCCCGGCGGCAGGCCGGGATGGCTCGCCACCAGGAAGGCCACGTCTTCCAGCCCGTGCGCGCGCGGCTCGGCGGCGGGCTGCAAAACAATATCGAGATGCCCACCGGCCAGCGCCAGTTCGTGCATGGCGGTCGTCACTTGTTTCGACAGTGCCGTCGCTGCCTTGCGGCGCTGCGCGCTGAGTTGCTTCGCCGCGGTCTGGTAGTGCGCCCAGGCAGCGTCCTCGGCGGCCTGCAGCGCGTCGAGATCGTCGCTGGCTGCCAGGTCGGCCAGCCGCGTCTGAAACTGTTCGAGCAGACTGGCCAGTGCGTCGGGTTGCACGCGGTGCTTGCGCGCCAGCCGGTGCATGTCGCCCAGCACCCGGTCGATTTCGGTGAGACGTTCGGGGTCGAGGTTTAGCTGGCCGACATAACGACGCAGCGCGTGCACCGCTTCGGCAAGATCGGCGCTGGCCGAGTTCAGCAACGTAGCGACCTCTTTCAAGCTGTCGTCCACCGCCTGCATGGCGTCGAGGCGCGTACTCATTTTGCCGAGCTGACTCGACACCGCCGCCTCGCCTTCGTCCAGCCCCTGAATCAGCGCGTGGCTGCCTTCGAGTAGGGTGGTAACGTGCGCCAGTCGTGCGTGCTCGGTCTGGATCTCGTCCCAACGTGCAAGGTCGTCGCCCAGCCCGCGCAGTTCCTCCACCGCCAGACTCAAACCTTCGCGTTCGATCTGCCGCGCCTGACCGTGGGTTTCTGCTTCCAGGCGCCGTTGACGCGCAGCCTGCCAGGCGTGCCAGGCGGTGCTGACGCCGGCAGCCGCTTGCTGCGCACCGGCGAAAGTGTCGAGCACCTCGCGCTGGGCCAGCGGACGCAACAGCGCGTGATGCTCATGCTGTCCCTGGATATCGAGCAGGAATTCGGCGGCATCTTTCAACTGCGCCAGCGGCGCGGCGCTGCCGTTGATGAAGGCGCGAGAACGGCCGCCGGCATCGATCACGCGCCGCAGGATCAACGTGTCGTCGTCCGATGCGAAGCCGGCAGCGTCGAGCCAGGCTTTCAG
>JBPPMF010000224.1:0-10401 GCA_051305915.1 Thiobacillus sp. | reverse complement strand
CAGCAGATTCGACGCCTCCAGTGCGGCGGGCAGCGTGGGTTCCCAGTCCAGCGCCAGTCGCTGCGTCTGCGGGATCGCGGCCGCCTGCTTCAATGCTGCTTCTGCCTTGACTTCGTCGCGCTCGGCGGCCTGACGCGCAAGTTGCGCCTCGGCCAGCGCCGCGCGCGCGCGCAACTGGTCGGCACGGGAGGCCAGGCCGCCACGCAGCCGCATCCCGACCGCATCGAGACTGGTGCCCAAGGCGGCTTCCTGCTGCGTCTGGGCGGCCACTTGTGCGCGTGCGGCCAGTACCGCGTAATAGGCCAACTCGACTTCGGCGATCGTGTCCTGCAGGGTGCGATTGCTATTCAGCAGGCTGGCGATGAGCTGATAGCGCTGGGCATCGACGCTGGCCGCGCGCGCGCCAGAATCATAGAGCACATAGGCAAGACCAAGGCTGGGACCATAGCGATGGAGCGTGGGCACCGGTGCACCGGAACTCGACAGCGTGCGGCTCTGGGTGAAGTTGAGTTGCCCGGTCAGCGTCGGCCAGTTGGCGGCAGCAGCCGCATCGAGCTGCGCCGCTTCGGCCTGGATGCCGAGCCAGCCGGCGCGCGACTCGGGCCGTTCGCGCAGCGCATGGTCGGTCAGCGCAGCCAGGCTGTCGAACCGAATGGTGTCGGTCTGCACAGCAGACGCCTGCGACGAACCGGGCAGCACATCGAGTTGCAGCCAGAATGCGCCGGGGCGCTCCGGAAGATCGAGTGCCTGCGCATGGGCCGACACCGGCCACGGCGCGGCTCCCAGCAGAAGAAGAATCAGGGCAGGTTTCAAGGTATGGCGATTCTAAACGAGTCCCTGCTCGACCCGGGCACCGGCACGCAAGTTCCGCCTGAGGCATCCACGCGCGGTAGCGTCACACCGGTTCAGACGGCCGCCACTTCGGCAGGCAGGCTGGCCTTGAGCGTGGCCGCCAGCCGCTCGAAGGTCTCGGGAAACGGCGCGCGCTTGCGCCACACCAGGGCGATGGTACGGCCGGGCGGCGGCGATTTGAACGGGCGGATCTCGACCGCCTTTTTATTGACACGCGGTGCGGCATCGACCGCCAGCGCCGGCAGCAGCGTCAATCCCAATCCCATGGCGACCATCTGGCGCAGGGTTTCCAGGCTGGTGGCACGCACCTCCTCGCGCCCGCGCGATCCAGTGCCGCAGACATCGAGCGCCTGGTCGCGCAGGCAGTGGCCTTCGTCCAGCAGCAGCAGCTTCTCCGCCATGATGTCGGCCACCTTCAGCACCTCGCGTTTGGCCAGCGCATGCCCGGCCGGCAGCGCGGCGAAAAACGGCTCATAGAACAGCGGTTCGACGCGCAGGCTATCGTCGGTCACCGGCATCGCCAGCAGCCCGGCATCCAGCTTGCCGTCGAGCAGATGTTCCAGAATCTGCGGCGTCATTTCCTCGCGCAGCAGCAGCCGCAAGTCGGGATGTTTCCTGTGCACCAGGGTCAGCGCGTGCGGCAGGTAATACGGGCCCAGGGTGGGGATGACGCCGAGGTGAATAGTGCGCGCCATCGGATCCTGCGCGTGCCTGGCCAACTCCCTGATCCGTTCGGACTCCTCGACGAGGCTGCGCGCCGCCGCCAGGATCTCGCGGCCGATCGGCGTCGGGGTGACGCGCTTGAGGCTGCGGTCGAACAGCGTCACGCCGAGAAAATCCTCCAGCTTCTTGATCTGGGTCGACAACGTCGACTGGGTGATGAAGCAGGCTTCGGCCGCGCGGCCGAAATGGCCGTTATCGGCCAGCGCCACCAGGTATTTCAGTTCTTGCAGAGTCATGGCTGAACGTTCGCTTTTATCAATGAATTCATTCTATACAATTCATTGGATAAACAAACCACCCACGGCTTAAATGACCTCACTGCGCTATAAAAACCACGATGAAAGGAGCCGGAAATGATTGCCATGAGCATGACGAGCACGTACGACGAATACCGCCGCGACCGCCTCGCCAGCGCGCCGGTTTACGCCGTTCCCGCGCACCCGGTGCGCCGCGCGATGATGCGAGCCCTGAGCTGGATCGGCATCGGGAACGCCGCCGCGGCGGCGGACGAGGACATCCTAGGCATAGGCTAAAGTGAATTCATGAACATGGCGGTCCGCACCCTGCAGGATTACTTCACCGACCCGCGCCACACAGCCGCCCTCCGGCTCGGCGGCGGCACACTGGCGCTCGTATTGCTGGCGGGTCTGGTGTGGGTGGCGTGGGCGCAGGGTGGCACGTCGCTCGCCACCCCGATGGGAATGGCGCTGGCCGGTTCCGCCGTGGCCGCGCTCGCCACCGCGCTGGGCGCGTTTCCGGCCCTGTTCATCCGCAAGATTTCCACACGCTGGGAAGACATCATGCTCGGCTTCGGCGCCGGCGTGATGGCAGCGGCGGCGTCGTTTTCGCTGATCCTGCCCGGCGTCGCCGCCGGCACCGACATCCTCGGCAGCAAGCTCGCCGGCGCCGCCCTGGTCGCGGCTGGGTTGGTGCTGGGCGCGTTGTTCCTGCTGCTGGCCGACAAGGTGGTGCCGCACGAGCATTCCAGAGCCGGCCGCCACGGTCCCGACTGGATGCATCTGCGCCGCGTGTGGCTGATGGTGTTCGCCATCGCGCTGCACAACTTCCCCGAAGGGATGGCGATCGGCGTCGGTTTTTCCGGCGGCGACACCTCGGTCGGCGTGCCGCTCGCCGCGGCAATTGCGATCCAGGACATCCCCGAAGGCCTGGTGGTCGCGGTGGCACTGCGCACCGTGGCCTATACGCCGTGGCAGGCGGTTGCCATCGCCGCGCTCACCGGGCTGGCCGAGCCGCTCGGCGCCATCGTCGGCGTCGCGCTCACTTCCGGCTTCGCGCCGCTTTATCCGGCCGGGCTGGGTTTTGCCGCCGGCGCGATGATCTGGGTGGTGTCGCACGAAATCATTCCCGAATCCCACCGCAAGGGTCACGAGCAGGCCGCCACACTCGGCCTCATCGGCGGCTTCGTCGTCATGATGATGCTGGACACTGCGCTAGGTTGAATTTCTCAACAACGAAGGAGCGTCACGATGGCCGAACCCGAAGCCGCACCCACCCAACCCTTTCTCACCGACATCGAGACCCTGCGCACCCGCGCCCGCAAGCACATCGAGGACGGCGCGGTCACCGCCGGTTACCAGGCCGACCGCCCCGTCGTCATCAAGCTGCTGAACGAGGCGCTGGCCACCGAACTGGTGTGCATCCTGCGCTACAAGCGGCATTACTTCATGGCGAGCGGGATCAACGCCGACACGGTCGCGCAGGAATTCCTGCAGCACGCCACCGAGGAAGAGGGCCATGCCGACCTGATCGCTGCGCGCATCGTGCAGTTGAAGGGCGAACCCGATTTCAACCCGGAAGGCTTGGCAATGCGTTCGCACGCCGAATACGTGGAAGGCGACAGCCTGATCGAGATGATCAAGGAAGATCTGGTCGCCGAGCGCATCGCGATCGAGAGCTACGGCGAGATGATCCATTACATCGGCGACAAGGACATCACCACCCGCCGCATGCTGGAAGGCATCCTGGCGATGGAAGAGGAACACGCCGATGACCTGTCCAGCCTGCTGATAGACCTGACGTGCTGAACCCACTGCGTCCCTAGCGCAGCGACTCGGCGGGCTGGGTCGTAGCCACGGACGCCGGTTGCGGCCGCCCCGCCAGCGCCAGCGCATAAATCCGCTGCAAGTCGTCTTCGCTGATGTCGACGAAGGTGTCGATCTGCGACAGCGCGTAAACCAGGTTGCTGTGCGGGATCATGCTTTTTTCGGCAGGCATGACAACGGTTTGCGTACGCTGATGCCAGCTTTGCGGGTAGCGACGCCACGCGAACGGGTAGTTGAACAGCACCGCCACCGTCACCAGCACCACCACATTCAACAGCACCGGGCTGAACAGATAGCCATAGCCCAGCGCATGCACCGTTTCGCCACCGAGCACGGCATACAGCGCGGTGGCGCCGCCCGGCGGATGCAGGCAGCGCAGGCTGTACATCGCAGCAATCGACAACGCCACCGCTAATGACGCCGCCAGCATCGGCTCATCGCCCAGCCAGCGCGCGCAGGTGACCCCGATCAACGCCGACACCAGGTGCCCGCCCAGCACCGGCCACGGCTGCGACAGCGCCCCATGCGGCGCGGCAAACAGCAGCACGGCCGAAGCGCCCATCGAGGCAATCGCCAGCACGCCGCCATGCCCATCGAGCCAGAAATGGCTGACCCACAGCACCGCCAGGATGCCGAGCAAGCCACCAGCGGCCGAAATCCAGTGCTCGCGTTCCGAAACCGAGTAAGCCAGCCTGCCGACCATTAGCGCGGCCTCGCCGGACGGACGTCGGGACCCATCCGCCCCGACTCGAGCCAGACAGCATGCGTGTGGCGGTTCACCCCGAGCCACTGCCAGGCATGCGGTTCGGCCTGCCGCATCAACCGGTGCTCCAGGCACGCGGACGCCGCATGCCGGCAATCTTGCAGGCCTGCTTCACGTAACCGTAGGGAAACAGCTCGAACAGTTTCTTGTGGGCGTCCCGACCCATACGCTCCGCCAGATGCTTGATGACGAAGCGGGTATCGGCCGCGATCTGGTGTTGCTCGTAGTAGTCGCGCATGAAGCGGATCGCGTCCCAGTGATCCTCGTTGAGCTGGATGTTTTCACCCTGCGCCAAGGCCTTGGCCACGTCCTCGTTCCAGTCGGCAGGATCGACCAGATAGCCTTCGCCATCGCGCTCGGGAAGCAAAGCCACGGGGGAGGTCATTTGATTCATGATGGGCTCCTTGTTGATCGGATGAGCCCAGTCTAGGGTGTCCTGATATATCTATCCAACGATAAATTTTGTTATCTAATATCGAAGAATCCGATATATAAAACCAGCATGGACACCGAACTCGCCCGCACTTTTCTGATGGTGGCCGCCACCGGCAACTTCGTCGCCGCCGCCAGCCGCCTGCACGTCACGCAATCGACCGTGAGCGCCCGCATCCACACGCTGGAAACCGCGCTCGGCACCCGCCTGTTCCACCGTGGCCGCAACGGCGCCGAACTGACGCCGGCAGGCAAACGCTTTTTGCGCCACGCCAAGAATCTGGTGCGCACCGTCGAACAGGCCCACCACGACGTCGGCCTGCCGCAAGGTTTTCACGACGTGCTGACGCTGTCGGGACGGATTGCGCTATGGGAAGGCTTTTTGCCGCACTGGGTGGCGTGGATGCGTGAGGCCGCGCCGGATGTGTCGCTGCGCCTGGAAATTGGCTTCGAGGCCGACATCATGCAGGGCCTGATCGAAGGCACGGTCGACATCGGTGTGATGTACACGCCGACCTCGCGCTCCGGGCTGACGGTGGAACCGCTGTTCGACGAAACCCTGCTGCTGGTGACCAGCGACCTGGCGCGCGGCTGGCCGGATGAAGGCTACATCCATATCGACTGGGGGCCGGAGTTTCATGCCCAGTTCAGCGACCACCACCCCGAAACCGGGCCGCCCGCGCTGGTCGCCAACATCGGCTGGCTGGGCGTGCAGCAGCTGCTGACCTACGGCGGCAGTGGCTATTTTCCGCTGCGCCTGGTGCGGCGCTATATCGAAGAAGGGAAGCTGTGGCGCGTGCCGCACGCCCCGCAGTTCAAGCTCCCCGCCTGGATGGTGTTCCCGCGCGACAGCGACAACGCCACGCTGAAAAATGCGCTCGACGGCCTGCGCCAACTGGCACGCGAAGAACAGCTGCGCAACAACTGATCAGGAAGCGACGTAGTCCGTCTGGTTCAACTCATTCCAACAGCAATTCCCGGATTCGTTTCTCCAGATCAGGGCTGTTGGGGGTCACATGCACGATCCAGTAGTGCACTCTATCTGCCGCGGGACTGCCCTGATGCGAGCGCCCGGTCCGCAGGATGAATGAATTGTCTTTCGGGTTCACGCTGTGCAAGGCATCGCCCTTGTCCAGATCCCAATAGAATGGATTTTCAAATGGTTTGCGCCGGAGGATGTTGTCCAGGGGCGAGCCAACCGGGTTGCCATCCCATTCGATCTTCAGCCGCCTCCCCTGCAACAGCGAAATCGTGGCATTCTCGATGTCCTGGCTGTTCTTGACAATCGGCTCTCCAACCGCCAAATACTGTTCGATTTTCACCTTCGCCGAAGCCTGCATGGTAGCCGCCGCTTCGGCTACCCGCGCGGCTGCCGGCTGAGCCTGTTGGGCTTTCACCGGCTGAGGTGCCGGCAGCTTGGCTTCACCGCCTGCCTTGAGATCGGTCCTGATTACTGACGATATCGTCTCATCGGCAAAACCCGCTTCCTTGAGCTTCACCACCCGATCGACGTTGCCGTAAGCATTTTCAACCATGAAGCGAATGACTTCCTCACCGAGGCCAGACATCTTCAGCCGGGTCAGCTCCTCGGTGGTCAATGCCGCCAGCGCAGTTCCGGAAGACGCCCAGAGAAAGGCGCCAACCAAGTAAAGCGCTAATGTTTTCATTCCACAGATCATGATCAAACTCCTCATTCTGAAACATGCACCAGCGCCCCTTGCTCGCAAAGCCAGACGCAGTTGCGGCCTTCGCCGTAGGCACTGGTCAGTGCGCGCATGCAGGGACGGATCAGCGCGGCTTGGCTCGCCAGGAACACGTTCGACGCGATACCGAAAATAAAATGTAGTCTTTGGTATTGATTATTTGGCGTTGGCAGCAAGCAGGCGTTCCAGCTGCGCGGCCGGCACCATACCCGGCACACGCACGCCGTTGGCAAACACCAGCGTGGGGGTGCCCGAGACTTTCAGTTTGTTGCCCAGCGCCATGGTGGCCTCGATCGGGTTGGTGCACTTGCCGTCGTTGCTTGGCACGGTGCCGCGCGCGATGTAGTCATCCCACGCCTTGTTGCGGTCCGGTGCGCACCAGATCTGCTTCGAGGTCTGCACCGCCTTGGGATGCAGGCCCTCGATCGGATAAAGGAAAGTGTAGACGGTGATGTTGTCGACCTTGGCAAGTTCGGCCTCGAACTTGCGGCAGTAGGGGCAATCGATGTCGGAGAACACCACCAGCTGGCGCTGACCTTTGCCCTTGACCGTCTTCAGCGCATTGTTGAGCGGCAGCGTTTTCCAGTCGATGGCCTGCAGGCGATTCAGGCGCTCCTGCGACAGGTTGGTGCGGGTTTTCAGGTCGATCACGTCACCGGCGAAAATATATTTGGCCTTGGCGTCGACATAGACCAGCTGGCCGTCGAGATAGACCTCGAACAATCCGCTGTACGGCGTCTTTTGGACCGACGCGATGCTGGCGCCGGGAAATTGCTGCGTCAGCGCCTTGCGAATCACGGATTCGTTGGCCTGCGCGGTCGCGGCGAACATCAGGGTAGCGGCCAGCGCCAAGGGGATGAATTTCATTTTAGGCTCCAAAAAATACTTCAAAAAAACCAGTTATCAGGACATGGCTTCGCGCACCAGCGCCGACTTCAGCGGCGGCAGATGATCGACGATCTGCATGCCGGCGTTGCGCAGCCAGGCGGCGCGACTGTCGCCAAACAGATGATGCAGCCCATGGGTCAGCGCCTGCATGCGCTGTACCGGCTCGGCACGTTGGCGGGCATAGGCCTGCAACACGCGCAGGTCGCCCAGGTGAGTGCGGCGATGCTGGGCCAGCACGTCGACCAGCGCTTCGACATCGCCGAATCCCAGATTGACGCCCTGCCCCGCCATCGGATGCACCCCATGCGCAGCGTCGCCGATCAGCGCCACGCCGGGCGCCACCGGCGACTCGACCCGGATCAGCCGCAGCGGAAACGCCGCCGCCGGAGTCAGCAGGCGCAAGGCACCAAGCCGGTCGTGGCCCGCCGCCCGCACCGTGTCGGCCAAGGTTGACGCATCCAGCGCAAGCAGTTCGTCGACATGCGCAGTCGGAGTGGACCAGACCATCGACAGGCAGTTCCTTGGCAAGGGCAGCCAGGCGAGTATGGCCTGGTCGAAAAACCACTGGAAGGCGGTACCGCGGTGCGGGTGTTCGCATTCGAAATTGGCCACCACGCCACTCTGGCCGTAGGGCGTCAGGGTCGATTGCAGACCGGCCCATTCGCGGATGCGCGAGGCGGCACCATCGGCGCCGACGATCAGTTCGGTCTCAAGAGTCGAGCCATCATCCAGCGCGATCCGTGTGAAGGATTCATCGCGTTCGATCGACTCAATCGTCGCCGGGCAGTGCAGCGCCACGTTGCCGTCGGCCTCCAGCGCCTGCCACAAGGCATGCTGCAGGCGTCCGCTTTCAAGAATGGCGGCGAGGTGCGACACGCCCGTTTCGTAGGCATCGAGCCGGATCGCGCCGCGGGTGTCGCCCGCCACATCCATGCGGAACACCGGCTGCACGCGGTCGGCATCCATGCGCTGCCAGGCGCCCAGCGATTCCAGAAAACGCTGGTTGACGGGGCTGATGGCGTAGATGCGGGTGTCCCAGCTGTCGTCCGGCAGTTGGGGCGGCTGACGTTCGATCAGCCCGACTCTGAATCCCTGCCGGCCAAGCGCCAGCGCGGCCGCCGCCCCCACCAGCCCGGCGCCGACGATGATGACCTGATAGCGTTCGTGGCTCATGCTTCGCTCCCTCTGATGGAACCTCTAAGCATTCGACTAAGCCCGCAAGCGGGCAAGTCGCTGATTATCCCCAACCCTCCCCCCAAATGGGGGAGGGAGCAAACGTAATGCCCAACCCGATTCAACCGCGTGCTCCGAAAATCATCCGCCGCGCGACAAAGGCTTTCAGCGGCGGCAGCACTTCCAGCGCCAGCAGGCCGAGTCCGCGCGCGTGGCGCAGCGGCGCAATATCGTTGGAAAACACGCGCACCAGGAAATCGGTGAAGCCGACGCCGCCGAGCACATCGGCCCGCCGTCCGCGCGCGTAAGCCGCCAGCATGGCGGCGTTGCCGATGGAGTCGGCCGGCGTATCGCCGCACAGGTTTGCCAGCTCCCAGGCGTCGCGCAGGCCGATGTTAAAGCCCTGACCCGCCACCGGGTGCAGTGTCTGTGCGGCGTTGCCGATGCGCACCACGCGGTCGGCGGCTTCGCTGCCGATGTAGGCGAGTTTCAGCGGAAAGGTCTTGCGCGGGCTGGCCTGCAGGAAGCGGCCCTGGCGCCCGCCAAAATGGCGATACAGCTCGGCAAGAAATTCATCGTCCGGCAAGGCGGCGATGCGCTGGGCGTCGGCGTTGCTTGCGGTCCACACCAGCGCGTAGCCGTCGCCTTTCGGCAGCGCCGCCGCCGGGCCTTGCGGGGTAAAGCGCTCGTAAGCCTGATTCGCGTGCGGCAGTTCCGTCCGCACTTCGCACACCACGGCCATCTGGTCGTAGTCGCGCTCGAACCTGGGCGGCGGCGCATCGTCGCCGCGGCCGCCATCGGCCACCACCACCAGCGGGGCCGCGACGCTGCGTCCGTCGGCCCCATGCAGCATCGCAGCGTCCGCGCCGGATTCGATATTGGTCACCGCGACGCCATAGTCGACCGCGATGCCGGCATCGGCCAGTGCCTCTTTCAGTGCCACGGTGAGCGAAGCATAGGGCAACACGTAACCCAGCGCAGGCACCTTCACCTCGTCGGCCGACAGCCGCGCCACGCCCAGCGCGCCGCGCTGCGAAATATGAATGCGGGTGATCGGGGTGGCGTCGTCGAGGCGGGACCACACGCCGAGGCGATCCAGGATCAGGCGCGAGCCGTGCGACAGCGCCAGGATGCGGGTGTCGGCGCGGGCATCGGCCGGCTGTGCTTCGAGCACGCGCGCAGAAACGCCCTGCTGCTGCAGCGCCAGTGCGCACACCGCGCCCACCGGGCCGGCGCCGACGATGAGAACATCCTTCACGCTTTCATCCATTCCTCGATCTCCGATACCGTTTTGGGCGGTGTGGTCAGCACCTCGCAACCGTTTTCGGTCACCGCCACATCGTCCTCGATGCGAATGCCGATATTCCAGAACGCCTCAGGCACATCGTCCGCCGGACGGATGTACAAGCCGGGTTCGACCGTCAGCGTCATGCCCGGCAGCAGCGGCCGCCACTCGCCCTTGATCTTGTATTCGCCGGCGTCATGTACGTCCATGCCCAGCCAGTGGCCGGTTTTGTGCATGTAGAAGCGGCTGTAAGCATTCGATTCGATCAGGCCGTCGACCTCGCCGTGGAGCAGACCGAGGTCGACCATGCCCTGCGTCAGCACACGCACCGCCGTGTCGTGCGGGTCGTTCCAGTGGCTGCCCGGACGCACCACGTCGATGGCCGCCGCCTGTGCCGCCAGCACCAGTTCGTAGACGTCCTTCTGCGCTGCCGAGAAACGGCCGTTCACCGGGAAGGTGCGGGTGATGTCGGCGGCATAGCTGCCGAATTCGGCGGCGGCGTCGATCAGCAGCAGGTCG
>JBPPMF010000206.1:0-16183 GCA_051305915.1 Thiobacillus sp. | reverse complement strand
GCGTTTTTTTGTTGCTGATACTGAATTGAAATGACTGCCTGGTTATTGCCCGAAAACGTCGAGGATGTGCTGCCGCCGCAGGCTTGGCGCATGGAAGACATGCGGCGCGCGCTGCTCGACCTGTTCCGCAGTCGCGACTACCAGTTGGTGATTCCGCCGTTGATGGAATACGTCGACTCGCTGCTGACCGGAGTAGGCGCCGATCTCGATCTCAAAACGTTCAAACTGGTCGATCAATTGACCGGGCGGCTGATGGGGGTGCGTGCCGACATCACGCCGCAGGTGGCGCGCATCGATGCCCATCTGCTGGCCGCCAACACTGTCAATCGCCTGTGTTATGCGGGCAGCGTGCTGCACACCCAGTCCGACGGTTTTCATCGCTCGCGCGAGCCGATTCAGATCGGTGCGGAGTTATACGGCGAAGCCGGCGCCGAAGCGGACCTCGAAATTCTCACGCTGATGCTGCAGGGCCTGTCTGCCTGCGGCGTGAAAACCGTGCAACTCGACATCGGGCATGTGGGCGTCTATCGTGCGCTGGCGCAGGAAGCTCGCCTCAGTGATGAAATCGAACATCTGCTGTTCGGCGCGTTGCAGGCCAAGGACAGCAGTGCTGTGGCCGTCCTCACCGCCGGTTTGCCGATTGCCTTGCGCGACGCCTTTGCGGCACTGCCTCAGTTGTATGGCGATCGCAGCGTGTTGGCCGAGGCGCGTGTGCGCCTGCCGCCATTGGCTGCGATCGCATCTGCGCTGGACACCCTGGAGGTGCTCGACAAGGGGCTTATCGGCGTTGAGGCGGCCTATGATCTGGCCGAGTTGCGCGGTTACGGTTATCACAGCGGCGTCGTGTTTGCCGCCTACACTGGCGGGCGCAGCCATGCGATCGCGCAGGGTGGGCGCTACGACGAAGTCGGGCGGGTATTCGGTCGGGCGCGCCCGGCCACAGGGTTTAGTCTGGATTTGCGCGAACTGGTTATCGCCAGTTCCGATGCTCAATAAAGTGGCAGCACAATAAAGGGAGATTGCACCATGGCAGCAAAAAACGTCGTCGTCATCGGTACCCAGTGGGGTGATGAAGGCAAGGGCAAAATCGTCGACTGGCTGACCGACCGCGCGCAGGGCGTGGTGCGTTTCCAGGGCGGTCACAATGCGGGCCACACACTGGTGGTGGCGGGCAAGAAAACCGTACTGCATCTGATTCCGTCCGGCATCCTGCGTGACAACGTCACCTGCTACATCGGCAACGGCGTGGTGCTGTCGCCGACTGCGCTGCTGGAAGAAATGGACATGCTGCTGGCTGCCGGGGTCGACGTGGCGGGCCGCCTCAAGCTCAGTGAAGCCTGTCCGCTCATCATGCCGCACCACGTGGCGCTCGATCAGGCGCGCGAAATCGCCAAGGGTGCCGGCAAGATCGGCACCACCGGGCGCGGCATTGGCCCTGCCTACGAGGACAAGGTGGCACGCCGTGCGCTGCGCCTGCAGGACCTGTTCCACCGCGAACGTTTTGCCGCCAAGCTGGGCGAAGTGCTCGATCACCACAACTTCATGCTGAAGAACTACTACAAGGCTGAGGTGGTGAGCTTCAACCAGACGCTCGACACTATGATGGCCATGGCTGAGCGCCTGAAGCCGATGGTGGCCGACGTGCCGCGCAGCCTGTACGAAGTCAACAAGGCGGGTGGCAACCTGCTGTTCGAGGGCGCGCAGGGCACCTTGCTCGACATCGACCACGGCACCTACCCGTTTGTGACATCGTCCAACTGCACCGCCGGCGGCGCCGCTACCGGTGCCGGCGTTGGTCCGAATTCCCTGCACTATGTGCTGGGCATCACCAAGGCCTACACCACGCGTGTTGGATCGGGGCCGTTTCCCACCGAATTGTTCGACGATATTGGCCAGTACCTGGGTGAAAAGGGCCATGAATTCGGCTCCACCACCGGGCGGGCGCGCCGTTGCGGCTGGTTCGACGCCGCTGCACTCAAGCGCTCGATCCAGATCAACGGCGTGTCCGGTCTGTGCGTGACCAAGCTCGACGTGCTGGATGGGCTGGAAACCGTGCGCGTGTGCGTCGGCTACAAGATCGACGGCGAGACCTGCGACATCCTGCCGGTGGGCGCCGAGTCGATCACCAATGTTGAGCCGATTTACGAAGATCTGCCGGGCTGGAGCGACACCACGGTCGGCGTGCAGGAATTCGACAAGCTGCCGCAAAAGGCGCAGACCTACCTGAAGCGGATGGAAGCGCTGTGCGAAGTGCCGGTGGACGTGGTGTCGACCGGGCCGGATCGGGTGGAGACGATCGTGCGTCGTCATCCCTACGAAGTTTGATGTATAAAATGAAGTCTGAAGAAGCAAAAAGCCGACACGGAGTCGGCTTTTTGCTTACAACTGGTGCCCAGAAGAGGACTCGAACCTCCACACCTTGCGGCACACGGACCTGAACCGTGCGCGTCTACCAATTCCGCCATCTGGGCTACAAGGCGCGCATTTTAGAGAGCAGAGATTAAATTGTCAACGAAGATGCCTACAAAAAAGACCCGCAGTCGCGCCAGCAAACACCAGATTCCTGCCATCCGGCTGGCCGACCCGTTCTATGAACGTGAGATTGAACGCTACGAGTCGCCGCTGCCGAGCCGCGAATACATCCTGCAACTGCTGACCGATGCCGGCTGCCCGGTTGACGCGGACGCGTTTGCCGAGCAACTGAAAATCACCGAGGACGAGCGCGAGCTGTTCCAGCGCCGCCTGGGTGCGATGCAGCGTGATGGACAGTTGATGCTCAACCGCAAGCGCCAGCTGTGCCTGCCGGACAAGCTGGACCTGATCAAGGGCCGCGTCGAAGGCCATCCGGACGGCTTCGGTTTCGTGGTGCCGGAAGAGGGCGGCGACGATCTCTATATGTCGCCCAAGGAAATGCATCGCGTGCTGCATGGCGACCGTGTGATGGTGCGCGTGGCCGGCCTCGACCGCCGCGGACGCCGCGAGGCGAAGATCGTCGAGGTGCTGGATCACGTCAACAAATTCATCGTCGGCCGTTACTACCTCGAGGCTGGCGTCGGTTTCCTGATTGCGGAAAACCGCCGCATCAACCAGGACATCCTGGTGCCGCCCGGAAACGAAGGTGCCGCGAAGTCCGGCCAGGTGGTGACGGTGGAAATCGTCACCCAGCCCGGCGCACACACCGAAGCGGTCGGGCGCGTGAGCGAGATTCTCGGCAGCTTCACCGGCCCCGGCATGGAGATCGAGATTGCGCTGCGCAAGCACGATCTGCCCTATGTGTTTCCGCCCGAGGTGGAGGCGCAGGCGTCCAAGCTGCCGAACAAGGTGCAGAAAAAAGACCTGGCCGATCGCGAGGACATTCGCCATCTACCGCTCGTGACCATTGACGGTGAGACGGCGCGCGACTTCGACGATGCGGTGTATTGCGAGCCACTCGGCCGCAGCGGCTTCCGCCTGATCGTGGCCATCGCCGACGTCAGCCATTACGTCAAACCGAGAGACGCGCTCGATACCGAAGGTTTCAATCGCGGCAACTCGGTGTACTTCCCGCGCCGCGTCATTCCGATGCTGCCGGAAGCCTTGTCCAACGGCCTGTGTTCGCTCAATCCGGAAGTCGATCGCCTCTCCATGGTGTGCGACATGCGGATCACGTCTACCGGCTCGATCAAGGAATACCGCTTCTACCCCGCGGTGATTTATTCGCACGCGCGGCTCACCTACAATCAGGTGTGGGACTGGCTGTCCGGCGCGACCCAGCCCGACGCAAAGCAGGCCGAATTGATGCCGCACCTGCAGGCGCTCGACAAGCTGTTCCGTACCCTGCTGAAGGCGCGCGCCAAGCGCGGCGCAATCGATTTCGGCTCGACCGAAACGCAGATCCTGTTCGACGATCAGGGCAAGATCGAGGCCATCGTGCCGGTGATTCGCAATGACGCCCACCGCATCATCGAGGAGTGCATGCTGGCGGCCAACGTCTGCGCCTCGGATTTCCTGCAGGAAAACCAGCAGCCTGCGTTGTACCGCGTGCACGAAGGCCCGACGCCCGAGAAGCTTGCCGCACTGCGAGGGTTCCTGGCCGAATTCGGACTCGACCTTGGCGGTGGCGACAAGCCGCATGCCAAGGATTACGCCGAATTGCTGGAGAAAATCAAGCCGCGTCCCGATCATGGCCTGCTGCAGACCGTGATGCTGCGTTCGCTCAAGCAGGCCGTCTACAGCCCCGACAACAAGGGACACTTCGGCCTGGCCTACGAGGCCTATACCCACTTCACCTCGCCGATTCGCCGCTATCCCGATCTGCTGGTGCATCGCGGCATCAAGGCGGTGCTGAACGGCGAAAAGCTGCCCACCAAGGGCCTGGCGGAAATTGGCGTGCATTGCTCGCAGACCGAGCGCCGCGCTGACGACGCCACCCGCGATGTCGACGCCTGGCTGAAGACCTACTTCATGCAGGATCGCATCGGCGACGAATACAACGGCACCGTGAGCGCCGTGACCAGCTTCGGCATGTTTGTCTCGGTTGACGACATTTACATCGAGGGCCTGGTCCACGTATCCGAGCTTGGTCAGGATTACTTCCACTACGACCAGGCCAAGCACATGATGCTCGGTGAACGCACTGGCAAGCGCTATCGCCTGGGCGACCGTGTGCGCATCAAGGTGATGCGCGCCGACATCGAAACCAGCAAGATCGACTTCAGCCTGGTTGAGGATTTTGGGGCGGTGGTGGACACCGAAGCGCCGAAGAAGAAAACGTCAAAATCAAGAACGGGCGCCAAGAAGAAATGAGCGAGAAATCTGCTGAAAAACACGCCGCGGAAAAACTCATCTACGGTTTCCACCCCGTCCTGGCCCGTTTGCGCCAGGACCCCGCAGGCATCTTCGAAATCTACCTCGACCTGACCCGGCGTGACGCGCGTGCGCGCGACCTGGTGCATCAGGCCAAGGACAATGGGGTCAAGCTGGCGCAGGTCGAGGCCGATCGCCTGACCCGCCTGGTTGGCAAGGCTGCCAAGCACCAGGGCGTGGTCGCCCGCGTCAAACCGGTCGCGCTCACGCATTCGCTCGACGAAGTGCTGGAAAACATCAAAGGCCCGCCGCTGCTGGTCATCCTCGACGGCGTCACCGACCCGCACAACCTCGGCGCCATCATGCGCTCGGCCGATGCCTTCGGCGTGCACGCCGTCATCGCGCCGAAAGACAATGCCGTCGGCATCAACGCCACGGTGGAAAAGGTCGCCTCGGGCGCAGCGGAGACCGTGCCCTACATCATGGTCACCAACCTCTCGCGCACCATCGAAGAACTCAAGGAACACAACATCTGGGTCATCGCCGCCGACATGGACGGCGAGCAGCCGCTATCCCGCGTCGATGCCAAAACCGGCATCGCCTGGGTGCTCGGTGCCGAGGGCGCTGGCATCCGCCGCCTGGTCAAACAAAACTGCGATCAGGTCTCGCGCATCCCCATCGGCGGCACCGTGGAAAGTCTCAACGTCTCGGTGTCGGCGGCGCTGTGTTTGTATGAGACGGTGAGACAGCGCGGGATATGAGCCGCGTTATTCCGCAATAATTTCTGGGATAGGGTGTCTGATATTTAAATCCAACTTTCGAACATAGAGAACAAATGACAATATCTGATTGGCTAATGATAGCGGCAGTTTTTATGGGCCCAATTGTTGCGGTGCGTCTTACCCGCTATCTTGACGATCTGAAAGAAATTCGAGAGCGAAAGGCCCAAGTATTTAAAACACTCATGGCGACGCGTGCTTACACAGCATCGTGGGCACATGTGGAAGCGTTGAACCGAATTGACCTTGAGTTTGATAAGGGTCACAAAAAAGAGAAAGAAGTAATTGAGGCTTGGAAAGAGTATCTGGATTTGCTGAATAACACGGCTATTCCAATAGAGCAGTGGGGAGTAAGGCGCATTGACCTGTTGGTGGAGCTTCTACATAAAATGGCGCGTGTACTGGATTACGATTTTGACAAAACACATATTAAAAATTCATCGTATTCCCCACGCGTCCATAGCGAGACTGAAGATCAGCAGACAGCCCTGAGACAAGGATTGATTGATGTGCTTGATGGGAAGCGTCCTGTGCCTATGTCAATCATTAACTGGCCGCAAGGTACGTAACCCGCGTAGCTTGGGCTGAATGAAATGAAGCCCAATGTATTCACCACATAGGTGAGTACGCGCTAAAGTTGTTGGCTTTGCAGCCCAACCTACCAAGGCAGCAAGAGAAGTGTGGGGATTCTAGCCGCGCACCTTGCGGTATGCCTCCAGCAGGCGCTGGTGAATCACGCTGCCCTCGAAGTCGCTGCCCAGCTTGGTCAACCCGAAAAACCGCTCGTCCTGATTGAACAGCGCGAAAGCCTGTTCCAGCGTTTCGCGCCCGTACATCAGGGCCAGCGCGGGCTCGAAGGGGCTGGGGTCGCCGAGTTGGGTGAGGTCGGCGATGCAGCGGTAGACCTTCAGGCGCGCGTCGCTGCGCTGGCCGTACTGGGCGATCCAGGTGCAGCCTTCGCGGATTGCGTCGTCGTCGCCGAGGGCGAGCGCGAGCAGCAGCTTGATCTCGCCGACGCGCAGGTCGGTCCACGGTGAGTCGGCGTCGGGCGCGAGACCGATCAGCACCGTGACCAGGCGGTCATCGGCCAGCTCCAGTTCGACGATCAGATCGAACAATTCGGCGCATTCCTCGTCGGTCAGTTCGGGCAGGCGCGCGAGCGCCGGGCGGATCAGGTTGCCGACGCTGTTGTTCTCGAATTCGAGTTCCTCGACCGGGTAGATCTCGGACACGCCGGGCACCAGGATGCGGCAGGCATAGACGCCGAGATGGGTGAAATCGGCGATGTAGAGATTGTGGCCTTCGGCGTGCAGCGCATCGACCGACCACGCGTAATCCTCTTCGGTGGTGGTGCCGAAATTCCAGTCCACGAAGTCGTAGTCGGGGGTGTCGCGCAGGAACTGCCAGGAAATCACGCCGCTGGAATCGACGAAGTGGATTTCCAGGTTTTGCGGGTCGGATATTTCGGCCTCGTCGAAGCCGGGGGCGGGGAAGCCCGCCAGCGAATCAAGCGCGCGGCCCTGCAGCAGTTCGGTCAGCGCGCGTTCCAGCGCGACTTCAAAGCGCGGATGCGCGCCGAAGCTGGCGAAGCAGCCCTGATCGTGGGGATGCAGCAGGGTGACGTTCATCACCGGATAGCGGCCGCCGAGCGAGGCGTCCTTCACCAGGATGCCGAAGCCCGCCTCGCGCAGGCCGCGGATGCCGGCGGCGATGTGCGGGTAGCGGTTGATCACGGCTTCGGGCACGTCGGGCAGGCACAGGCCTTCTTCGATGATGCGGAACTTGATGTGGCGTTCGAAGATTTCGGCCAGCGCCTGGGTGCGCGCCTCCTTCAGCGTGTTGCCGGCCGACATGCCGTTGCTGACGTAGAGGTTGCCGATGAGGTTGACCGGGAAGTACACGGTCTTGCCGTCGGCGAGCCGCTGGTAGGGGATGGCGCAGATGCCGCGCTCGGCGTTGCCGGAGTTGAGGTCGATCAGCTGGTCGGCGCGCACACTTTTGTCCGGGTTGTAGTGAGCGTGCAACTCGGGCGTGAGCAGGTCTTCGGGCCAGGCATCACTTTCCGCGGTGAACCAGCGCTCTTCGGGGTGGTGAACGTAGGCCCGGTTGGCGATCGTCTCGCCCAGAGAGAAGTGGGTCCAGAAATAGTTGGTCGACAGCCGCTCGAAATATTCGCCCAGTGCGCTTGCCCGCGCGGCCAGCTCCGACGCGCCCTTGCCGTTGGTGAACAGCAGCGGGCAGTCGCGGTCGCGGATGTGCACCGACCACACGCCTTCCACCGGATTGAGCCAGGAACGCTCCTCGATGTAAAAACCGATTGTTTTCAGCTTGGACTGCAGGGTGGCGATCGAGGCTTCGAGCGAAGCATCCTTGCCGGGAATGAAATGTTCGGTGGTGGCGTGCATGGGGTGACTCATTTTTAAACAGCCGACAGCATAAGCCATGCGTCAAGTGCGGCGTAAAATGGCGGGCATCCATCCCGCAAAGCCGAGCGCCTCAATTCGCGATCCCCACTCCATGAACAGCCGTATTGCTTTGCTTTTATTGTTGCCGTGTCTTGCGTTTGCCGGCCCGGTAGCGGCTGCCGCCCAGACCTTTGGCCTGGACAGCGCACAAGCATCGCGGGCAGCACGCCCGCACGCCGATTGGGTGCGCCAGGCGCAGGCACTGGAAAAGCGAGCCGACTGGTCAGGCCTGTTAGCGTGGGGGCAGTCCTGGGCGCTGGCCGATGCGAAAAATCCGCTGGCCTGGTTTATTCAGGGACGCGCGCTGGGCGAGTTGGGGCGGTTTGCCGAAGCGATTGCGGCGTACCGCCAGAATGTGCGCCTCGACCCCGGCGATGTGTATGCGCGCAACAATCTGGGCAATGCCTACCGTGACAGCCGGCGCCCGCGCGAGGCGATGCTGGCGTATCGCGCAGCGGTGGAAATCGACCCTGACTACTTCCAGGCCTGGCACAACCTGGGGCTGACGTTTTATCTGAGCAAAGGGCAGGCGGGGGTTGCGCAGGCGCTGCAAAAGCTGCAGGCCACCGACCCGGCGCTGGCCGATGTCTGGCGCGCGCTGGCGGTCGAATATTCGATCACGCGCGATGCGCGGGTCGCGCGTGAAGCGGTACGGGTACTGCGCGGCCTGAGCGAAGCCGAACGCACACGCATGTTTGGCATTTTGTTTGCCGAAGGCTGAGTCTCAGCCCGCGCCCTGCTCGAATTCCGCCACCGCCTGCCGCAGCCGGCTGGCTTCCTGCTCCGGCCGCATCAGTCCACGCCGCAGGCGGGCGTGGTTGAGCAGGCCGGCATAAAAACCGGGGTCGGTCTCGGCCATCGACATCAATCTGGCCAACTGCCTTTCGTCGCCCAGCGGAAAATAGCCTGGGTAGTCCTCGCCCAGCATGCCGATGTTGCCGGACATATGCGAGGCCAGCACCGGCACATCGGCAGCCAAGGCTTCGCAGATCACGTTGGCGCCGCCTTCCATCAGCGAGCTGATCACCATCAGGCGCGCGCGCGCCAGCCGTTTCAGCACCGTCTTGTGCGGGACCGCGCCGGCCCAGCACCAGCGCGGTAGCTTGTGCTGCGCCAGTTCGGCCGTTTCGGCCATTTTTTCGGAGAGGGCGCTACCCAGATGCGTCACCTGAATCTGCGAATGCTCGGGCAGATAGGCCGTCGCCAACGCCGCCCGGAACGGGTCTTTTTCCGCGCGCAGATGGCCGATCACCAGCACCTCGAAGGCACGGGCGGGCGAGGGCAGGCGGGCGATGTCGGGCGCCGATTGGTAGATCACCCGCGTCCGGGCGGCCAGATGCGCGGGCAGCTCGTCGACGCCGCGATCCTGCAGCACGATGATTCGGTGCGCGAGTTCCAGCGCCTGCTGGGCGTCGGGGTCTTCGTGAATGTCGCGATACAGATCGGTGCCGGTCAACGTCAGCAACAGCGGTCGGCTCGGATACTTCTCGGCAAAAGCGCGGATCGAGGCAAAGCTGCGCCGCGCATGCAGCGCCAGCATCAGGTCGGCGCTGCGGCCGTCCCATTCCACCTGCGTCCGCACCGTGTGCCCGGCTTCGCGCAGAAAGCGCGCCCAGCGCGCGGCGGTGTGCCAGTTGCCGTTGCGATGTTCGCGGCCGTAGGGGGTGATGAGGGCGATACGCATAGTATGAGTGTAGCCGCCCAGAGCGAATCGCGGATAATTCGCCCATGACTGAAACGCCCATTACATCGCGCGACAACCCCATCTTCAAGCGGCTGAAAAAACTCGCCGAGTCGGCCCGCGCGCGGCGCGAAGCGCGGATGACCCTGCTCGATGGCGAGCATCTGCTCTCGGCCTATCTCGATGCCGGCGGCCAGCTGCATACTCTGGTGCGTGCGGCTTCGTTCGATGCCGGCAAACGGGCGCACTTGGTCGTGCGCTGCAGCCAGGCAAAAGCCATCGTCCTGCCCGATCCGCTGTTCGCCGAACTCGCGCCCGTCGCCACGCCTACCGGCCTGCTCGCCGAGGCCGTCTGGCTGAACCCGCCTGCCCTCGCCGCAACCCCGCTGGTCATCGTGCTGGAAGACATCCAGGATCCCGGTAATCTCGGCGCTATGTTACGTACCGGTGCGGCGGCGGGTGCCACGCTGGCGGTGCTGTCGAAGGGCTGCCATGATCCGTGGTCGCCCAAGGCGCTGCGCGGCGGGCAGGGCGCGCAGTTCGTGTTGCCGCTTGCTCAAGGCGTGGATGTGCCGGCCTGGTGTGCGCAATTCAAAGGACAGAGCCTTGCCCTGGCGCTGACAGAAGACCGCAGTGTGTTTTCAAGTGATTTGACCGGCCCGCTCGCTTTCATTGTGGGCAACGAAGGCGCCGGGCTGTCGGATGAGGTACGTGCCGCGGCAACGGCAACGGTTCAGATTCCCATGCCGGGAAAAATGGAATCCCTGAATGCCTCGGCGGCATTGGCGATTGCCATGTTCGAGGCCGTGCGGCAGCGTTTGGCCTGATTCCCGGGTTTCAGCGCGTGCGCATCAAGCCGGTTTTTGCATGGCACGCTCACCAGTGCGCCGGTCCAGTCTGGTTTCCACATGGTTGGCTCTGGCAAACTCCATGACATAGTCATAAGTGGCGCGATCGGAGGTTTCCAGCCAGGTTGCCAGCAGCAGGCACAGTTCGCCATTGACCACGTTGGGCTGGACGCCATGCGAATACCGTAAGCGCGGATCAGCCAGAAAACTGGCCAGTATTGAGGCTAGGTTTTCAATCCAGATGGATGGATCAAACGCATCGTCGCAACCCGTTATGCCGGTAATAGCCAGATTCTCTTCAGTCATGAATCCTGTTCCTTTTTCGAGATTGCACTTTTACTGATTCGGTCGGTTTTGTGAAACCTTAAATCCTGAACGCGATGGCCTGCCTGCCGGGATGCGCCGATGGGCATTAGATGGCAGTGAGCTCGGGTTGAACGTGTTGCTCGGGGTCGTAAGCATGTTTCCAGTCGTGGCCCAGCAACTCGATGACCGCGTCAGCTGGCACCGGCCGGCTGACGAGATAGCCCTGCACGATCCGGCAGCCTAGCCTGCGCAGCGATTCGAGTTGCGCCCTGTCTTCCACCCCTTCGGCGACTGTATCGAGATGTAGCCCTTCGCACAGCGTGAGAATCGAGCTGATCAGGGCTTCGTTGACCGGGTCGCTCGGCAAGTCCTTGACGAAGTAGCGATCGATTTTCAGGACGTCGATCGGGAATCGCTTCAGATGGGCGAGCGAGGAATAGCCGGTACCAAAATCATCGACGGCAATGCCAATCCCCAGCGCCTTCAGCGCCACGATTCGTTCAACAGCGCGATCGGTATCCTGCATGAAGATGCCTTCGGTCAATTCGAGGTGGAGCGTGTGCGGGGGCAGGCCGGATTGTGTCAACGCGGCTTGAACGCAGGGGACCAGTTCCTCGTGCCAGAACTCCTTGCTGGAAACGTTGACGGCAACGCACAAATCGGTGAAGCCGGCGGCATGCCAGCTTGCGGTTTGCTGGCAGGCTGCTAGCAAGAGCATCCGCCCGACACCTACGATGCCACCAGTTTCCTCCAGCAGCTCCAGAAATACGGCCGGACTGAGCAGGCCCTTGTCCGGATTATTCCAGCGGATCAGCGCTTCGACACCCTGAATGCGTCCGGTATTCAGGTTGAGCTGAGGCTGGTAATGAAAGACAAACTCGTTCCGCTCCAGTGCATAGTGCAACTCGGTTTCAAGTTGCAGCCTTTCCGCCGCCATGGCGTTCATGGCCACATCGTAGAGCTGGAAACGATCTCTGCCGCCGCTTTTGGCGGTGTACATGGCCGTGTCGGCGTTTTTCAGCAGACTGCAGGAATCAGCGCCGTCATTCGGGTAGATGCTGACCCCGATGCTGCAACTGCAGAAAATTTCACGGCCGTCGATGCAATAGGGTTGATTCACGACGGCAAGCATCTTTTCCACCACCTGCAGGATGTGATTAAGCCCGGCCGCATCGCCGATGACGACGACAAACTCGTCGCCGCCCTGCCGAGCCACGATGTCCTCGGCGCGCGTGGCCGCACGCAGGCGCTGGGCCACCTCGCAAATCAGCGTGTCTCCGCTGGCATGTCCGAGCGTGTCATTGACGCGTTTGAAGCGGTCGAGGTCGATAAACATGACCCCCACCAGCGTTTTGCGGCGCTGCGCCCGCATCAGCGACTGCTCCAGGCGATCCATGAACAGCATGCGGTTGGGCAGGCCGGTCAGACTGTCGTGGGTGGCGGCGCGTTCCCGTTCGCGGCTGACGCGATTGGTGTGGCGCATAACCACGGTGGTGACGACAAGCCCCACCAGCAAGGCCATGCCAGAAAAAAGATATATCCAGGAACGCGCTGCCTGATGCGTTTCATGTGCCCGCTGACTGGCGGCCTCCGCAGCCCGCTGGGTTTCATTGTCGAGTTGCGAGAGGATGGCCATCACATTGTTCTGTGCAGGAATGGCCTTTCTGAGAACCAGATCCGCGGCATGCAGATTCGAGTCGGCGCCGATCAGGTGCATGATCTGCTCCTGAATCGGCTGGGCGAAGACGATCAGTTCGCGCTGCCGGGTGATCAGTTCGTGCTCCCTGTCGTTCAGGGGCATATTCAGCAGTGCCTGCCGCGCCTCCACAAATTCCGATCCTTTCTGGTGGAATTGCATCAGCAATTCGTCACGCTCGAAGGGGTCGTCAATCTTGGTGAGCATGAACATGATCACCGTTCGCTCGCGTGCGGTGACCACCATGGTCTTGGTGAGATTCTGCTTGCGCATGTGAATATCAACCATGCTGTCGAGATTGCTCGTGGTCACCCCGAGTTGCTGCAGGCCAATGGCGGTAACGAACAGGATCAGCAGAAGCTGCGTGATAAAACCGGCGAGCAGGGTCAGCTTCCAGGTTTCTGGACGCTTGAGGTGCCTTGCGGCAGATTCCGGGGTGGCGTCGGTGTCAGGAGACATCACGACAACTTACGCCCTCGGCACGATGCGCGACTGCAAATACAACAAATACAACGAAGCGCCATCATGACAGAGAGGGGTGCGCTACAAAGCGCTGGCGAAAAAACAGGCTCCGATTGACGTGTCATGGTTTGAAAATGGTCAAATGTCCATGCTGAGAGTAAGTCTTATCGGCAGGATTTTTCCTGAATAGAGGGTAAACGTGGATTTTTCCGGGTTTCTTGCAACAAACGATAAACCTGGCACAGCAGGAGAGCATCACACCGCAGCCAACTGAACTGGCGCGGCCCAGTGGGGGCTTACGCCAGACTTCTCAAGCGCGCCGCGATTTCCTCCACCGACATGCGGGTGGTATCGATGACGGGCAGGCCATGGTGCTTGAACAGCCGTTCGGCGGCGGCGAGTTCTTCACGGCACTGGGCCAGGCTGGCGTAGCGGCTGTCGGGGTAGCGCACCTGGCGAATAGTGGCGAGGCGTTCGGGCAACAAGGTCAGGGCGCGCAGTCGCGGCAGTTGGTCCAGCAGCACGTCGGGCAGGCTGTTGTGTTCCAGGTCGTCTGGCGTGAGCGGATAGTTGGCGACGCGCAGGCCATATTGCAGGGCGAGGTAAAGCGCGCTGGGGGTTTTGCCGACGCGCGAGACGCCGACGAGGATCAGGTCGGCCTGGCCGAGTCGTTGCGGATTCAATCCATCATCCAGGTTGAGCGCAAAGTTGACCGCATCCATGCGTGCTTCATAGTTGTTCGCCATGCCGTGGGTACGGCCGCCGCTGGGGGTGGCAACTTCGCCCAGCGCGCTTTCAACCGCGGGGGCGATCAACTCGAACATGTCGAACAGCTTGAGGCCGGCGTGGTGGAACGGAATACGCAGAGAAGGGTCGGTCAGGGTAGAGAAAACCAGTGCGCTGGGCGTGGCGGCGATGCGTGCCGCCGTGGCCTGAGCCTTGTCCACACTGTCGATGAACGGCAACGTAATCAGGCTACACTCAAATCGTGGAAACTGCGCCAGCACGCTTTTGGCGACGGCCTCGACCGTCACCCCGGTGTGGTCTGACACGCAAAATACGCTGTAGCCAATCATGGAGTTCACCTATGTCTGCTGACTATATTGTGCCGCTGGATAGCCTGTCGATGGCGGATGTGCCGCGTGTGGGCGGCAAGAATGCGTCGCTTGGCGAGATGATCCGCAATCTGTCCGGCGCGGGGGTCAAAGTGCCGGGCGGCTTTGCCACCACCTCGCAGGCATTCTGGGATTTTCTCGATCATAACGATTTGCGCGCACGCATTCATGCCCGGCTTGCGGCGCTCGACGTGGCGGATGTGACGGCGCTGGCCGCGGCCGGGGCAGAAATTCGTGCCTGGGTCGAGGCCGCCGCCTTGCCTGACGCGCTGGAAAGCGATCTGCGCACCGCGTATGCCGCGCTCGGCAACGAAGTGTCGGTGGCAGTGCGTTCCTCGGCCACGGCGGAAGACCTGCCCGATGCTTCGTTCGCCGGCCAGCAGGAAACCTATCTGCACGTGCGCGGCGCCGACGACTTGCTGTCGTACGTGCGGAAAGTCTTCGCTTCGCTCTACAACGACCGCGCCATCGCCTACCGCGTGCATCATGGCTTCGCCCATGCCGACGTGGCGCTGTCGGCCGGCGTGCAGCGCATGGTGCGTTCCGACATCGCCTGTTCCGGCGTACTGTTCACGCTGGATACCGAATCCGGCTTTCGCGATGTGGTGTTCATCACCGCGGCCTACGGGCTGGGCGAAACCGTGGTGCAGGGCTCGGTCAACCCGGACGAGTTCTATGTGCACAAGCCGAAGCTGGCTGAAGGTTTCCCCGCCGTGGTGCGGCGCGAACTCGGCGAAAAATCCATCCGCATGGTGTGGCGCAACGGCGATACCGTGATCGAGGACACGCCGGCTGAGCTGCGCCGGCGGTATTCGCTGACCGATCCCGAGGTGCTGGAGCTGGCGCGCCAGGCGATGGCGATCGAGCAACACTACCAACGTCCGATGGACGTCGAGTGGGCAAAGGACGGCGAAACCGGCGAACTCTTCATCGTGCAGGCGCGGCCGGAAACGGTGAAGGCACGCGCCAATGGTGTGAGCGAACGCTACACCCTGGAAGCGACCGGCGAGGTGCGTATCAGCGGTCGCGCCATCGGCCAGAAAATTGGTTCGGGCGAGGTGCGGCTGATCGCCAGCCCGGCCGAAATGAACCGGGTGCAGCCGGGTGACATCCTGGTCACCGACATGACCGACCCCGACTGGGAGCCGGTGATGAAGCGCGCGGCGGCGATCGTCACCAACCGCGGCGGGCGCACCTGCCACGCCGCCATCGTCGCTCGCGAACTGGGCATCCCAGCGGTGGTGGGCACTGGCGAGGCGACCACGGTGCTGAAGGATGGCGAGATGGTGACGGTGTCGTGCGCCGAGGGCGACACCGGCACAGTGTATGCAGGCAAGCTGCCGTTCACGGTGGAAACGCTGGCGAGCGAAACCCTGCCTGAACTACCGCTGAAGCTGATGATGAACGTCGGCAACCCGGAGCGCGCGTTCGAATTTGCGCAGATTCCCAATCACGGCGTCGGGCTGGCGCGGCTGGAATTCATCATCGCGCGCATGATCGGCGTGCATCCGCTGGCGCTGCTCGACTATGCGGGCCAGACGCCCGAACTGCGTGAAGAAATCGATCTGCGCACCGCGGGCTATGCCGACCCGGTGGCCTTCTATGTCGACAAGCTGGCCGAGGGCATCGCCACCCTGGCTGCCGCGTTCTGGCCGCAACCGGTGATCGTACGACTATCCGACTTCAAGTCCAACGAATATGCCAACCTGGTGGGCGGCGAGCGCTACGAGCCGAAGGAAGAAAACCCCATGCTGGGGCTGCGCGGCGCGGCGCGTTACGTATCGACGTTGTTCCGGCCTGCGTTCGAACTGGAGTGCCGCGCGCTGAAACAAGTGCGCGAGAAAATGGGATTTAGCAACGTTGAAGTGATGATTCCCTTCGTACGCACGGTGGAGGAATGCGCGGTGGTGGTGAAGTTGCTGGAAGCAAACGGACTCAAGCGCGGCGACCACGGCCTGCGCCTGATCATGATGTGCGAGATTCCCTCCAACGTGCTGCTGGCCGACGACTTCCTGCAATACGTCGATGGCTTCTCTATCGGCAGCA
>JBPPMF010000146.1:0-2585 GCA_051305915.1 Thiobacillus sp. | reverse complement strand
TCTCGGCCTGCCGATTGACCTGCTTTTCGTCCATCGGGTCGCCGCCATCCTCGACGGCGCGGCGTAAATCCTTTGCACGTTTTCTGGCCTGGTCGGCGGTGAGCGTATCGCTATAGCGCCCGATGGTGAATCGGCGGCTTCGCCCCTGCTTTGTCCTGTACTGAAAAACAAACGCCTTTGACCCGGAAGGGGAAACCTTCAGGCCGAAGCCCTTGATTTCTTCATCCCAGAAAAACGCATCTTTCTCAGGCGTGTTGACGGACTCCACGAATGATTTGTTGATCTTCGGCATGACGGCTCCCAATTTCGGCCTGCTTACTTTTTCTGGTGTCGTTTTTTGAAGTGCGGCGGTCAAAAAAGTAAACGCATAGTAAGCAGTAAGCAGTAAAAAACAGTCAAAAACAGTTTGACCACTGCACTAATAGTAAGCCGGAAACGAAGGCGCATCAAGGGAAAAGCGCGTTTTAGTAAAAATTAGTAAGCAAGGGAAATACCCCTGTTTTGGCATTCACACGGCGGGGGTCACAGGTTCAAGCCCTGTACTGCCCACCAGCCCGAACATCGAAAAAGGATCGGCATCAGCCGGTCCTTTTTCATTTCCGCACCCGGCAGAAAAGCATTGCCGCATTAAACCATCGCCGGTATAGTGCGGCCTCCCGCACCCAGCCAATCGGTGCGCGGCTCTTTTACCCCGATCTCACGATCCCCTATTCGTCTGCCTCGATTGGTGTTGCCGTTGTTCTAATCCAACTCGCGCAACAGGCCGTCGCAGGAAAAATTACATGACTACCGAAACGACCCTTGCCACCCCCGGCTTTCATGAGCTTGGCCTGGCCGAACCCATCATGCGTGCGATTGCCGATGCCGGCTACACCACGCCCACTCCGATTCAGGCACAGGCGGTTCCGCAGGTGCTGGCGGGCGGCGACCTGCTCGCTGCCGCGCAAACCGGCACCGGCAAGACCGCCGGCTTCACCCTGCCGATCCTGCATCATCTGTCGACGCGCGCCGCACAGGCGCCCAAGCCCGGCCGACCGCGCTGCCTGATTCTGGTGCCGACGCGTGAGCTCGCCGCGCAGGTCGAGGAATCGGTCAAGACCTATGGCAAATACCTGTCGCTCACCTCGATGGTGATGTTCGGCGGCGTCAACATCAACCCGCAGTTCAAGGCGCTGAAGTCGCGCGTGGACATCCTGGTGGCGACGCCGGGCCGCTTGCTCGACCATATGGGACAGAAGACGGTCGACCTGTCCGGCGTCGAAATCCTGGTGCTGGACGAAGCCGACCGCATGCTCGACATGGGCTTCATCCGCGACATCAAGAAAGTGCTCGCCGTGGTGCCCAAGCAGCGCCAGACCCTGCTGTTTTCGGCGACCTTCTCCGACGAGATCCGCACGCTTGCCAACAGCCTGCTGCACAACCCGAAAAGCATTGAAGTCGCGCGCCGCAACACCACGGTGGAAATCATCGAGCAGTCGATGCACCGCGTGCCGCAGGCGCACAAGCGCGATTTGCTGGCGCACCTGATCAAGCACCACAACTGGCAGCAGGTGCTGGTGTTTACTCGCACCAAGCACGGTGCCAACAAGCTGGCCGAAAAACTGATCAAGGACGGCATCGCTGCCGCCGCAATCCACGGCAACAAGAGCCAGTCGGCGCGCACCAAGGCGCTGGCGAGCTTTAAGGACGGCACTGTGCGAGTGCTGGTGGCGACCGACATCGCCGCCCGCGGCATCGACATCGACCAGCTGCCGCAGGTGGTGAACTTCGAACTGCCCAACGTGGCGGAAGACTATGTTCACCGCATCGGCCGCACCGGTCGCGCCGGCACCACCGGCTCGGCGCTGTCGCTGGTGGACGATGAGGAATTGAGCTACCTGCGCGACATCGAAAAGCTGATCAAGCGCTCGATCGTGCGGGTCGAGATCGAACCCGGCTTCGTGCCGCCGGCCAAGGCCGACCTGATGTCCGACGAACGCCCGCCGCGTCCGCCGCAAGGCCGTGGCGGTCCGCGCCAGGGCCAGGGCGCACGCTCGGGCCCGCCTGGCGGCCGCAGCGGTGCCGGCCGCGCGCCGCCGGGCAAACCCGCGGCAGGTGGTGCCAAGCCCTCAGCTCACCGCGGCGGCGCACCGGGTTCGTCCACCTCTGCCCAGCCGCGCAATCCGCGTCCGCCAGCTGCCTTGTTTGCCGGCAAGCCGGGCACGCGCGGCCACTGAGCAGGCTGTCTCAACCCGCTACTGTCATTGCTTCGCGCTGCTTGCAATGACAGCCGATGGGTTTGATTCGGGTGCTTTTGGCGGCGCTACAATTGTCGCCATGGATACCCTCGAAAGTTACGACGAACTTCCCTACGACAGCTTGCCGTTGCCCGAAACCCAGCCGGATTTTCTGGCGGCGATGGCGAAGCTGCATGGTTTCGATGCCCCCGATCCATCACGTGCACGCATTCTTGAACTGGGCTGCGCGCAGGGCGGCAACCTGATTCCGCTGGCGTGGCGCTGGCCTGTGTCCACGTGTGTGGGCGTGGAGTTATCGCGTGTGCAGGCCGAGGCGGGTGCCGCGTTCATCCAGTCGCTGGGCCTACC
>JBPPMF010000118.1:0-5672 GCA_051305915.1 Thiobacillus sp. | reverse complement strand
CGGCCGCGCGGCGCGCCGATCACCAAATCGGCCAGGGGTTCTGACATTGCAACGGTGGCGTCGCGGCTGCCGCCGTCGACCACGATGATTTCGGTGCCGCGTCCGCGCATCGCCTGCAGGTATTGCAGCACCGTGCCGATTTGCGCGGCCTCGTCGAGCGCGGGGAGGATGACCGACAGCCGCCTGCTCATCGCCGTTGCCATGCGTGATAGCGCGCCGCCCAGGCGAGCAGGCGCTGCGGCGCGTGCGCGCGCTTCCACGCCCCGGCCGCGTATTTGTTGGCCTCGGCCCAGGTCGGGTAGGCGTGGAGGGTGCCGAGGATCCTGTTCAGGCCGATGCGGTGGCGCATCGCCAGCACGAATTCGGCCAGCAGATCGCCGGCGTGGGCGCCGACGATGCAGACGCCGAGGATGCGGTCCTTGCCCGGCACGGTCAGCACCTTGACGTAGACTGCCGTCGCCTCGTCGACGATGGCGCGGTCGAGGTCTTTCAATTCGTAGCGCGTCACCTCGTGGGCAATGCCCCGCGCCTGCGCCTCGGTTTCCGACAGGCCGACGCGCGCCACTTCCGGGTCGGTGAAGGTGACCCAGGGGATTACCGTGTAATCCACATTGAAGCGTTTGACGCCGCCAAACAGGGCGTTGACCGCGGCGTACCAGCCCTGGTGCCCGGCGGTGTGGGTGAACTGGTAGGGGCCGGCGACGTCGCCGCAGGCGTAGATGTTTGGATAGAGCGTCTGCAGCCAAGCGTTGGTCTCGATGGTGCGCGCGGGCGTCAGCGGGATGCCCAATTCCTCCAGGCCGAAGCCCTGGGTGCGCGGCGCGCGGCCGAGGGCCAGCAGCAATGCGTCGAAGGCGATCGTTTCCTCGGCGCCGTCGCGGCGCACCACCAGATGCTGCACACCATCGCTCGCTTCGCAGCGCAGCGGATCGGTGTTTTTCAGGATGGTCACGCCGTCGGCTACAAGCGCGGCCTCCACCGCGTCCGCTGCATCCGGGTCTTCCTTGCCCATGAGCCCCGCGCGCGTCACCAGCGTGACCTGGCAGTCGAGGCGGGCGAAGGCCTGCGCCAGTTCGCAACCGATGGGGCCGCCGCCCAGCACCAGCAGGCGATCGGGGCGCACGGTCAAACCCCAGATGCTGTCCGAGGTGTAGTGGTTCACGCCTTCGAGTCCGGGCAGCGCGGGTATCTGCGGCTGCGCGCCGGTGGCGATGACGATGGCGCGGGTGGTCAGCGTCTGTCCGTTCACTTCCACGCTCCACGGCGAGGCGATGCGCGCCAGCCCTGCGATGACCTCGACGCCCAGGCTGCGGTAGCGTGCCACCGAGTCGTGCGGTTCCACGGTGCGGACCACCCGCTGCACCCGCGCCATCACATCGGCAAAATCGTAGTCCACCGCAACGCGGGTTATGCCGAGCGCGGCGGCGTTGCGCGCTTGCCTCACGAATCTGGCCGAACGGATCAGCGCCTTCGACGGCACGCAGCCGGCGTTGAGGCAGTCGCCACCCATCCGGTGGCATTCGATCAGCGTGACTTTCGCTTTCACCGCAGCGGCGACGTAGGCCGCCACCAGGCCGGCCGAGCCGCCCCCGATCACCACCAGGTTGCGGTCGAAGCGGCGCGGTTTCTTCCAGCGCGCGTAGACCCGGCGCGAGCGGATCACGGCGACGATCTTTTTCGCAATCAGCGGAAACACGCCGAGCAGCACAAAGGACGCCAGCAGGCCGGGCGAGAACAGGCCGGCCAGACTGTCGACACTCGCCAGCCGGGTGCCGGCGTTCACGTACACCAGGGTGCCGGCCAGCATGCCGAGCTGGCTCACCCAGTAGAAGGTGCGGGTGTGGATCGGCGTCAGGCCCATCAGCAGATTGATGACGAAGAACGGGAACAGCGGCACCAGTCGCAAGGCGAACAGATAAAACGCGCCGTCGCGCGCCATGCCCTGGTTGACCGCAACGAGGCGCTCGCCGAAGCGCCGCTGCACCCAGTCGCGCAGCAGGAAGCGCGACACCAGGAAGGCGAGGGTGGCGCCGATGCTGGAGGCGAACGACGCCACCAGCGTGCCGGTGACAAGTCCGAACAGCGCGCCCGACGCGATGGTGAGCACCGCCGCGCCCGGCAGCGACAGCGCGGTGACCGCGACATAGATCAGGAAAAAGACGCCGATCACCGTGAAGGGTCGCGCGGCGTAGGCGGCGGCGAATTCGGCCTGGCCAGCCTTGAGCGCATCCAAGGAGAAATGGCGGTCCAGGTCCAGCGCAAAGAACGCCGCCACCGAGATCACGATCAGGCCGAACAGCAGGGCGCGTTTCATGATGCGTCAGCCGAGCGCGCCGCCGCAGCTGCTGCCCTGACCGGCGGTGCAGCCGTAGCAGTGGTCTGCCACCGTGATCGGGCGGCCGACGAGATCCTGCTCCAGCAGGTCGCGCAGGTGCGGACGCGGCCGCCCGGGAAGCTGCAGCGCCAGCCCCAGCATCTGGTTGAAATCGCAGTCGTAGAGATAACCCTGCCAGTCGACGCTGACAAGATCGCGGCACATCACGCGTTCGAGGTTTTCCGGCCGGTAGCTGTCATGCAACAGCGTCATGTAGTCGGCGAACCGGCCCTTGGAAAGCAGCGTGCTGCCGAAGCGCTTGATCGGCATGTTGGCCAGCGTCAGCAGGCGGTTGAAGACGATGCCGAAGCGTTCGCCCAGCTCGCGCTTGTAGTCTGCTTCGAGCTTGTCCTGCTGGCCCGGCAGCACCGGGCCGAGCGGGTTGTAGACGAGGTCGAGCACGAGGCCGTCATCCTTGCCGTAGCCCAACGCATTGAGTTCACGCAGCGCGGCGATGCTGCGTTCGAACACCCTACCGCCGCGCTGGCTGTCGACGTTCTCCTGCGTGTAACAAGGCAGCGAGGCAACGATCTTCACCTGCTGCTCCGCCAGGAAATCGGCCAGGCCGTCCTGTCCCGCTTCCTGCAGCACGGTCAGATTGCAGCGGTCGATCACCGCCGCGCCGAGCGTGCGCGCGTCGCGCACCACGCGGCGAAACTGCGGATGCAGTTCCGGCGCGCCGCCGGTGAGGTCCAGGCTGCCGATGCCGCGCCGTTCCAGCACACGCAGCACCGTTTCCACGCTGGCGTCATCCATCATCTCGGTGCGCGTCGGCCCGGCATTGACGTGGCAGTGCAGGCAGGCTTGGTTGCAGCGGTAGCCGAGGTTGACCTGCAACGTGGTCAGCTGTGCGCGCCGCAGCGGCGGGAAATCGGTGGCGTGCAGCAGGGGGAGGGTAGCGTGCATGGCAACTCCTTCGCGTGTTCATCCGTCGACACGGATGAGTCGCGTGGGCGGCCAAAACCTGACACCGGATTTCATGTGTCGCCATCCCCCCTGCCGCGCCGGTTGATCGGGTATCGGCCCGGTTCGCCGCGAAAAGGCTGCAGCAGCAGCTGGCCGAAGCCGAGCGTGCCGGGGTCGCGGAACGCGTCGAGTCCGATGGTCATGCCGAGATGGCCGCGCTCCGGCTGGGCGCGGTAGGTGCCGAACAGGCGGTCCCACCAGGGGAAGCTGAAGCCGAAATTGCTGTTGGTCTCGTGCGGCAGGATGGAGTGGTGCACCCGGTGCATCTCCGGCGTCACCACGATAAGCCGCAGCACGCGGTCGATCGCGGCCGGCAGCCGCACGTTGCCGTGGTTGAACATCGTGACGGCATTCAGCATCACCTCGAACACCAGCACCGCCAGCGCCGAGGGGCCGAGCACAACGATCGCCGCCAGCTTGATCCCCATCGACAGCACGATCTCGATGGGATGAAAGCGCACCCCGGTGGTGACGTCGAAATCCAGATCCGAGTGGTGCACGCGGTGCAGTCGCCACAGCGCCGGCACTGCATGGAACATCACGTGCTGCAGGTAGATCACGCAATCGAGCACCAGCACACCGATCAGCAGCTCCAGCGCGTGCGGCAGCTCGACCTGATTGAGCAGGCCCCAGCCGCGCTGCTGCGCAAGCAGCGCCATGGCAACCGCAGTGACGGGAAGCAGCAGCCTGACGGCCGCCGTGTCCAGCATGACGATGCCGAGATTGGCGCGCCAGCGGCGGCTTTTCGAAGTGGAGAGCGCGCGTCGCGGAGCCAGCCATTCCCATACCCCCATCAGCGTCAGCACGCCGAAGAAGAAACCCAGCCGGATCGCGGCTTCGTTGCTCATGCCCATCCCTTCATGGCTCTTGTCCATTTACTTTAGTCGGGAACGCGCTGCTTGCCGCTTGAATGAGGGGGAGGCGCCGACAGGGCCGCCTCGCAGGACGCGCCGCGATGCACGATCAATACGCAATTGGTTTAGAGGGCTACGCGTAACACTTAGGGCGCCCCGAACATGGGGCCTGCGATCTATAAAGAGACGACCACTTCAGCGCGAAGTGTTTTTCTCACAACCGAGAAGGAGCACGACAATGAACCGCAAACATTTGCTTGCAACAATGGCGCTCGGGCTCTGCCTTGCCATCCCCGCGACTGCGTTGGGGCAGGGCAAGGTAATGATTACCGCCCCGCTGGATGGTGCCACCCTCGATTCTATGAGCGATAACCACTTGGTCTATGAAGTCGAGCCCGGCCCACGTGGGGATCACGTCCATGTTTACGCCGACGACCAGGAAATCGGCATTCTGCGCAAGCTCGAGGGCAGTTATCCGCTGACTGGCCTGTCAATGGGCAAGCGCGCCATCTGCATCAAGGTGGTGAACAAGGCCCATGTCCCGGTCGGCATCGAACAGTGCGTTCGGGTCACGGTGAAATAGCCCGTGGACGCGGAAAATCTCGCCTACGCCCTGACCCAGGTCATTCACAATTTCGGTGCGGCGGCCGTCGTGGGCGGCGCGCTGTTCATCCTGTGGCCCACGCCCAGGCTTGAATACAGCCGCATCTTCGCCTGGCTGATCCTGCTGGCCTGGGGCGCCCAGATCGCGAGCGGCGCGCTGTTCGGCGCCGTCAGCCTCTATTACTACGGCGAACCCCCCGACTTGAGTGCGATTGCCATGATTGCCCTGGCCGTCAAGGTGCTTGCGGCAACGACCGCCTTCCTGTTGACCGCTATATATCTCCTCCGCGGCAAAAACTGGGGCCGTTCGGGCGTGATCCACACCTTCCAGGTGCTGGCCGTACTGGGCATCACCGCCCTGACGGCTGCAGCCTTCCTACGCTGGTTCTCATAGGCAGTACGGCGATACAAACGGCCTCCCGGCCAAATTGACATGGCCTTCATAAATGCTACTTTCAACCAAGTGGTCCATGTTTCTCAAGCTTGGTGCCGAGAGACTGGCGCGCCAGGCACATCGCAAGTGGGAGGCAATAAATGAGCAAAAAAAACCACGAAAAAGAATCGAGTGGGCCCACGCCAGTGATTTCCAAAAAGGCCTACAAGAAAATCCTGCACAAGCTCCAGATCGAGTTCGAGCATATGCGCTCGGGAATCAAGCTCCTCAAGTACTACCTCGACATCAGCAAACCCGAGCAGAAGCAACGCTTGAATGAGCGCAAGCGTGAGCCACTCACGCAATGGAAAGTCAGCACGCTTGAACCGCCCCGGATTTTGTGGAGGCTCCACCCCTTGAGAAAATGGAGCCATGAAGAAACCCGTAAAGTATTCCCCCGAAGTCCGTGAACGTGCCGTGCGCCTGGTCACCGAATGCCGCA